>CAZESK010000079.1:0-8426 GCA_964515155.1 uncultured Bifidobacterium sp.
AAGGCGGCCGTACCGTCGGCGCCGGCGTGGTCGCGAAGATCATCGAGTAATTGCCGGGCATGCCGTGACCGCGTGAGCCAATTCCGCGGTTGCGGCGTTTCATTTCAGTTGCAGTGTTTCCGCAGGGGCGTAGCTCAATTGGCAGAGTGACGGTCTCCAAAACCGTAGGTTGGGGGTTCGAGGCCCTCCGCCCCTGCCACAGAATTCTGGTGTCTGACACCGAAAGCAAAGGCAAATGTCTAATCAACCCGTGCAGACCGTGACCACTTCGGCCGACAAGGCGAAGCTGGCGCTGGCCGTGGGCGCGATCCTGGCGGGCGTGGTCGGTTTTTATGCGCTCGCAGGGCAGCCGACGCTGGTGCGTGCGGCTGCGCTGGTCGGTGGCCTGCTGCTGGCAGTGGTCTTTGCGTGGACCTCGCAGCCCGGACGTGACTTCATTGGGTTTGCGCGTGAGTCGGTCCGTGAAACGAAAAAGGTGGTCTGGCCTACGCGCAAGGAGGCGATGCAGATCACTGGGGTGGTGTTCGGGTTCGTGGTCCTGATGGCAATCTTTTTGTGGGGTACGGACAAGATCCTCGAGATCGTGCTGTATGACCTGATCCTCGGCTGGAGATAAGGATGACGGACAACACGCAAGACAGCGCGGCGCCGGCTTCGGCAGGTGCTGGCAGCAAGAAGCAGTGGTACGTTGTGCACGCCTACTCCGGTATGGAGAAGAGCGTTCAGCGTTCCCTCACCGAGCGCATCGTTCGCGCAGGCATGGAAGAGAAGTTTGGCCAGATCCTTGTGCCGACCGAAGAAGTGATCGAAATGAAGAACGGCCAGAAGTCTGTGACCGAGCGTCGCTTCTTCCCCGGCTATGTGCTCGTTGAGATGGAAATGACTGACGACACCTGGCACCTCGTGAAGAACACGAGCAAGGTGACCGGCTTCATCGGCGGCAAGTCGAACAAGCCAACCCCGATCCCGCCGCATGAAGTCGACAAGATCATGCACCAGATGCAGGAAGGCGTTGAAAAGCCGCGGCCGAAAGTGCTGTACGAAGTCGGCGAGCTGGTTCGTATCAAGGATGGCCCATTCACCGACTTCAACGGCAATGTCGAGGAAGTCAATTACGAGAAATCCCGCGTTCGCGTCTCAGTCACGATCTTTGGTCGTGCTACGCCGGTCGAGCTGGAGTTCGGTCAGGTCGAGAAGGCCTGAGGCAGTCACCGCATCAAGCGCCCGCCGTGGCGCGGCGCCTTTTCGGCGTCACACGGCAGTCTGACAAGCCGCAGGGTGGGTAGAGCCGCAGGCGATACCCACGTTCGGCTTGCCGGAAATGCGAGGGGTTGTGGGTCAGATAGCGCGTAGCGAAATCCGACACCCACCCCTCGTCAATAGAGGAGCCCTAGTAGTCCCCGACGAACCGGCGCTATCACTCACCAACAGGAGCCCTCATGGCAAAGAAGATCATCGGCTTTATCAAGCTGCAAGTGCCGGCTGGTAAAGCAAATCCGTCACCTCCGATTGGCCCGGCTTTGGGTCAACGCGGCCTCAACATCATGGAATTCTGCAAGGCGTTCAACGCCCAGACCCAGGGCGTCGAGCCCGGCCTGCCGATTCCAGTCGTGATCACAGCGTTCGCCGACAAGTCTTTCACTTTCGTGATGAAGACTCCTCCGGCGACCATCCTGATCAAGAAAGCCGCGGGTATCCAGAAGGGGTCGTCGAAGCCGCATACCGACAAGGTCGGCAAGATCACCCGCAAGCAGGCTGAAGAAATCGCAACCCAGAAACAACCGGACCTGACCGCCGCCGACCTCGAGGCCGCCGTGCGCACGATCGCAGGTTCCGCACGTTCAATGGGTATCACGGTGGAGGGTCTGTAATGGCTAAGCTGTCCAAGCGCGCACAAGTAATCAAGGCAAAGGTCGACCGTACCAAGCCGTATCCGTTCGATAACGCCATCACCCTCGTCAAGGAACTGGCCACTGCCAAGTTCAACGAGTCGATCGACGTCGCCGTGCAACTCGGTGTCGACGCGAAGAAGTCGGACCAGGTCGTTCGTGGTTCTGTCGTTCTGCCGGCAGGTACTGGCAAGACCGTCCGCGTCGCCGTGTTCGCCTCTGGTGACAAGGCGGAGCAGGCAAAGGCTGCCGGCGCTGACATCGTTGGCATGGAGGATCTGGCCGAGCGTATCAAGGGCGGCGACATGCCGTTCGACGTGGTGATCGCTTCGCCGGACACCATGCGTATTGTTGGTACATTGGGTCAGGTTCTCGGTCCACGTGGCCTGATGCCGAACCCGAAGGTCGGTACCGTCACTCCGGATGTGGCCACTGCCGTCAAGAACGCGAAAGCGGGTCAGGTGCAGTACCGCACTGACAAGGCAGGCATCATCCACGCGACCATCGGCCGCAAGTCGTTCAGCGATGCGGACCTGAAGACCAACCTGCTTGCCCTGCTGGATGCCCTGAACAAGGCCAAGCCGGCTTCAAGCAAGGGCGTATATCTGCGCAAGGTTGCGATCTCGTCGACCATGGGCGCCGGTGTGCGCGTCGACCAGACATCGCTGGTCGCTTAAGCAAGAATCAAGTCCCTGCGCACGCGCAGGGCAGATCTTTGGGCTGGTCCGGATGCAGCGATGCGAACGGATCAGGCAATCAAAGACCGTTGGGCCCGAAGCTGCAGCGACAGGCAGTGGAGGGTTAAAGGCTGAAGGAGCGATCCGGAGGCGCCCAACGCAGATGGCGAGCCCGAACAAGTTATGCAGTCTCTATGCCCCGCGTCGTCATGGCGCGTGACATGAACTCCTGACTTCGGACGCCGTGTTCGAAACGATGTGAGGCAGACAGCCATCCGGCTGTGCAGGTGCCGAACATCACTTTTGGAGGTTGAACGTGAGTCTCAATCTGAATGACAAAAAGGCCGTAGTCGCCGAAGTCTCCGCCCAGGTTGCAACGGCGCAGACCATCGTGCTGGCCGAGTATCGTGGCATTGAGGTTGGGTCCTTGACGAAACTGCGTGCCGACGCCCGTAAGCAGAAGGTTTACCTTCGCGTGTTGAAGAACACGCTCGCCCGCCGGGCAGTGGAAGGCACTGCGTTTGCGCCTCTCGCAGCCGAAATGACCGGTCCGCTGATCTATGCGATCTCGGAAGACGCGGTGGCCGCGGCCAAAGTCGTCAACGACTTTGCCAAGACCAACGACAAACTGGTCGTCAAGGCAGGCAATTACGCAGGCAAGCCGCTGGACAAGGCCGCTGTGACCGCGCTGGCAAGCATTCCGACCAAGGAAGTCCTCATCGCCCAGTTGCTGGGCGTTATGCAGGCTCCGGTGTCCGGTTTCGCTCGCGCCCTCGCTGCACTGGCCGCGAAGAAGGAAGGCGAAGCAGCGTAATCCGCCAGCGCGGATCCTGTTTGGCCTCGTCAAGCCCAATACCCAATACATCCAATATTTAGGAGTTTTTAAATGGCAATCACCAAAGACGACATCCTGGAAGCCGTCGGTCAGATGACCGTGATGGACCTGAACGATCTGGTCAAGGCTTTCGAAGAGAAGTTTGGCGTTTCCGCTGCTGCGATGGCTGTGGCTGGCCCGGCTGGCGGCGGTGGCGGCGCAGCGGCGGCTGAAGAGCAGACCGAGTTTACCGTTGTGCTGGCTGACGTCGGCGCAAACAAGGTCGGCGTCATCAAGGCGGTCCGTGAAATCACTGGCCTGGGCCTGAAGGAAGCCAAGGACCTGGTCGACGGTGCACCGAAGCCTGTCAAGGAAGGTGTGTCGAAGGCCGACGCCGAAGCAGCAAAGAAGAAACTGGAAGAAGCTGGCGCGAAAGCCGACCTCAAATAAGTCGGTTTCGACGCGCTTGGCGCAGTCGAGTCAAAGTGCAGGGCCCTGCCGCGAGGGGGGGTCCTGCTTTTGGCTCTTCTGAAGTTTCATGAGAACGGAAACACCAGCGCGGTTGCCGGGTAGTACCTGAAGATTTGCTGTAGGTGCCGATTCGCTCGCAACATTTGTAGCTTGCAGCGGTCGTAGCCTCGTATCACAAGGGCAAAGACTTGAGGATTCTCAGAGGAAGATATTGATCTTCATCGAGTCCTGAATTCTCTATCCTTCCTGTCACTCACGGAGTGTTCATGCACTACTCATTCACTGAGAAGAAGCGTATCCGCAAATCGTTCGCGAAGCGCGCCAACGTCCACGAAGTTCCTTATCTGCTCGCGACCCAGCTGGATTCGTACACGGCTTTCCTGCAGCAGGAGCTGGCACCGAGCGCGCGCAAGACCGAAGGCCTGCAGTCGGCGTTCAACTCCATTTTCCCTATCGTTTCGCACAACGGCTTTGCGCGCCTCGAGTTTCTGTCCTACGTGCTCGGCGACCCGCCGTTCGACGTCAAGGAATGCCAGCAGCGCGGCCTGACTTATGCCTCCCCGCTCCGCGCAAAGGTACGTCTGGTGATCCTGGACAAGGAATCGCCGACCAAGCCGGTCGTGAAGGAGATGAAGGAGCAGGAAGTCTACATGGGCGAGTTGCCGTTGATGACCGTCAACGGCTCGTTCGTAATCAACGGCACCGAGCGTGTCATCGTGTCGCAATTGCATCGCTCGCCCGGCGTTTTCTTCGAGCACGACCGTGGCAAGACGCATTCCTCGGGCAAGCTGCTGTTCTCGGCGCGGATCATTCCATACCGTGGCTCGTGGCTGGATTTTGAGTTCGACCCGAAGGACATCCTGTATTTCCGCGTCGACCGCCGCCGCAAGATGCCAGTGACGATCCTGCTCAAAGCCATCGGCATGAGCTCCGAGCAGATTCTCGCGAATTTCTTTGTGTTCGATAACTTCACTCTGCGGTCGGAAGGTGCGGAAATGGAGTTTGTCGCCGAGCGCCTGCGTGGCGAAGTCGCACGCTTCGACATCGTCGACAAGGCAGGGAAGGTGCTGGTGCCGAAGGACAAGCGGGTTAACGCCAAGCATGTCCGTGATATCGAGGCAGCGGGTATCAAGCAGATCTCGGTCCCAGAAGACTACCTGCTGGGCCGCGTGCTGGCGACCAATATCGTCGACTCAGACACCGGCGAGATCGTTGCAGCCGCCAATGACGAACTGACGGATGAGCTGCTGGCTCGCCTGCGGGACGCCAACATTACCAATATCCAGGCGCTGTACACGAACGATCTCGATCAGGGTGCGTACATTTCGCAAACCCTGCGTGCAGACGACACGGCCGACCAGACCGCCGCCCGTATCGCTATTTACCGAATGATGCGTCCTGGTGAACCGCCGACCGAAGACTCGGTCGAGGCGTTGTTTAATGGTCTGTTCTACAGTGAAGAACGTTACGACTTATCGGCTGTTGGTCGCATGAAGTTCAACCGTCGCGTCGGCCGCGACGAGCTGACCGGCCCGATGACGCTGTCGAACGACGACATCCTCGCTGTCATCAAGATTTTGGTCGAACTGCGCAATGGCCGCGGTGAAGTGGATGATATCGACCACCTCGGAAACCGCCGCGTGCGCTGTGTCGGTGAACTCGCGGAGAACCAGTTCCGCGCCGGTCTCGTGCGTGTCGAGCGCGCGGTCAAGGAGCGTCTTGGTCAGGCCGAGGCAGATAACCTGATGCCGCACGACCTGATCAACTCGAAGCCGATCTCGGCTGCCATCCGCGAATTCTTCGGCTCATCGCAGCTGTCGCAGTTCATGGATCAGACCAACCCGCTGTCCGAGATTACGCATAAGCGTCGCGTCTCCGCGCTGGGCCCGGGCGGTCTGACTCGCGAGCGCGCAGGATTTGAAGTGCGCGATGTGCACCCGACCCACTATGGCCGCGTCTGCCCGATCGAAACGCCAGAAGGCCCGAACATTGGCCTGATCAACTCCCTGGCGCTGTACGCACGCCTGAATGAATATGGCTTCCTCGAAACGCCGTACCGCAAGGTCATCGACGGAAAGGTCACCGACCAGATCGACTACCTGTCCGCGATCGAGGAAGGCCGTTACATCATCGCCCAGGCAAACGCGACCATCGATGCCAAGGGCGGCCTCTCCGACGAGCTGGTGTCGGCACGCGAGGCGGGCGAAACGATCCTCGTGTCGCCGGAACGCGTGCAGTACATGGACGTGGCACCGGGCCAGATCGTGTCGGTTGCTGCCTCGCTGATTCCTTTCCTTGAGCATGACGATGCGAACCGCGCGCTGATGGGCGCGAACATGCAGCGTCAGGCGGTTCCTTGCTTGCGTCCGGAGAAAGCACTCGTCGGCACCGGCGTCGAGCGTACCGTGGCTGTCGACTCGGGTACGACGGTTCAGGCACTGCGTGGTGGCGTGGTCGACTACATCGATGCTGGTCGTATCGTGATCCGCGTGAACGATGATGAAGCGCAGGCTGGCGAAGTCGGCGTCGATATCTACAACCTGATCAAGTACACCCGATCGAACCAGAACACCAACATCAACCAGCGTCCCATCGTCGAGGTTGGCGATCGCGTGGCGCGACATGATGTGATCGCCGATGGCGCATCCACCGACCTCGGCGAACTCGCGCTCGGCCAGAATATGCTGGTCGCATTCATGCCTTGGAACGGTTATAACTTCGAGGACTCGATCTTGATCTCGGAGAAGGTGGTTGCGGACGATCGTTATACATCGATCCACATCGAAGAGCTGTCGGTCGTCGCACGCGACACCAAGCTCGGACCGGAGGAAATCACCCGCGATATCTCGAATCTCGCCGAGAACCAGCTGGCGCGCCTGGATGAGTCGGGCATCGTCTACATCGGTGCCGAAGTCGAGGCTGGTGACGTGCTGGTCGGCAAGGTCACGCCAAAGGGCGAGACCCAGCTCACGCCGGAAGAAAAGCTGCTGCGTGCGATCTTTGGCGAGAAGGCTTCGGACGTCAAAGATACCTCGCTGCGTGTGCCCTCGGGCATGGTCGGTACCGTGATTGATGTGCAGGTCTTCACCCGCGAAGGCATCCAGCGCGACAAGCGCGCACAGCAGATCATCGACGACGAACTGAAGCGCTATCGTCTCGACCTGAACGATCAGCTGCGCATCGTCGAGGGTGACGCGTTCCAGCGTCTCGAGAAGATGTTGATCGGCAAGGTCGCCAATGGCGGTCCGAAGAAGCTGGTCAAGGGCGCGAAGATCACGAAGGAGTATCTGGACGATCTCGAAAAGTACCACTGGTTTGATATCCGTCCGGCTGACGAAGATGCCGCCGGCGCGCTGGAAGCGATCAAGGAATCGATCGCCGAGAAGCGTCACCAGTTCGACCTGGCGTTCGAAGAGAAGCGCAAGAAGCTGACCCAGGGCGATGAACTGCCGCCGGGCGTGCAGAAGATGGTCAAGGTCTATCTTGCCGTCAAACGTCGCCTGCAGCCAGGGGACAAGATGGCGGGCCGCCACGGTAACAAGGGTGTGGTCTCGCGTATCGTGCCGGTTGAAGATATGCCGTACATGGCCGACGGCACGCCGGCTGATATCGTGCTCAACCCGCTGGGTGTCCCGTCGCGTATGAACGTCGGTCAGGTGCTCGAGGTTCACCTCGGCTGGGCAGCGAAGGGCCTCGGTCTGCGTATCGGTGAGATGGTGAAGGCGCAAACCAAAGCGACTGAAGTACGAGACTTCCTGAAGAAGATCTATAACGAGTCCGGCCGTTCCGAGGATCTCGACAGCTTCTCGGATGCGGAAGTGCTGACGCTGGCTGAGAACCTGAAGCATGGCGTGCCGTTCGCAACGCCGGTTTTCGATGGCGCACACGAAGGCGAGATTCACCGCATGCTCGACCTCGCCTACCCGGACGATATCGCCAAAAAGCTCGGCATGACGCCGTCCAAGAACCAGGTCACGATGTATGACGGCCGCACTGGCGAGGCTTTCGAGCGCACCGTTACCGTCGGCTACATGCACGTGCTCAAGCTGCACCATCTGGTCGATGACAAGATGCACGCTCGCTCCACTGGCCCGTACTCGCTGGTCACCCAGCAACCGTTGGGCGGCAAGGCTCAGTTTGGCGGCCAGCGCTTCGGCGAAATGGAAGTGTGGGCACTTGAAGCATACGGCGCGTCGTACGTGCTGCAGGAAATGCTGACCGTGAAGTCGGACGACGTGAATGGCCGGACCAAGGTGTACGAAAACCTGGTCAAGGGCGATCACGTGATCGACGCCGGCATGCCGGAGTCCTTCAATGTTCTGGTGAAGGAAATCCGTTCGCTGGGCATCGACATCGACCTCGAGCGCGACTAACAAGCCGTCTGGCCACCGGCCGTGCCGCAAGGCACGGCCTGCAGCAAAGATATATTTTTCACGCCACTGTGGAGTGATACATGAAAGCACTGCTGGATCTATTCAAGCAAGTACAGCAAAACGAACAGTTCGATGCAATCAAGATCGGTCTTGCGTCGCCGGAAAAAATCCGTTCGTGGTCGTATGGCGAAGTCAAGAAGCC
>CAZESK010000080.1:0-4000 GCA_964515155.1 uncultured Bifidobacterium sp.
TGTCGCGGATTCGTGCCGACCGAAATTTCTCCACGCTGCCGGTCATCATGCTGACTGCCAAGAGCATGGAAGAAGACAAGGTGGCCGGGCTGGATCAGGGTGCGGACGACTACATCACCAAGCCTTTCTCGCCACGCGAACTGAACGCACGGATCAAGGCGCTCATTCGTCGCAAGGCACCCGAGCACTCAGAGCTCGAGATGCGGGCCGGGCCGCTTACGCTGGATCCGGTCAGTTGCCGTGTCAGCGTCGATGGCCAGCCGATCGAGATGGGTCATGCCGAGTTCAAGCTGCTGCGTTTCCTGATCTCTCACCCGGAGCGGGTGTTCACTCGCAGCCAGTTGCTCGATAAGGTCTGGGGCGACCATGTCGTTCTGGAAGAGCGCACCGTCGATGTGCACGTGCTTCGCCTGCGCAAGGCGCTGGGCACGGCCGACGGCATGATCAAGACCGTGCGCAGCGTCGGCTACATGTTGTCGGAAAAGTAGGCGCCTGGCTTACAATCACGCCTGTCGGCGGCGATGCCCGCTGTCCGGCTGATCACCCCTGACTTTCATGAGCCCACGCGCCCTCTTCTGGATTCCCGTTGCCGTTCGTTTCGCACTGATCGCCGTTGTTGGTCTGTTCGGATGGTACGCGTTCGGCCCGCTGGCCGGCGCGCTCATGGCGCTGGCCGTGTTGTCGGCGCTGGTGCTGGTACAGCTGAGCTATATGTATCAGCTGTCGAACTGGCTGGACAACCCGGATGATGTGCGTCTCGGCGATGGCTGGGGCTCGTGGACCGACATCTTTGCCAAGCTGTACCGGCTGCGCCGCGAGGAGCAGAAGAACCGTAACGAACTGGCTGAATGGCTGTCACGCTTCCGGCAGGCGATGAGCCAGCTGCCGGATGGCGTCGTCATCATGGACGATGTGCTCTTCCTTGAGTGGTGCAATCCGGTCGCCGAGCAACACCTCGGACTGTCATTGGCGAAAGACAAGGGTATGCGCGTGACCAACCTCATCCGCAGCCCGGAATTCATCGACTACATCATTCTTGGTCGCTATGACGAGCCGCTGACGCTCGACACCGGCGACCGCAAGCTCGTTGTACGCCTGATCCCGTTCGAGAACCGCCGCCAGATTCTGGTTTCGCACGATGTCACCGAATTCGAGCGCCTCGACGAAATGCGGCGCGACTTCATCGCCAATGCGTCGCATGAACTGCGGACCCCGCTGACCGTCATCAATGGCTTTCTCGAGATTGCCGTCACCGAGCCTGACCTGGATGAGCTCACCCGGCAGCAGCATCTGAAGCTGATGACCGAGCAGGGCCGGCGCATGCAGCACCTGGTCGAGGATATGCTGGTGCTGACCCGCCTCGAGTCCATCGATTTCCCGGTGCGCCAGGAAGTGGTCGATATGCACTGGCTGATCGAGCAGGTCGAGGAGGAAGGCAAGGCGCTGTCGGCGGGACGTCATCAGATCGTGGCATCCGTCAGCGGTCCCGACCTGCGTGGCAGCGTGGAGGAATTACGCAGCGCGATCGGCAATCTTGTGTCAAATGCCGTGCGCTACACGCCGGAGGGCGGGAAGATCCTGATCGAATGGCTGGCGACCGATGCCGGTCCGCGTTGTGTGGTGGCTGACTCGGGAATCGGTATCCGGCCGGAGCATATTACGCGTCTGACCGAGCGCTTTTATCGGGTCGACAAGAGCCGCTCGCGCGAAACACAGGGCACTGGCCTTGGCCTGGCCATCGTCAAGCATGTGCTCATGCGGCACCAGGCACATCTCGAGATCGAGTCCGAGGTCGGCGAGGGGAGTCGTTTCATCATCCAGTTCCCGCGCAGCGCTATGGCGCCAGACTCGGCCTGAGCCGTCAGGCCCTGTCCATGGGCGCCTCAAGCGCGGGTGGTCACAGTCGCCGACAGGCCGGCCTCGTACCAGCCCTTGCTGCGGTTGACCACGTTCACTAATACCAGCATCACCGGTACTTCAATCAGCACGCCAACGACCGTCGCCAGTGCGGCGCCGCTGTCGAAGCCGTACAGCACAATAGCGACGGCAACTGCGAGCTCGAAAAAGTTCGAGGCACCGATCATGGTCGATGGTCCGGCGACATCGTGCCGCACGCGGTAGCGGCGGTTGAGCCAGTAGCCAATGGCCGCGATCAGCACGCCCTGGAGCAGGATAGGCACCGCCAGCATGGCGATGATCAGCGGCTGACGGCTGATGGCCTCGCCCTGGAAGGCAAATAGCAGCACCAGCATGGCCAGCAGTGCCATGATCGTGAACGGCGCAATGCGTGCACTGGCGCGCTCGAACGCCGCCTGTCCGCGTGCCAACAGGTGCTTCCTTGCCACCTGCGCGATGGCCAGCGGGACAACGATATACATCACCACCGATAACAACAGGGTATCCCAGGGCACTGGAATGGCCGATACGCCCAACAGCAGCGCAACGATCGGTGCGAAGGCGAACACCATCACGACATCATTGAGCGCGACTTGCGAGACCGTGAAGTTCGCATTGCCTCGGCACAGGTGGCTCCACACGAAGACCATGGCGGTGCAGGGCGCCGCGCCAAGCAGGATCAGGCCGGCGACATAGCTATCGAGTTGGTGGGCTGGCAGCCAGGGCGCGAACACGCCATAGATGAACACACCGCCGAGCGCAGCCATTGTGAAGGGCTTGATTGCCCAGTTCACGATCAGCGTGATAGCGATGCTGCGACCCTGCTGCCGCACCTCGTGCAGGGAGCCGAAATCGATCTTCATCAGCATCGGAATGATCATTACCCAGACCAACAGCCCGACAGGTAGGTTGACCTGTGCGATCTCCATCGCGCCGATGGCCCGGAATGGTTCAGGAAAGACTTTCCCGAGCACGATACCGGCGACGATGCAAAGGAAGACCCAGAGGCTCAGGTAGCGTTCGAAACGGTTCATGACTGTCTTTGGATATCCGGGCAGGGTTTAGCGAAATGTCACGGGCACCGAGACCGGGTCGCAGGCGCTCACCGGCGAGCAGGGATTCCCGCCGCAACAGTTTTCGGTGAGATAGCCGAGCAGGTCGTTCATGGCATCGATGCGGGCAGAGTAGATCACAAAGCGGCCTTCGTGGCGGGCATCAACCAGGCCGGCATGTGCGAGTTCCTTGAGATGGAAACTCAGCGCCGACGGCGATACCTGCGCCATCTCGGCCAGCTTCCCGGCAGCGAGGCCGGCGGGCCCTGCCTGCACGAGCGCGCGAAAGACCTGGAGCCGGGTTTCCTGCGCCAGAGCGGCCAGCGAACGGACTGCTTGATTCGAGTCCATGCTCATGTCTCGCTACCCATTGCCGATGCAGGATCGACCGGCGCCATGCGGCCAATCTCGCGCACCTTTTCCTGCAGCGCGAGACGATCAAGCTTTTCCATCGGCAGGCTGAGCAGGATCGAGATTCGATTGGCGATCTGGAACATCGCTTTCTGGAAGGCCTTCAGCCGTACCTCATCACTGCCGAGTACCTGCACCGGATCCTCGAAGCCCCAGTGCGCTGTCATGGGCTGTCCCGGCCACATCGGGCACACCTCGCCGGCAGCCTGATCGCAGACCGTAATCACAAAATGCATGTGCGGCGCGTCCGCTCGCCCGAACGCATCCCAGCTCTTACTGTGCAACCCGGCGCTCGGATAGTGCGCCTTTTCCAATACCTGCAGCGTCAGCGGATGCACCTCGCCGCGCGGGTGGCTGCCTGCGCTATAGGCGCGGAATCGGCCGCTCCCAAGCTGGTTCAGGATGGATTCGGCAAAGATGCTGCGGGCCGAGTTACCCGTGCAGAGGAACAGCACGTTCATCGGTTCTCTTTTCATGACTCCCCCCAAGATGTCCTATGAGCGGACATTATTTCATCATTTCAATAAACATTCAAATGATGTGATAAGCTTCCGGCTATTCCGCGCGGTGGTACTGGAGCGGTTCGATCAATCGGGTCTTGCAAAGGAGGCAGGGGTGAGGGTTGGCATCAATGGCATGGG
>CAZESK010000080.1:4100-6251 GCA_964515155.1 uncultured Bifidobacterium sp.
ATCAATCGGGTCTTGCAAAGGAGGCAGGGGTGAGGGTTGGCATCAATGGCATGGGACGGATCGGTCGTCTCGCACTCAGGGCGGCGATGGGCGCGGCCGACCGGCAGGCGGATGATCCGCGCGCACACAATCGTCTGGATGTCGTCCACCTGAACGAGATCAAGGGCGGAGCAGCAGCCACGGCGCACCTGCTTGAGTTCGATTCGGTGCAGGGACGTTGGCGCGCCGGTATCGCTACCGAGGGCGAACAGGCCATCCGCATCGGCGACGAGACGCTGTCCTTCTCCAGCCATGCGAAGGCAGCCGATATTCCCTGGGGCGATCTCGGGGTGGACGTGGTGCTGGAATGCACGGGGAAGTTTCTTTCCCTCGAGACGCTGCAAGGGCATCTGGACCGTGGCGCGAAGCGGGTGATCGTTGCCGCGCCGGTGAAGGTTGATTCGGTGCTCAACGTGGTGGTCGGCGTCAATCACGCTCTGTATGACCCGGCCCGGCATCCGATCGTCACCGCAGCCTCTTGCACCACGAATTGCCTCGCGCCGGTGGTCAAGGTCGTCCACGAGGCCATCGGTATTCGCCATGGCCAGATCACCACGATCCATGACCCTACCAACACCAATGTAGTCACGGATGCGCCACACAAGGATTTGCGCCGCGCACGCAGCGCGATGCTGAGCTTGCAGCCCACGACCACCGGCAGCGCGACCGCGATCGCGCTGATCTACCCCGAACTCAAGGGCAAGCTGAATGGCCACGCAGTACGTGCGCCCGTGCTGAATGCTTCACTGACTGATTGCGTGTTTGAATTACAGCGCGAGACCAGCGCCGCCGAGGTGAATAGCCTGTTCGAGGCCGCTGCGCGTGGCAGCCTAGCCGGCATTCTCGGCTATGAGACCAAGCCTCTCGTCAGCGCTGACTATGCGCGTGACACCCGCAGCGCGATCGTGGACGCGCCCTCGACCATGGTGACCGATGGCACGCTGCTCAAGGTCTATGCCTGGTACGACAATGAGATGGGCTACGCCTGCCGCATGGTCGATCTTGCCTGCCATCTGGACCAGGTCGGGCTATGAGTGGCCCGGAGGCGCCGAAAGCCGGCTTGCGCAACTACCTGATCGTCACCTCGGCGTACTGGAGCTTCACGCTGACCGACGGCGCGTTGCGCATGCTGGTGCTGATGCATTTCTTCCGCCTTGGTTACTCGCCATTCACGCTGGCCTTCCTGTTCCTGCTGTACGAAGCCGCGGGTGTTGGTGCCAACCTGATCGGCGGCTGGCTGGCCACGCGCTTCGGCATCGCGCGCATGCTCGCGGTGGGGCTGACGACCCAGATCGCCGGCTTCCTGCTGTTGTCGGCCGTTTCTCCGGATTGGAGCGCGGCCCTGTCTGTGGCCTGGGTGGTGGTCGCGCAGGGCGTCTGTGGCGTTGCCAAGGACCTGACCAAGACTGCGTCGAAGTCCGCTATCAAGGCGACTGCGGGCGAGGCGTCCGGGCAGCTGTTCCGCTGGGTCGCCTGGTTCACCGGTAGCAAAAATGCGATGAAAGGTGTCGGCTTCTTTGTTGGCGGCCTGCTGCTGGATGGTCTCGGCTTTTCCGGCGCGCTGTGGCTGATGGCTGGCTGGCTGGCGCTTGTGTTGGCTGCGGTGCTGCTCTCGCTGCCCGCCATGATGGGTAAGGCCAAGGCGTCGAAGTCATTCCGCGAGCTGATCGGCAAGCAGCGCGCGATCAACCTGCTGGCCGGTGCGCGCGTCTTCCTGTTCGGCGCGCGCGATGTCTGGTTCGTGGTCGGTGTGCCGGTTTTCCTCTACAGCCAGGGATGGACTTTCACCATGGTCGGCACCTTCATGGCCTGCTGGACCATCGTCTACGGACTGGTGCAGGCGATGGCGCCAAAGCTGGTCCGGCGCAGCGAGGACGGTCTGGCGGCCGAGGTGCCCGCAGCGCGGCTGTGGTCGATCCTGTTGGCGGTCGTCCCGGCGCTGCTCGCGGCCGCCGTCGCGCTCGGGGCACAGCCGGTGGAGTGGATTGTGGTTGCTGGTCTTGGATTGTTCGGCATTGCTTTTGCGGTGAATTCTTCGGTTCACTCTTA
The DNA here is from genome assembly GCA_964515155.1 of uncultured Bifidobacterium sp. Classification (GTDB taxonomy): domain Bacteria; phylum Pseudomonadota; class Gammaproteobacteria; order Burkholderiales; family Burkholderiaceae_D; genus Pernthalerella. Next base: position 6,189 of record CAZESK010000080.1, read on the forward strand.
TCTGATCCTCGCCTATGCCGGCTCCGAGAAGGCCGCCGAGGATGTCGGCTTCTACTACGCGGC
>CAZESK010000080.1:6351-8280 GCA_964515155.1 uncultured Bifidobacterium sp.
CTGCCGCCGAGCTGGCTGCCGGCGGTCGTATCGAGCTGGAACAGCCCCGGGATCAGGTTGTAGCGCACGCCGGCTTGCATGAAGCTGGCAGCCGTGTTCCCGAAGCCCTCGGCGATCAGTGTCCAGCGGGGTGTCACGTTGAGCTCGGAGCCGATACCCCAGGTGCTTTGGCTGGAGCGGGTGGCCTTGTCCTTCAGCCAGCCGGCATTCAGGTGAATCACCACGCGGTCATCGGCGAACGACATTGATAACGGCAGGTAGACGTAGGTATTGCCCAGCAGGTTGGGGCCCGGGTTGATTTGCGGATGCCGGATCGTACCGACGGCGAGGCCGGCGCCCCAGCCATTGGTCTCCAGCGGCTTGAACAGGGTCTTGGCCTGGAACACGTAGTCGTCAGTCCAGCCACTCTGGGTGCCGCTTCCGGTGCCCGCGACTTTCGCCGCGCCGCCACCGACCGTCAGTTCCAGGTTACCCGTCGGATTGCAAGCCGGCAGCGCCCACAACTCGGTGCTGTTACGGTACACGCGCGTCCAGCTCTCGAGCTGGCAGCTGCCCGCCGTGGTCAGGCGGGCATCGTCGGTGACGAAGGGGCGTGCTGACCAGGCCGGGCTGGTGATGGCAACGCCCAGCACGGTGAATAGGAGACGAGCGGACTGACGCATCGCGAAAGTGTAGCAATCCCGCATGACCGTTTCGTGGCCTGCCGAAGCAAAGGACGCAAAAAAGCCCGCCGGGAAGGGCGGGCTGTGAAGTGGAGATTATTCAGCGAGTTGCAGAACCGGCTTACCAGATCGACTTGCCGCTCGGATCCTTCAGCTCGGCCTTCCAGGTATCCTGGATCAGCTTGACAGCGGACGCCGGCATCGGCACGTAGTCGAGTTCGGTGGCCATCGCGCCGCCGTTCTTGTAGGCCCAGTCAAAGAACTTCAGCACGGCGCGGCCGGTCAGTGCGTCTGGCTGCTGCTTGTGCATCAGGATGAACGACGCACCTGTTGCCGGCCAGGCGGCCTTGCCCGGCTGGTTGGTCAGAACCACACCCATGCCGGGGGTGTTGGCCCAGTCGGCGTTGGCGGCAGCGGCCTTGAAGGCGTCGTCTTCCGGCTGTACGAACTCACCGTCACGATTCTTCAGCTGGGCGTGCGAGATCTTGTTTTTCTTCGCGTACGAGTACTCGACATAGCCAAATGCACCCTTGACGCGCTGCACGTTGGCGGCGACGCCTTCGTTACCCTTGCCACCCACGCCGGTCGGCCACTTGACGGCGGTATTGGCGCCAACGGTCTTCTGAAAGTCCGGGCTGACCTTCGACAGGTAGTCGGTCCACAGGAAGGTCGTACCCGACGAATCGGCACGATGCACGACGGTGATATTGGTCGCCGGCAGGTTGATACCTGCGTTCAGGCCGGTGATGGCCGGGTCATTCCACTTGGTGATCTTGCCGAGGTGGATGTTGGCTACAACTTCACCCGTCAGCTTCAGCTGGCCCGGTGCGATACCATCGAGGTTGATGACCGGTACCACGCCGCCGATGATGGCCGGGAATTGCACCAGGCCATCCTTGTCGAGCTCTTCTTTGCCAAGCGGACGGTCAGTTGCGCCGAAGTCAACGGTCTTGGCTTTGATCTGGCGAACGCCACCACCGGAGCCGATCGACTGGTAGTTCAAGCCAATGCCGGTCTGCGCCTTGTAGGCTTCAGCCCACTTGGAATAGATCGGGAAGGGGAAGGTCGCGCCTGCGCCAGTAATTTCGGCAGCGTGGGCGGACAGGGACAGCAAGAGGCCGGTCGCTGCAGCTGCAACGCCGTGGGTCAGGTGCTTGATACGCATGGTTACTCCTATTGGGTTGTCTGACAGTCATGAGACGGACGGACTGTAAGTCATTTTTGTGTCAGCTTTATGACAGCTTCGGGCCGGATTCGTGAAATCAGC
>CAZESK010000081.1:0-8256 GCA_964515155.1 uncultured Bifidobacterium sp.
CATTTCCCGCTCGACACATGGGAACGAGTTATGTAGAATGCGCGGCTCTCGAGTGTTAACCGCGCTCGAATGGAGCGGTAGTTCAGTTGGTTAGAATACCGGCCTGTCACGCCGGGGGTCGCGGGTTCGAGCCCCGTCCGCTCCGCCAGTTTGTCAAACGCCTGCGCAAGCAGGCGTTTGTTTTTGGGAAGTTGGTTTGTGTTTATGGCGGATTTCGCTGCGCTCTATCCGCCCTATATCCTATGAATGTCGCACAGCCATAGGGCGGATAGAGCGCAGCGAAATCCGCCAGCACACCTACTGCGTCGATCCCACCGGCTGCTGCCGTCGATGCTGCACGAGTATCCACGGCTTGACGACCACGGCCCATAGCAGCACGTCCTCGGCATGCCAGCTGCCGGCCTGCTCGTCGGTGACTTTCCAGATCAGCCCCGCATTCATCCAGCCGAGCACGCTGTCCTTGTCGTCGGCGGCGATGCGCGCGCCGACATCAATGAGATCAAGTTCGCCGGCAACCGAGATGACCGAACCGCTGGCGAAAAAGCGCTCGAGTTCGCTCCAGCGCATCTGCGCGGTCTGTTCATTGAGTTCGTTGCGCAACGAGGCGAGGATTTTTTCGTTGATCATGATGCTCGTTCAGTAGTGCGGCGGCTTTTCATTGGCTGGCAAACCATCAGGAAGACGCGCATGCATGTCGGCCAGCCGCTTGGCCAGCGCGACGCACAGCGCATCGAGTTCGTCGATTTTCTTTTGGTGCTCGTAGACCGTCTGGTTCAGCACATCCAGCAGGTATTCCTGATTCGCGAGCTTGCTCTCGAGGTCAACCAGTCGCTCTTCCATCGCTTGCCTTTCAGTGTTTGGGCGCCTTGCTGCGGCACGCATCCGAGCAGTACTTCACCTGCTCCCAGTTCGCCGCCCATTTCTTGCGCCAGGTAAAGGGCCGGCCACAGGTGGTACAGGTCTTGACGGGCAGATGGTGCGGGTTGCGAAATCCCGCCGCGGGCTTGCTCATCGTCACGCCGCCTTCGGTTTCTGCAGCAGCGCCTTCAGGTTGGCGAGCCGGTCCTGCGGGGTGAGCACTTCGCTCTCGGCTGGTACCGCCTCACCTTCGTCGAGACGCATTTCCTTGATGAAGCGCGACACTTCGCACGGCGCACTCTCCCGCGCACGCTTGCGCTTCTTGCACCAGGTGATAGTCAGGCTGCGCTGCGCACGCGTGATGCCGACATACATCAGCCGCCGCTCTTCCTCGATGCGCTGCGCTGTCGCCTCGGGCGGCGCGTCCGGGTCGCCTTTATGCGGCAAGATGCCCTCTTCGACACCGACCATGAAGACGTGACCGAACTCCAGTCCTTTCGACGCATGCAGCGTCGACAGGCGCACTGCATCCGGCTCTTCATCGCGCCCTTCGAGCATGCTCATCAGCGCAACCATTTGTGTCAGTTCAAGCAGCGACTTCTCCGGACCGTCACCATCGCGGCCACCGTTACCCTTTTCCTTCAACCAACCGACGAAGTCGAGCACGTTCTGCCACTTGTCCTGTGCCTGCTTCTCATCGAAGGTGTTGAACAAATAGTTCTCGTAGTCGATGGACTTCATCATGTCGTCGAGCACCGCGCCGGCGTTCTCGCCGGTGCCGGCCGCACCCACGCGCGAGGCGCGCGCCTCAAGCTGGTTGATGAAGTCACAGAATTCGCGCAGCGGCGCGAGCTGGCGATCGTTCAGTTTGGCCTCGATGCCGCCTTTGAACACGGCTTCGAACAGCGAGCAGTTCCATTGCCTGGAGAACTCGCCCAGCGCCTCGAGCGTGGCCTGCCCGACGCCGCGGCGCGGCGTGGTGACGGCGCGGATGAAGGCCGGATCGTCATCGCCGTTGGCGATCAGTCGCAGGTAGGCAATGAGATCCTTGATTTCGGCACGGTCGAAGAAGCTCTGACCGCCAGACATGACATAAGGAATGCGTTCGCGACGCAGCGCCTTTTCCAGCAAGCGCGACTGATGGTTGCCGCGGTAGAGAATGGCGTAGTCGGAGAACTTGGCACGGCGCTCGAACTTGTGCGCCGACACCATGATGACAACCTGGTCTGCCTCGGCCTCGTCATCGTCCATGGCGATCACCCGGACCGGGTCGCCGAGACCGTGTTCGGACCATAGCGATTTCTCAAACAGTTTCGGATTGTTCTGGATGACCGCGTTGGCCGCTTGCAGAATGCGCGTGCTCGAACGGTAGTTCTGCTCGAGCTTGATCAGCTTGAGGTCGGGGAAGTCGTCCTGCAGGATGCGCAGGTTCTCCATCGTCGCGCCGCGCCATGCGTAGATCGCCTGGTCGTCGTCGCCCACGGCAGTGAACATGGGCTTCTTGCCGACGCCGGTCACGAGCAACTTCACCATTTCGTACTGGCAGGTGTTGGTGTCCTGATACTCGTCGAGTAGCAGGTAGCGCAGGCGGCGCTGCCAGCGGTCGCGGGCGGCCTCATCATGGCGGAACAGCTCGACCGGCAGCCGGATCAGGTCATCGAAATCAACCGCCTGGTAACTCGACAGTGTGGCCACATAATTGCGGTAGATGCGCGCCGCCTGCGCCTCGTCTTCCGAAGCGGCCTGCTGGAGCGCCAGCTCCGGCGAGAGCAAGGCGTTCTTCCACAGCGACATCTGGTTCTGGAGACGACGAATGACCGCCTTGTCAGTGGTCACCGCGAGGTCTTGCACGATGGCGAAGCAATCGCTGCTGTCCATGATGGAGAAGCGGTCCTTAAGGCCAATAGCGGCAGCTTCGCGGCGCAGGATCTGCACGCCCAGCGAGTGGAAGGTAGAGACAGTGAGTTGCTTGGCCTGCCCGGGCTCCTTGAGCAGCTTGGCGACGCGCTCGCGCATTTCGAGTGCGGCCTTGTTGGTGAAGGTGAGCGCGGCGATGTTGCGCGGCTCGTAGCCGCAGGCCTCGATCAGGTGCGCGATCTTTTGCGTGATGACGCGCGTCTTGCCCGAGCCGGCACCGGCCAGCACGAGACAGGGACCATCGATGTGGAGGACAGCAGCGCGCTGCGGCGCATTCAGGCCATGCTGCATGGAGGGGGCGCAACGGCGAAAGGAAACGAGCGCGCCATTGTATCGAATAATGGCAGGCCCGCGGCGCTCGTAAATAGGCCCGGGCGCGCATGGTAAAGTGAAACGTCAACCTCTCTACCTACCGATGAAATTCACGCACCTTGTCGAAATCAATATGCCGGACAATCCGCTGGTCGTGTCGCTGACGCGCGAGCAGCTATGGCGTGGCCTCGTGCTGCGCGCCGAGCGCCCCACCCTGTTCCTGCTTGGGCTCGATGCCTGCGAGATCACGGCACGCTCGGCCGATAGCTTGTCTCGCACGCTGCGTTTCGGGCAGTTGCTGGTACGCGACCATGTACGCTTTGTTCCGCTGCAGTACGTCCATTATCACGTGCCGCAACAGGACCCGATGCCAATGTCGGACTTGACGATGACGATCGAGGAGCAGCAGCCGGGCGCCCTGTTCGTGCGCTTCGAGTATGACGATCACAACGCGGCACAAGAAAGTGCCGAGGAAGCGTTCTATAACGATTTCCGGCGCGAAGCTTACAAGGAAGCGGATATCGATACGATCCGCATGATCCGGCAACTGGCGCAGGAGGGCGAGCTCGATGCGCCGATGCAGTGAGGTATTGGCCTCGGCGTGATCGCCGGGTGTAGGCATACCTCGGGCGCGATGTCCGTCGTACGGTCAGACACGCCTGAACTTCAACCCGCCGCTTGCTCTCTTAATGCATGGGTTTGTGTGAACCCGTGTGGAGGGACATCATGGCAACGATCATTGCAGGAAGATTCGACGAGCAAGCGGATGCCGAGGCTGCGGTCGGCGCCTTGCGCGGCGTTGGTTTTCCTTCGGACCACATTAGCAATTTCTATGTGGCGCCTGCGGGCCAGCACGCGCGCTATGCGATCGGCGGTGACCACGATACATCGCCCGGCGCGGAAGAGAGTCCGCAGGGAGCGGCTGCCGGCTTAGCCGCCGGTGGGCTGCTCGGTGCAGCGATTGGCGCGGTCACGACACCGCTGTCCGGCCCGATCGGCACCATCACCGGTGCACTGGTCGGCGCGCATGTCGGGAACTTCGTAGGCGCGCTGGGAAAGATGAAAGATGACGAGAATCCGGAGGACGCACCACCGATCCGTCACGCGGGGTTGATGGTGGCCGTCAGCACAGCGAATGCGCAATCCGAGGAACGCGCCATCGCGGTATTGCGCGCGCAGGGCGCGCAACTGCTCGAGGCGAGCGTCGGCCACATCGTTCATGGTGATTGGGAAGATTTCGACCCGGCCGCACCACCCCGGCTGCTTGATGCGTGGCATCTTGCGCGCCAGCCCGGATTGGGGGACTGACGAGGCCCGGATGTCGGGGCTCAGATATCGAGCGGGTCCACTTCCAGTGACCACCGAAGCCGGGATTTCAATGCGCGCAGCGCCTGCATCCAGGGCTTGAGGAAGGCCTGCAGCTGTGCGCGGGATGCGCATTCGAGCAGCAGCTGCGCGCGCTCGATGCCGGCCACGCGCGTGATCGTCATCGGCACCGGATCGTTGATTGTGATGCCCTCGTGCGGCATAAGTTCGCGCGCCTGCTGCAAGAAGTCCAGCGCGGCTTGTAACTGGCGGGCTTCGGCGCGCAGTAATGCCTGATAGACGAATGGCGGCAGTCCGGCCGCACGGCGCTCGGCCAGCGTGGCTTGCGCAAAGCCGTCGTAGTCGTGCGCCAGCAGCGCGCGATACAGCGGGTGCTGCGGGTAGCGAGTCTGGAGTAGGACCTCGCTCGGCGGCGCACCCCCGTCGGTGCCTGCGCGGCCCGCGCGGCCCGCGACCTGCATCAGTTGCGCGAACAGACGCTCGCCGGCGCGATAGTCTTGCGAAAACAAGGCCGTGTCCGGATTAATGGCACCAACTAGCGTTAGCCGCTGGAAGTCATGCCCCTTGGCGACCATCTGCGTTCCCAGAAGGATGTCGACTTCGCCGCGGTGCACGGCGTCAAAAGCGGCCTGCGCGCTGCCCTTGCGGCGCGTGGAATCGGCGTCAATGCGCAGCACGCGCGCCTCAGGAAACAGAACCTGCACATGTTCTTCAACACGCTGCGTGCCACGCCCGAGCGGCTGCAGATCAACGTTGCCGCAGGTGGGGCAGGACACCGGTATCCGGAGTTCAAGACTGCAGTGATGGCAGCGCAGCCGGCGCTCGGGCTTGTGCAGGACCATGAAGGCCGTGCAGCGGCGGCAGTTGCTGATCCAGCCGCAGGCATCGCAGTGCATGACCGGCGCATAGCCACGGCGGTTCAGGAACAGCAGCGACTGTTCGCCACGCTCGAGCCGCGCACGCACGGCGGCCACCAGCGGTGGTGAGAGGCCGTCCGGCGCCTTGTTGACCTCCATGTCGATCAGCCCAACGCGCGGCAGCTGCGCACGCGCTGCCGCGCGCTGTCGAAGTACGAGCTTGCGATAGCGGCCCGTGCCGGCATGCTGCCAGCTCTCGATCGATGGCGTGGCCGAGCCCAGCACAACGGGCAGGCCGAGTTGACGCGCCCGCCAGATCGCGAGGTCGCGCGCTGAATAGCGCAGGCCCTCCTGCTGCTTGTACGACGGGTCGTGCTCCTCGTCGATGATGATGAGTTGCAGGGCGGGCATTGAGGCGAGTACGGCGAGTCGTGTGCCGAGCACGATCGCGGCCTGGCCCTGATGCGCGGCGATCCAGTGCCGAAGCCGCTCGCCCTCGGCCAGCTGGCTGTGCAGCGTGGCCACCAGCAGGTGCGGAAAGCGGGCGCGCACATTGGCCTCTAGCTGCGGCGTGAGATTAATTTCGGGGACGAGAATCAGGACCTGCGCTGCACGGCCCTGCACGCGCTCGCGCTCGATGACGCGCTCAGCGGCGTGCAGGTAGACCTCGGTCTTGCCACTGCCGGTCACGCCATGCAGCAGGTGGGCGCAAAAGCCGGGGCTCTCGGTGATGGCATCGACCGCGGCGCGCTGCTCGGCATTGAGCTCAGGACGTGGCGCTGGCGAGGCCTCATTTGCGACGGCATGAGCCAATTTTTTTAGCGCACGCTCGAGTGAGGTGGTGTTGTCGGTGCGCAGGTTCTTCGGGACACAGGGCAGCGCGACCTCACCCAGCGGCCGCTGATAGTAGTCGGCCGCAAAGCGGCACAGCGCGAGCCACGCTGTCGACACCGGGCGGAGCTGGCTGCGCACGGCGATCACGTCGCGGAGCTTATCGGCATCGACCTCACTGTCATCTTTCACCGCGACAATCAGCCCCATGACTTCGCGCCGGCCGAACGGCACGAGCGCGAACTGGCCGACCTGGGGCAACGGATGGGTCGAGTCGGCGGCATTCCACCGGTAGTCGAATTCGTTGTCGAGCGGAGTGTCGAGGGCGAGGGTCAGGATGCGGCGCATCATTACTTCATGTAAAGCCTGAAAATCGCGGCTAAATGCTGATGGCGAAAGGCGTTTTTTAACTATCCACACATTCTGTGGATAACTTTGTGGGAAACCGGGGCTTGACAGCCTAAAGCCCTGATTTTATGCGGCATCAAACAAACTGCCCAACGGAAATGCAGTCAGCTCGGTCTTTTAAAATCAAAGACTTAGGATATTAGCTCCGAGGCGGAAAAATTTTTTGAAGATTTTTTCTGTCTGTCTTGACAAGCGCCGGTTTTGTGAATAAGTGCGCCGTATTGACGCGCAAACTACTTGCGCATTGAGAGATTTCATGATCGCGCAGGATTCGCAAATACAGCGTATCGGGTCCTATGATCCTCCGGCCGCTGGGGTCTGTCGGCGACGAGGCGCGAAGAATGGCGGCGCCTCCCTGCCACGTCTCCCGCCACGCCTAGGCTGGCGAAGCGCGAAAAACCTTCCCCTCGCCTATCCATCCAAGGTTATCCACCAACCTGTGGATATCTTTGTGAACAATGTCCGCACAAAACACGAAACATTCCTACTGGAAGCCTACGGCGGCAAGGTGGAAAACTTGCGCCCGCCGAAATTAACTTTGTGAATCAATTGCTTGCGTCGGTTTGTTGGGATGGCGTTTTACAAAGGCCCGCAAGTGCTTGATTCTTCAGTAGCCGGGCTCGCTTGTGCATAAGTCAGCCGGGCCACACCGCCGGAGTGAGTATTAACCCCGCATTGCACGGCTGATTTCGTGTACCGACTCGACCATCACGGTGACCGAGTCAGGCGGCGTGAATTGCGAAATGCCATGGCCGAGGTTGAACACGTGGCCACTGCCGTCACCCGGTTTGCCGAAGGCATGCAGGGCGCGCTCGACTTCGGCGCGGATCTGCTCGGGCTTGGAAAACAGTACGTTCGGGTCAAGATTGCCCTGTAGCGCGACCTTGTGGCCCACCTGCGCGCGGGCGCGGCCGAGGTTGACGGTCCAGTCGAGGCCGACGGCGTCAGCGCCGCTGTCGGCAATCTCATCCAGCCACAGGCCGCCGCCCTTGGTAAACACGATGCACGGGATCTTCACGCCGGCGTGCTCACGCTTGAGCTGGCGGATGACCTCGCGCATGTAATGAAGCGAGAAGGCCTGGTAGACGCCGTCAGCCAGCGCGCCGCCCCAGGTGTCGAAGATCATGACGGCTTGCGCGCCGGCGTCGATTTGCGCATTGAGGTAAGCGGCGACGGCGGCGGCATTGACCGACAGGATGTGGTGCATCAGGTCCGGCCGGTCGTACAGCATGGTCTTCACGGTGCGGAAGTCGTCCGAACCGCCGCCTTCGACCATGTAGCAGGCCAGCGTCCAGGGGCTACCGGAAAATCCGATCAGCGGCACGCGACCGTTGAGCTCGCGGCGGATCTGAGTCACCGCGTCGAAGACATATTGCAGCTTGGCCAGATCCGGCGCCTGCAGCGCGCGCACGGCCTTCTCGTCGCGCAGCGGATGGGCGAAACGCGGACCCTCGCCTTCCGCGAACGAAAGGCCCAGACCCATGGCGTCGGGCACAGTCAGAATGTCGGAAAACAGGATGGCTGCGTCGAGGGCGTAACGATCCAGCGGCTGCAGCGTGACTTCGGTGGCGAAATCAGGATTGGTGGCCAGACCCATGAACGAGCCAGCCTTCGCTCGTGTGGCCCGATACTCCGGCAGGTAGCGGCCGGCCTGGCGCATTAGCCATAACGGGGTGTAATCGGTCGGCTGGCGCATCAGCGCACGCAGGAAGGTATCGTTTTTCAGCGGAGCGAAGGTGGTCGACAT
>CAZESK010000082.1:0-3810 GCA_964515155.1 uncultured Bifidobacterium sp.
CGGCATTGAAGGGGCGCAGCAAACAGGTTAAAATTGCATGCTTGGCCGACGTGGTGAAATTGGTAGACACGCTATCTTGAGGGGGTAGTGGCGAAAGCTGTGCGAGTTCGAGTCTCGCCGTCGGCACCAGTTAATAAAACAGTATGAAGAGCCTGTCTGAAAGCAGTTTGTTCCTAACAAAGCCTAGAAAAAACGAAGGGCTTTGCGTGGTGAGCAAATGCACGTTGTTATGATCACGCACGGCTGACTCCGGTTGTTGGGATGTGCAGCACGCTTTCAAACAGGTTTTTGGGAGGCCAGCCCGGGGGTGCCCCGCGCTGGCTTTTTGACGAAATGGCAGAAGTTGTCATTTTGGGTTCCGTCTGGCTCGTCCCCACCTGGGCCAGGCGCTTTGTACTGAACGCATCGTGGACCTCCAAAACTACCTCCCGATACTTCTTTTTATCGGTGTCGGCATTGCTGTAGGTGTCGCCCCGCAGATCCTCGGTCGGCTGCTTGCTCCCCATCGGCCTGACGCCGAGAAAACCTCCGCTTATGAATGCGGCTTCGAAGCCTTCGAAGACGCGCGCATGAAATTCGACGTTCGTTACTACCTCGTCGCGATTCTCTTCATCCTGTTCGACCTCGAAGTGGCTTTCCTCGTGCCCTGGGCTGTTGCCATGTCTGATGTCGGCATGGTTGGGTTCTGGGCGATGATGGCCTTCCTGGGTGTGCTGGTCGTCGGCCTGGTATTTGAATGGAAGAAGGGCGCTCTGGACTGGGAATGATCAATGGCTATTGAAGGCATCCTCAACGAAGGCTTCGTCACCACGACGGCTGACAAGCTGATCAACTGGACACGCACCGGCTCGATGTGGCCGATGACCTTCGGTCTGGCCTGCTGCGCTGTCGAGATGATGCACGCAGGCGCGGCCCGCTACGACCTCGATCGCTTTGGGGTCGTTTTCCGCCCGTCGCCACGGCAATCTGACGTGATGATCGTCGCAGGCACGCTGTGCAACAAGATGGCGCCGGCCTTACGCAAGGTTTATGACCAGATGGCTGAGCCGCGCTGGGTGATCTCGATGGGATCCTGCGCAAACGGCGGCGGCTACTATCACTACTCCTACTCGGTCGTACGTGGCTGCGACCGTATCGTGCCGGTCGATATCTACGTTCCCGGCTGCCCGCCCACTGCCGAGGCGCTGCTCTACGGGATCATGCAGCTGCAGAACAAGATCAGGCGCACGAACACCATCGCACGATAAGAAATGCACTGCCCGACATGACCACCAAACTCGAAACCCTGGCGAACGCCTTGCAGCATGTGTTGGGCGACAAGATACAGAGCCTGACCACCTCGCTCGGCGAGATCACCATCGTCGTGCGCGCCGCCGACTATGCCGATGCGATGCTCGCCCTGCGTGACAGCGACGACACCTGCTTCGAGCAGCTGCTCGACCTCTGCGGTATCGATTATCAGCAGTACGGCGATGGTCGCTGGGAAGGTGCGCGCTTCGCCGTCGTCGCGCATTTGCTCTCTGTGAAGTACAACTGGCGCGTGCGCGTGCGCACGTTTGCGACGGACGACGAGATGCCGATTGTCGCGTCGATGACTCCTGTCTGGCCTGCTGCGAATTGGTACGAGCGCGAAGCGTTTGATCTGTTCGGCATTCTGTTCGACGGTCATGACGACCTGCGCCGCATCCTGACCGACTATGGCTTCATCGGTCATCCGTTCCGCAAGGATTTCCCGGTCAGTGGCTATGTCGAGATGCGTTACGACCCCGACCAGAAGCGCGTGATCTACCAGCCGGTGACCATCGAGCCGCGCGAAAATGTACCGCGCGTGATCCGCGAAGAGAACTACGGGATTCGCTAAATGGCTGAGATTAAGAACTACACGCTCAACTTCGGTCCGCAGCACCCGGCTGCGCATGGTGTGTTGCGCCTCGTGCTCGAGCTCGACGGCGAGGTGATCCAGCGCGCCGACCCGCATATTGGCTTGCTGCACCGCGCGACCGAGAAGCTGGCCGAGACCCGCACCTTCCTGCAGTCAGTGCCGTACATGGACCGCCTCGACTACGTGTCGATGATGTGTAATGAGCACGCGTATGTCATGGCGATCGAAAAGCTGCTCGGCGTCGAGGTACCGCTGCGCGCGCAGTACATCCGTGTGATGTTCGATGAAATCACGCGCTTGCTGAACCACCTGCTGTGGCTCGGCGCACACGCGCTCGATGTCGGCGCCATGGGTGTGTTCCTGTACGCTTTCCGCGAGCGCGAGGACCTGATGGATTGCTACGAGGCGGTGTCGGGTGCGCGCATGCACGCGGCCTATTTCCGTCCTGGCGGCGTCTACCGCGACCTCCCGGATGCGATGCCGCAGTACAAGGCTTCGCTGATCCGCAACGACAAGGCCATCGCCAAACTCAACGAGAACCGGCAGGGCTCCTTGCTCGACTTCATCGAGGACTTCACCAACCGTTTCCCGACCTATGTCGACGAGTACGAAACCCTGCTCACTGACAACCGAATCTGGAAACAGCGCCTCGTCGGCATTGGCGTCGTTTCGCCAGAGCGCGCACTGGCCATGGGCTACACCGGCCCGATGCTGCGCGGCTCCGGCATCGCCTGGGATCTGCGAAAGAAGCAGCCCTATGAAGTCTATGACCTGCTCGATTTCGATATCCCGGTTGGCGTCAATGGCGACTGCTATGACCGCTATCTCGTCCGCATCGAGGAAATGCGTCAGTCGAACAGGATCATCAAGCAGTGCGTCGAATGGCTGCGCAACAACCCGGGCCCCGTCATGACGGACAACCACAAGGTGGCACCACCGTCCCGCGTCGACATGAAGTCGAATATGGAGGAGCTGATTCACCACTTCAAGCTCTTCACCGAAGGCTTTCATGTGCCGGAGGGTGAGGCGTATGCCGCGGTCGAGCATCCGAAGGGTGAGTTTGGCATTTACCTCGTGTCGGACGGCGCGAATAAGCCGTACCGGCTGAAGATCCGCGCCCCCGGCTTTGCCCATTTGCAGGGACTCAATGACATGGCCAAGGGCCACATGATCGCTGATGCTGTCACGATCATCGGTACCCAGGACATCGTGTTCGGCGAGATCGATCGCTAATCCCGGAACAACAATGATCGCCAGAGAGCAGGACATGCTGTTATCACAGGACGCGTACCAGAAAATTGATCGCCAGCTCGCGAAATTCCCGGCCGACCAGAAACAGTCGGCGGTGATGGCCGCATTGACGATTGCGCAGGACGAGCACGGCTGGTTGCCGGCCGAGGTCATGCAGGAGGTGGCCAACTATCTCGACATGCCGGCCATTGCCGTGCAGGAGGTAGCCACCTTCTACAACATGTACAACCTGAAGCCGGTCGGCAAGTACAAGCTGACCATCTGCACCAACCTGCCGTGCCAGCTGACCAACGGTGACCGCGCGGCTGCCTACCTGAAGCAGAAGCTCGGCATTGATTTCAATGAAACCACGGCGGATGGTCTGTTCACGCTGAAAGAAGGCGAGTGCATGGGTGCCTGCGGGGATTCGCCGGTGATGCTGGTGAATAACAAGCGTATGTGCAGCTTCATGTCGAACGACAAGATCGATGCGCTGATCGAGGAACTGAAGAAATGAGCTCCCTGCATGACCGTCACCTCAAGCCGCTGATCCTCGCGGGTCTGGACGGCAGCAACTGGCGCCTGGACGACTACGTCAAGCGCGGCGGCTACGCCGCGCTGCGTCGTATCCTGACCGAGAATATCCCGCCTGACCAGGTGATCGCCGAGCTGAAAAACTCCGCGCTGCGTGGTCGTGG
>CAZESK010000082.1:3910-8238 GCA_964515155.1 uncultured Bifidobacterium sp.
GAGGAAACCGCGCTGCTTGAATCGCTCGAAGGCAAGAAGGGCCAGCCGCGCTTCAAGCCGCCGTTTCCCGCCAGCTTCGGCCTGTATGGCAAGCCCACCACAATCAATAACACCGAGACCTTCGCGGCGGTGCCCTTCGTCATGAACGTCGGTGCCGAAGCCTACCTCGCGCTCGGCAAGCCGAACAATGGTGGCACCAAGATCTTCTCGGTCTCGGGCGACGTCGCGCGGCCCGGCAATTATGAGGTCCCGCTTGGCACGCCGTTCGCGAAGCTGCTCGAGTTGGCGGGTGGCATGCGCGACGGCAAGAAGATCAAGGCCGTGATCCCCGGCGGCTCTTCGATGCCGGTCATCAAGGGCGACACGATGATGCAGATCGACATGGACTATGACTCGATCGCGAAGGCGGGCTCGATGCTGGGCTCGGGCGCGGTGATCGTGATGAACGAAGAGCGCTGCATGGTGAAGTCGCTGCTGCGCCTGTCGTACTTCTACTACGAAGAATCCTGCGGCCAGTGCACGCCGTGCCGCGAGGGCACCGGCTGGTTGTACCGAATGGTGCATCGGATCGAGCATGGCGAGGGCCGCCCCGACGATCTCGACACGCTATTGTCGGTCTGCGATGGCATCCAGGGCCGCACGATCTGCGCGCTGGGCGATGCAGCCGCGATGCCGGTGCGCGCGATGATCAAGAACTTCACCGACGAATTTGCGTACCACATCGAACACAAGCGGTGCCTGGTGCCTGCATACATCTGACCGGAACAGCCATGGTTGAGATTGAAATAGACGGCAAGAAAGTCGAGGTTCAGGAAGGCAGCATGGTGATGGACGCTGCCAACCGTCTCGGCACCTACATTCCGCACTTCTGTTATCACAAGAAGCTGTCGATCGCAGCCAACTGCCGTATGTGCCTGGTGGATGTCGAGAAGGCGCCCAAGCCCCTGCCAGCCTGCGCGACCCCGGTCACGCAAGGCATGATCGTTCGCACGCACAGCGACAAGGCAGTGAAGGCACAGAAGGATGTCATGCAGTTCCTGCTCATCAATCACCCGCTGGATTGCCCGATCTGCGATCAGGGCGGTGAATGCCAGCTGCAGGATCTGGCGGTCGGCTACGGTCCCTCGTCATCGCGCTACCACGAAGAAAAGCGCGTGGTGGTACCGAAGGATGCCGGCCCGCTGATCTCGATGAAAGAGATGAGCCGCTGCATCCACTGCACGCGCTGCGTACGCTTCGGCCAGGAAATCGCCGGCGTGATGGAGTTCGGTATGGTCGGTCGCGGCGAGCATTCCGAGATCAGCAGCTTCGTCAACGGCGCAGTGAGCTCTGAGCTCTCCGGCAACATGATCGACCTGTGCCCGGTCGGTGCGCTGACCTCGAAGCCTTTCCGCTACAGCGCACGCACCTGGGAGCTGTCGCGCCGCAAGTCGGTCAGCCCGCATGACAGCCTGGGATCGAACCTGATCGTACAGGTCAAGGGCGCAACCGTCATGCGCGTACTGCCTCTGGAGAACGACGCCATCAATGAATGCTGGCTATCCGACCGTGATCGCTTTTCGTACGAAGGTTTGAACAGCGAAGAGCGCCTGACAGAACCGATGATCAAGCAGGGCGGTGAGTGGAAGACCGTCGACTGGCAGACTGCGCTCGAGTACGTCGCGCACGGCCTGCGCAACATCCGTCACGAGCATGGCGCTAACGCCATTGCCTCGGTTGCCGCGCCGTATTCGACACTGGAAGAGATGGCACTGCTGGCCAAGGTCACGCGTGGTCTTGGCTCGGAGAACATCGATTTCCGCCTGCGCCAATCCGATGCCTCGCAAGACCCGGCCCTGCTGCCGTGGCTGGGCATGAGCATCGCCGAATTTGCCAGGCTCAAGCGCGTTTTCGTGATCGGCTCGCACCTGCGGAAGGATCATCCTCTGCTGACTGCCAAGCTGCGCGAAGCCACCAAGCGCGGTACGACACTGTCGCTGCTCAACGCCAGCGAAGGTAATCCGCTGATGCCGGTTGCGAACAAGCTGACCGCCGCACCGTCCGACTGGGTGGCCGTACTGGCCGAGGTCGCGGTTGCCGTCGCGCAGGCCAAGGGCATTACCGCACCGGCTGAGTTCGCGAGCGTGCAACCGTCGCCGACTGCAAAGCAGATCGCCACCAGCCTGATGTCCGGCGAGCCACGCGCGATCCTGCTTGGCAATGCCGCCGTCCAGCATCCGCAGGCATCCCGCTTGCATATCATCGCCCAGTGGATCGCAGAACAGACCGATGCCCGGTTCGGCTACCTGACCGAAGCTGCGAACACCGTTGGCGGCCATCTGGCCAGGGCGCTGCCCGCGAACGGTGCTGTTGCGCAGACATTCTTCGCCCACCCGAAGCGGGCCTACCTGCTGCTGCACGCCGAGCCCGAACTGGACTGCGCGAACCCGCAACAGGCGCGTTCGGCACTCGACCAGGCCGACATGGTGGTCGTGATGTCGCCTTACATGCACGGCATGGCATATGCCGATGTGCTGCTGCCGGTGGCGCCCTTCTCCGAAACCTCGGGCACCTTCGTCAATGCCGAAGGCCGCGCACAGAGCTTCAATGGCAGCACCCGTCCGCTCGGCGACACCCGCCCCGGATGGAAAGTCCTGCGCGTACTGGGCAATCTGCTCGGTCTCGATGGCTTCGACTACGAGGCATCCGAAGCCATCCGCACCGAAGTGCTGGGCACCGCTACCCTCGACGGCCTCGACCTGGCCGGCCGCCTCAACAATCGCTCGAATCAGCCGCTACCGACCATTGAGGCAGCTGACCCCGGCTTGCAACGATTGGCCGATGTGCCGATCTATTTCAGCGATGCGATCGTGCGCCGTGCAAGCTCGCTGCAGCAGACCGCCGATGCGAAGGCGCCGCGCGCCATCCTGTCGGCGGCGCTCGGCGAGAAGCTCGGCGTCTCCAACGGAGCGACCGTGCGCGTCAGGCAGGGCAGCGGCGCGGTCGTGCTGGACTGCGAGATCGACGCCAGCCTGCCGGACAACGTCGTGCGGGTTGCAGCGGGCCATCCGTCTACTGCAGCGCTCGGTGCAATGTTCGGCCCCCTCTCGGTGGAGAAAGCCTGATGGACCTGCTGACTCAATTCACCACCACCGGCGAGGGCCTGCTCGGCCCGGCATGGCCGATCGTCTGGAACCTGATCAAGATCGTCGCCGTCGTGCTGCCGCTGATGGGCTGCGTCGCCTATCTCACGCTGTGGGAGCGCAAGATGATCGGCTGGATGCACGTTCGCCTCGGGCCGAACCGTGTCGGTCCGGCCGGCCTGCTGCAGCCTATCGCCGATGCGCTCAAGCTGCTGCTTAAAGAGATCGTGGTGCCGGCCAAGGCCAGCAAGGGCTTGTTCGTGCTCGCGCCCGTCATGACGATCATGCCGGCGCTGGCCGCGTGGGCGGTGGTGCCCTTCGGCCCGGACAAGGCGTTAGCCAATATCAATGCCGGGCTGCTGTTCATCATGGCGATCACCTCCCTCGAGGTCTACGGCGTCATCGTCGCGGGCTGGGCGTCGAACTCCAAGTACGCATTTCTTGGCGCGATGCGCGCATCGGCGCAGATGGTTTCGTATGAGATCGCCATGGGCTTCGTGCTCGTGATCGTGCTGATGGTATCGGGTAGCCTGAACCTCTCGGCCATCGTCGGCGGGCAGCTTCAGGGCGTCGGCGCCGATATGGGTCTGAACTTCCTGTCCTGGAACTGGCTGCCCCTGTTGCCCATGTTCGGTGTCTACATCATCTCCGGCATTGCTGAGACCGCGCGCCATCCGTTTGACGTGGTCGAAGGAGAGTCCGAGATCGTCGCCGGGCACATGGTCGAATACTCGGGCATGTCGTTCGCGATGTTCTTCCTCGCGGAATACGCGAACATGATCCTGATCTCGATGCTGGCCACGCTAATGTTCCTCGGTGGCTGGGGCGCGCCGCTCGCGATACTGGATTTCATCCCCGGCTGGATCTGGCTGGGCATCAAGACCTTCCTGGTCGTCTCGATCTTCATTTGGGTGCGTGCGTCTTTCCCCCGCTACCGCTATGACCAGATCATGCGCCTGGGCTGGAAAGTGTTCATCCCGCTAACCGTCATCTACCTGGTGATTGTCGCGGTCTGGATGCAGACCTCGTGGAATATCTGGAAGTAAGAGGGCTGGAATCATGGAAGCGATCAAGGATTTTCTCGGGAGCCTGATGCTGCGCGAGCTCTTCAAGGGGCTGGCGCTGACGGGGCGCTACATGTTCGCGCGCAAGATCACCGTGCAGTTCCCCGAGGAGAAGACGCCGATGTCGCCGCGTTTCCGCGGA
>CAZESK010000083.1:0-7980 GCA_964515155.1 uncultured Bifidobacterium sp.
CGCGCCGCGCAGGGCTTCCGCAGCGTTGCGGTCTTCCACACCCATGACGTGCGCAACTACGTCCTCGCCTTGGGTGCGGACCTGCATTACGTCCACATCATGAAGCGAAGGCTGATCCAGCCACCACGTCTTTGCGTGCATCAGTGCGCTGGCTTCGGATGAATACGGCTTGAGCCTGATCCATCCGGTGATGCCGAAGGCGCCAGACACATGCGCCACCAGCACCAGATCGTCGGGAACCGGAATCCCCGAGGTACTGCCAGAATTCAAATCAGGCGGCCTTCTTGCCGGCGCTCTTGACGAGGCGCTCGACGGTCGGCGAGAGCTGAGCGCCCACACCCTTCCAGTGCGCGAGGCGGTCTTCCTTGATGCTGAAGCCATCAGCAGCGCCGGACGCGATCGGGTTGTAGAAGCCGATGCGCTCGATGAAGCGGCCATCACGGCGGCTGCGCGAATCGGTGGCAACGATGTTGTAGAACGGGCGCTTCTTGGAGCCGCCGCGGGAAAGACGAATTACGACCATGATCTTCTCGACAAAGTGGGTTCGGAGACGGAAAAGCCCGTGATTATAGCGGTTTTCCCACCTCGGCAACAAGCGAGATTCGCGGCGGTTTGCAGGGATGGCCGGTCTGCGGCACACTGAGGCCTGCAAAAAACTTGTCAATCGAATATAAATCCAGGGCCTTTGCCGCAGAAATCCACGAATGACCTCCCACAAAAACAAAACTCTCGCCGCCCTGCTGTGCTTCCTGCTGGGTGCCGCCGGCCTCCACCGCTTCTACCTGCGGGGCTTCGGCGACCTTTGGGGCTGGCTGCATTTTGCCAGCCTTCCGGCCAGCGCCGCGCTCGTCACCCGCTACCCCGAGCTGCCGCTGCTGCTCACTGCCTCACCGCTGGTACTGTCGGCGCTGGCAGCGAGCATCGAAACCTTCGTAATCGGCCTGAGACCGGACGAGCAATGGGATGCCGACTGGAACCCCGCCTCCGGCCGCCAGAGCGACTCACGCTGGCCGGTGGCGGTACTGATGGTCGCCAACCTGTTCTACGGTGCGACCCTGCTGCTGCTGGTGCTGGCGCGCAGCTTCGACCTGATGCTGACAGGCGGGGCCTACGGCTGAACCTGTCGGCCGGGCGCGCGCCGCCTGGCTCAGAACTGCTCCTCGGCCAGCGCCAGCACGCCCGCGCTGCCCTCGACGATGGCATCGCGAGAAGCCGGCGCAGTCGACAGGTAGTGATCGGCAAAGAAGCGCGCAGTCGCAAGCTTGGCGTGAAAGAAAGCGGCATCGGCATCGCCGGCTGCCAGTTTTTTCTGCGCGACCAGCGCGGCACGACCCATCTGCCAGCCGCCAAACACGATGCCCGCCATCTTCAGATAGGGCACGCTGCCAGCAAAGACCGCCTTGATGTCGGACTTCATCTGGCCGGCGACGAACTCCACCACCTGCTCCAGCGCATCGGCCGCGCCCCCCAGCCGTTTCGCAATGGCGGCGAGGTCGGCGTTGTCGACTGCCTTGAGCTCGGCGACGGTCGCACGAACCTGCGCGATGATGCCCTTGGCGAAAGCGCCACCGTCACGCACGGTCTTGCGGCCGACGAGGTCGTTGGCCTGGATAGCGGTCGTGCCTTCGTAAATGGTCAGAATGCGCGCATCGCGATAATGCTGCGCGGCGCCGGTTTCCTCGATAAAGCCCATGCCGCCATGCACCTGTACACCGGTCGACGTGACATCGAGCGACATCTCGGTCGACCAGCCCTTGACGATCGGCACCATGAATTCATAGAACGCGTAGTTGGCCTTGCGTGCCGCCTCGTCCGGATGATGGTGCCCGGCGTCGAAGGCAGCGGCGGTCACATAGGACAGCGCGCGCGCGGCCTCGGTCTGCGCACGCATGCTCATCAGCATGCGTTTGACATCCGGGTGGTGGATGATGGCCACCGGCCCTGCCGAGCCCGCCAGGTCGCGCGACTGTACGCGATCCCGCGCATACTGAACCGCCTTCTGATACGCGCGCTCGGCCACCGCAATGCCCTGCATGCCGACGGCAAAGCGCGCCGCGTTCATCATGATGAACATGTACTCGAGTCCGCGGTTTTCCTCGCCCACCAGATAACCAGTCGCACCGCCATGATCACCGAACTGCAGTACGGCTGTCGGGCTGGCCTTGATGCCGAGCTTGTGCTCGATCGACACGCAGTGCACGTCATTGCGTGCGCCAAGCGAGCCGTCGGCATTCACCATGAACTTTGGCACGATGAACAGCGAGATACCCTTCACGCCCTCGGGCGCGTCCGGCGTGCGCGCCAACACGAGATGGACGATATTGCCCGCCATATCGTGCTCGCCGTAGGTGATGTAAATCTTGGTGCCGAATACCCGGTAGCTGCCATCGCCCTGTGGCACAGCGCGCGTGCGCACCAGCGCGAGATCGGATCCAGCCTGCGGCTCAGTCAGGTTCATGGTACCGGTCCACTCGCCAGACACCATCTTTGGGATGTAGCGCTGCTTCTGCTCATCACTGCCGGCGGTCATCAGCGCCTCGATGGCGCCGTCGGTCAGCAATGGGCACAGTGCGAATGACAGGTTCGCCGAATTCAGCATCTCGATGCAGGGCGTGGCCAGCAGCTTGGGCAAGCCCTGCCCGCCGAATTCCTGCGGATGCTGCAGTCCCTGCCAGCCCGCTTCGCCAAAGGCCTTGAACGCATCGGCAAAGCCGGGCGTGGTCGTGACCTGACCGTCATGCCAGTGGCTGGGCTGCTGATCACCGGTCCAGTTCAGCGGCGCAACAACCTCGCCACAAAACTTCGCGTTCTCCTCGAGCACGGCCTCAGCCGTCTCTGGCGTCGCATCCTCGCAGCAGGGCAGGCGACTGAGAGCGTCGAGGCCGGCAAGCTCGTTCATCACGAAGGTCATGTCCTTCAGGGGGGCGGTGTAGCTCATTCGCGTCTCCAAGTCTTCTATGCAGCGGATTGTGTCGTATGTAAAAACGGCCGTCTGTCACCGGGATGACAGGACGGCCGCGGACTCCCTCGGCGGGATAACCGCCGGGGTCAGCCGAGTTCTTTCACCAGCGAGGGGACGGCCTCGAACAGGTCACCGACCAGTCCGTAGTCGGCCACGCTGAAGATCGGTGCTTCCGGGTCCTTGTTGATCGCAACAATGGTCTTCGAGTCCTTCATGCCGGCCAGATGCTGGATCGCGCCCGAAATTCCGACGGCAATGTAGAGCTGCGGTGCGACGATCTTGCCGGTCTGGCCGACCTGCCAGTCATTGGGCACATAGCCTGCATCGACGGCCGCGCGCGAGGCGCCCATGGCCGCGCCAAGCTTGTCGGCCAGCGGCTCGAGAATCTTGAAGTTGTCGGCCGAGCCCATGCCGCGGCCGCCGGAGACGATGATCTTCGCGGCGGTCAGCTCGGGACGATCCGACTTGGCCAGCTCGCGCGAGACGAAGGCGGATTTGCCGGAGTCGGCAACCGCGCCGACTTTCTCTATAGCGCCGCTGCCGCCGCTGCCGGCAGCGTCGAAGCCGGTGGCGCGTACCGTGATGATCTTGATCGGATCGAGCGACTGCACGGTGGCAATCGCATTGCCGGCATAGATCGGGCGTTCGAAGGTATCCGGCGACTCAACCCTGGTGATCTCGGAAATCTGGCCGACGTCGAGGCAGGCGGCCACGCGCGGCAGGATATTTTTGCCGTAAGCGGTAGCCGGCGCGAGCACATGGCTGTAGCTGCTGGCCAGCGCCAGCGCCTGCGCGGCGACGTTCTCGGCGAGGCCGTGAGCGAATTGCTCGCCGTCGGCGACGATGACCTTTGACACGCCAGCGATCTGCGCGGCAGCAGCTGCTGCCGCGTCGCACTGGTGACCCGCAACGAGAACATGGACATCCCCAGCGCATTGCGCGGCGGCGGTCACGGTGTGCAAGGTGCTGGCTTTCAGCGACGCATTATCGTGTTCGGCAATGACGAGTGCGGTCATGGCTATTCCCTTAAATGACTTTGGCTTCGTTCTTCAGTTTCGCGACCAGCGTCGCGACGTCTGGCACCATCGCGCCGGCTGTACGCTTTGGCGGCTCGGCCACTTTCAGCGTTTTCAGGCGCGGCGAGACGTCGACGCCGAGCTCTTCCGGCTTGACCACGTCGAGCGTCTTCTTCTTCGCCTTCATGATGTTGGGCAGCGTCACATAGCGTGGCTCATTCAGTCGCAGGTCGGTCGTCACGATGGCCGGCAGTGCCAGGGACACTGTCTCGAGGCCGCCATCGACTTCACGGGTAACGACGGCCTTGCCGTCCTCGATGATGACCTTCGAGGCGAACGTCGCCTGCGGCCAGCCCAGCAACGCAGCCAGCATCTGGCCGGTCTGGTTGCAGTCATCATCGATGGCCTGCTTGCCGAGGATGATCAGCTGCGGCTGTTCCTTGTCGGCGACGGCCTTGAGCAGCTTGGCCACGGCCAGCGGCTGCAGATCAAGGTCGGCCGGGGTTTCGGCGAGGATGGCGCGGTCAGCGCCGATCGCCATCGCAGTACGCAGGGTTTCCTGGCACTGCGCGACACCGCAGGAGACGGCGACTACCTCGGTTGCCTTGCCGGCTTCCTTGAGACGCATTGCCTCTTCCACCGCGATCTCGTCGAACGGGTTCATTGACATCTTGACATTGGCGATATCGACACCGCTGCCGTCAGATTTGACGCGAACCTTGACGTTGTAGTCGACAACGCGCTTGACCGGAACCAGTACCTTCATGGGAGTCCTTCAGGGTGTGCTGTTGGTTAGTGACGTTAACGTAAACGGCAATTATAGGGAGGAATTCCGCGAGCCGCAAAATTTGCGCACGGTCGTTCGGTTTGGCGGTGCGCCGTGGCGGTGCGGGCGGAGAACATGGCGGATTTCGCTGCGCTCTATCCGCCCTATGGTTTTTCCCGGCCATAGGGCGGGTAGAGCAGCGCGAAACCCGCCGTCAAACCCGAACGACCCGTTACTTCCGCCGCAAATAAAACGTGAATTCCTTCACCGCCGCTTCCGGATTTTCCTCATGGCCGAGCAGATCATTGCCGGTCTGCCGGGCGAAGGCATTGAAATCGCGCACCGACCCGGGGTCGGTCGCCAGCACGCGCAGGACATCACCCGAACCCATATCGGCCAGTGCCTTCTTGGCTTTCAGGATGGGCAGCGGGCAGTTCAGGCCGCGGGCATCGAGGTCTTTCTGGAATTCCATGATCATTCGCTGAAAATTGTCAGGCCGATATGCGCTGGCTAACCCAGCCGCTGACCGAGGCCAGCGCTGCCGGCAGGCCGCCTGGGTCGGTGCCGCCCGCCTGAGCCATGTCCGGACGGCCACCACCCTTGCCACCGACCTGCTGTGCAACGTGGTTGACCAGCTCGCCGGCTTTCACCTTCGAGATCGCATCCGCGGTGACGCCGGCGATCAGGCTAACCTTGCCGTCATTGACGGTGGCCAGGACGATTGCAGCGGTCTTGAGCTTGTCCTTCATCTTGTCCATCACGCTGCGCAGGGTCGCGATATCCGCGCCGTCGAGCGTGGCCGCCAGTACCTTGATGCCGGCGATATCGACCGCCTGTGCGAGCAAGTCGTCGCCCTGGCTGGAGGCCATCTTCGTCTTCAGCGACGCCAACTCCTTCTCCAGCGCCTTCACTTGATCCTGCACCTGCACGATACGATGGGTCAGCTCTTCCGCCGGCGCCTTGAGCACAGCAGCAGCCTCGTTCACGCGAGCGGCCAGCGACTGCACCAGCGCCAGGGCGTTCTCGCCGGTCACCGCCTCGACACGGCGAATGCCGGCAGCGACGCCGCCCTCGGAGACGATTTTGAACAGACCGATATCGCCGGTGCGTGTCACGTGGGTGCCGCCGCACAGCTCGGTCGACGAGCCGATGCCGAGCACGCGCACGGTGTCGCCATACTTCTCTCCGAACAACGCCATCGCACCTGCCTTGATCGCGTCGTCATAGGCCATGTGCTGCGCGTTGGTGGCCGCATTCGACAGGACCTCGTGATTGACCAGCGCCTCGATGCGGCGGATCTCGTCGGATGTCAGCGGCGCGTTGTGGCTGAAGTCGAAGCGCGTCTTGTCCTTGTCGACCAGCGATCCCTTCTGTACCACGTGGCCGCCGAGCACGACGCGCAGCGCCTTGTGCATCAGGTGAGTCGCCGAGTGGTTGCGCATGGTTGCCGCGCGCACCTCGGTATCGACCTTGGCAATCACCTTGTCGCCCACCGACAGCGAGCCCGAACCCAGCGTGCCATGGTGGCCAAACACCTCCGGCTGGACCTTCTGGGTGTCTGCCACCGCGAACGACGCATTGCCGCACTCGATCACACCGACATCGCCCGCCTGGCCACCGGACTCGGCGTAGAACGGCGTAGTATCGAGCACCACGGTCGCCTCCTGGCCGGCCGCGATACTGCCGACGGCAGCGCCGTCCACGTACAGCGCCAATACCTTGCCCTCGGCAGCCAGCTTCTCGTAACCGATAAAGACCGTTTTCGGACCGCTGTACTCGATGGCCGCAGCCATCTCGAACTTGCCGGCCGCGCGCGCAGCGGCCTTCTGCTTGTCCATCGCCTCATGAAAGCCGGTCTCGTCGAGCGTCACGTCGCGCTCGCGGCAAATGTCGGCCGTCAGGTCGAGCGGGAATCCATAGGTGTCGTAAAGCGCAAAAGCAGTCTTGCCATCGAGGCGACCGGGGTCTTTGGCGAGCGCGGCCTCGAGGATCTTCATGCCGTTATCCAGCGTCTCGCCGAAGCGCTCTTCCTCCTGCCTCAGCACCATCGTCACACGGTCGGCCGCCTCGGCCAGCTCCGGATAGGCCTCACCCATCTCTTTGACGAGATCTGGTACCAGCCTGTGGAAGAAGGGCTTCTTCTGGCCGAGTTTATTGCCATGACGCAGCGCACGGCGAATGATGCGACGCAGGACATAGGCCCGACCCTCACTCCCTGGCACCACGCCGTCAGTGACGAGGAAGGCGCAGGCGCGAATGTGGTCAGCGATCACGCGCAGCGAAGCATTGCTCAGGTCGGCGACACCGGTCTCGCGGGCGGCCGCCTTCACCAGCCGGTCGAACAAATCGATTTCGTAGTTGCTGTGTACGTGCTGCAGCACAGCCGCAAGGCGCTCGAGCCCCATGCCGGTGTCAACACAGGGCGCGGGCAGCGGGGTCAGCGTGTACTTGCCGGTGGCCGGGTCGAGCTGGCGGTCGAACTGCATGAACACGTTATTCCAGATCTCGATGTAGCGGTCGCCGTCCTGCTCGGCGCTGCCTGGCGGGCCGCCCCAGACGTCCGGGCCGTGGTCGTAAAAAATCTCGGAGCACGGGCCACAGGGGCCGGTGTCGGCCATCTGCCAGAAGTTATCCGATGCATAAGGCGCACCCTTGTTGTCGCCAATGCGTACGACGCGCTCAGCAGGCAAGCCGATCACCTTGGTCCAGATATCAAAGGCTTCATCGTCGGTCTGGTAGACGGTGGCCCACAGCTTTTCCTTCGGCAGGCCATACACCTCGGTCAGCAGCTCCCACGCCCAGACCAGCGATTCCTTCTTGAAGTAGTCACCGAACGACCAGTTACCCAGCATCTCGAAAAAGGTGTGGTGGCGCGCGGTATAGCCGACGTTTTCGAGGTCATTATGCTTGCCGCCGGCGCGCAGGCAGCGCTGAACGGAAGTGGCGCGCACATAGTCGCGTTTTTCGGTACCGAGGAAGACATCCTTGAACTGCACCATGCCAGAGTTGGTGAACAGCAGCGTGGGATCATTGCCCGGCACCAGGCTGGACGAGCGCACGATAGCGTGGCCCTTCGATTCGAAGAAGCGGAGGAATTTTTCGCGGATCTCGGAGGCGTTCATGGCTGGCGTTGGCAGTGTTCGGGCCGAGAGCGGAGCCGTCGGCAAACCGTGGATTATACCTGTTGGGCATCGGGAGTTTGGGGGTGGCCGGCGGTGGGGCGGCGGGTTTCGCCT
>CAZESK010000084.1:0-7912 GCA_964515155.1 uncultured Bifidobacterium sp.
TGACCGAGGTGGCCGCGCAGGGACTGGGCATCACCATACAGCCAGACTTCATCATTGCGCCGGCGCTCGCGGCTGGCCGCGTGGTGACCTTGCTGGACGATTTTCCCATGCCCGAGCTGGGCATTTATGCGATGTTGCCCAGCAACCGGCAGGTGCCGCATCGCGTGCGCGTGCTGATTGATTTCCTCGCCGCGCGCATCGCTGCCCAATTGTCACATTCGCCGCATGCCGGCCCCTCGCCATAGCGCTTTCTCTCCCTCCACCGCGATGAACTTGGCCAGCGCCAGTCCGCCGATCATGGCCCAGGAGATGAGGTCGAGCGGGGCGCTGCGGAAAATCTGCTGCATCGGGCCAGCGTAGGTGAACAGTAACTGCAAGCCAATCAACACGCCGCAGACCCACAGCGCTACCGGATTCCCGATCAGAGTCTCGATGTGCAGCGAGCTCTGTGTGAAATGGCGCGTATTGAACAGGTAGACCATCTCGCCTACAACCAGCATATTGACAGCAGCCGTGCGCGCCACCTCGAGACTGCTACCGCGCGATAGTTCCCACTCGAACACCACGAAGGTCGTCACTACCATCAGGAGACTGACGTACAGGATGCGCACAGCCAGCGCACGCGTGATCAGCGGTTCGCCGGGAGCGCGGGGCGGGAAATCCATCACGCCGGGCTCGGGAGGCTCGAAGGCCAGCGCCAGCGCGAGCGTGACTGCGGTGACCATGTTGACCCACAGGATCTGGCCGGCGGTGACCGGCATCGCCAGCCCTGCGAAGATCGCGAGCAAGATCACGCCCGCCTCGCCGCCATTGGTGGGCAGGATGAACAGCAGCGCTTTTTTAATGTTATCGAATACCACGCGGCCTTCCCGCACTGCACACGCGATAGTGGCGAAATTGTCGTCGGTGAGCACGAGATCGGAGGCTTCGCGCGCAGCATCGGTGCCCTTGTTACCCATCGCAACGCCGATGTCGGCGGCCCTCAGCGCAGGGGCATCGTTCACACCATCACCGGTCATGGCCACCTGCTGCCCGCACGCCTGCAGTGCCGCTACCAGCCTCAGCTTGTGTTCGGGGCTGGCACGCGCGATCACGTCGTGGCGATCAATCGCGATCTGTAGCGCAGTATCGGAGAGCAGATCGATCTGCTCTCCAGATAAGGCCTTCGCAGAGGGTAAGCCGATACGCGCACCGATCGCTGTCGCCGTCGCAGCATGATCGCCAGTGATCATTTTGACCTGGATGCCCGCACGGCGACATTCAGAAATCGCTGCGATCACCTCCGCGCGCGGCGGATCGATGATGCCCACCATGCCGAGCAGTTCAAAGCGACGGTGAATATCGGCCAGTGCCAATGTGCACTGGCTATTGGACACGGCGCAGCAGGCCAGTGCCAGCACCCGCTCGCCGGTGCTGGCGGCCTGCGCGACGCATTCCTCCCAATGCGTGGTGTCGAGAGGGGTATCCCCGGCGATACGGTCGCACAGCGCCAGCACGCACTCTGGCGCCCCCTTGATCAGTAGCCAGTGCATACCGGCATGATCGGCATGCAGAGTCGCCATGTAACGGCGCTCGGACTCGAAGCTGATTTCGTCCAGCCGCGGCCAGTCGCGTCGCAGCGCATCCGTATCGAGCCCGGTCTTGTGTGCCAGTGTCAGCAGCGCGCCTTCGGTCGGGTCACCAACCAGTTGCCAGCTGTTGTCGTCCTCCGCGTTATGCCGCAAGCTGGCGTCATTGCACAGCAGCGCGCAGCGCACCAGACGCATGATCTCGTCCTCTGCGAGCGGGTCGACCATCGCCTGGCTGCAATGAAAGCTGCCGACCGGTGCATAGCCGCTGCCGCTGACCTGTATCTCGCGGCTGGGCAGCATGAGCCGCACGACGGTCATCTCATTGTGGGTGAGTGTGCCGGTTTTGTCCGAGCAGATCACGGTCACCGAGCCGAGCGATTCGACGGCTGGCAGTCGGCGCACGATCGCGCGCTCTTGTGCCATGCGCTGAGTACCGATCGCCAGCACGATGGTGATAATGGCCGGTAGGCCTTCAGGTATTGCTGCCACGGCGAGGCTGATGACGGCAAGGAAGATGTCGAGTAGAGGCATGCGGCCGATGATGAAGCCCCAGGCAAAGGTGAGCGTGGCCACGACCAGCGTGATGGCGGTGATCTGCAGGGCGAAATGATCAAGTCGTCGTGTTAGCGGTGTGGCCAGCGGAGGTAGCCCGCTCATCAGCGTGTTGATACGGCCGATCTCGCTGCCCATACCTGTAGCCACCACGATCGCGCGCGCCAGTCCTGATGTGACCAGCGTTCCGGAGTACAGCATGGAGGATCGATCGCCGAGCGCGGCGTTGACAGATACCGGAGCGACCTGCTTTTCCGAGGGCAACGATTCGCCGGTCAGCGCGGCCTCGCTCGCACGCAAGTTATGTGCATAGATGATCCGCAGGTCGCTTGGCACACGATCGCCCGGTTCAAGCAGTACGAGGTCGCCGGGTACCAGTTCCGCTGCATCAATTTGAAGGCGTTCGCCATCGCGCATGACCGTAGCGCGCGAGGCAAGCATGCCGCGCACACCCTCAAGCGCCTGCTCGGCCTTGCCCTCCTGCACATAGCCGATGGTTGCGTTAACGAGCACCACGCTGGCGATCACGGCTGCGTCAGGATAGTCTCCCAACAGCGCCGTCACCAGTGCTGCAGCCAGTAGCACATAGATCAGCAGGTTATGGAATTGCAGCAGAAAGCGCATCATCCCTGAGCGACGCGATGCTTCGGGTAGTTGATTCGGACCAGCCTCGTCCAGCCGGCGCCTGGCCTCGGCGGCAGACAGTCCGTGCTTGGGATCAGCCTTGAGTCGTGCCAGCACATCGGTATGGTTGAGCGCGTGCCAGGCGATGGCCTCGGTTATCTTCATGCGCCATTCTCCTTTCGTAGTGGAAAAGGATCGACGAACTGCCTGCCCCCGGCACGAGCATTCTGGCACTATGACGACCTCTCAGAATGATTCCTCATCATGAAGGTCAAGCTTTCAACAGACAGTAGCTGCTTCGCCCTGCTCGACGACGCGCAGCACCAGAAGGACCAGGGTTCGCGCCTGTATACGCGGCCGCTAGCCTGCCTGCGACTGCTATCCGCTGAGCATCTAGCCGAATTCGTCGCTGCCATCGGTAGCGAGTTGGCAGCAGGCCATCACGTCGTTGGTCTGTTCGACTATGAACTCGGCAATTCACTGCAAGGTCTTTCGTCCCCGGAGGTGTCCGGCCGACCAGTGGCGACGGCGCTTGTATTCGACCGGTGTCAGAAGCTATCTGCTGCCGATGTCGAGACCTGGCTGGCCGAGGAGGCCGGTGCCGCTGCGCACGCGATCTCCAATGTGACTCCGATGCTCGACGAGCCGGCATTCACCGAGGCGGTCGATACCATTCATCGCTATATCGTCGCCGGCGATACCTATCAGGTGAACTTCACCTTCCCTCTGCGCTTCGACGTACATGGCGAACCCGTTGCGCTATACGCGGCGCTGCGCACACGCCAGCCAGTGCCGTATGGCGCGCTCATCCGTTTGCCAGATGGCACGATGGTGCTCTCGCTATCACCCGAATTGTTTGTCAGCCACACCGGCAGCCATCTGACCTGCCGACCAATGAAGGGTACTGCCCCGGCCAGCGGGGAGCCGGATATTGACGAGCGCCGTGTCCAGGCACTGCGTACGAGTGCGAAGGAGCGTGCCGAAAACCTGATGATCGTCGACCTGCTACGCAACGACCTCGGCCGTATCGCACGCACCGGATCGGTCCGGGTGTCGGAGCTGTTTGCTGTCGAGCGATTCGGTAGTGTGCTGCAGATGACCTCGATGATTGAAGCAGAGGCCGTACCCGGGCTGGGCTTACACCAGGTGTTCGACGCGCTCTACCCCTGCGGGTCGATCACGGGTGCACCGAAACGACGCACGATGCAGCTGATTCATGAGCTGGAGCGTTGGCCGCGTCGCCTCTATACCGGTGGCATCGGCTGGTTCGAGCCACCTGCTGTTCCCGGTAATCTCGGCGACTTCATGCTGTCGGTACCGATTCGCACCCTGCTGCTCGATGCACCGGACGGTAACGACCGGCGCGTTGCGGAGATGGGCGTGGGTGCAGGCATTGTTCACGACAGCGACGCCGGTACCGAGTATCAGGAATGCTTGCTCAAGGCGCGCTTCCTGACCGGCATCGCGCCCGGCTTCGAACTCTTCGAGACTATGCATGCCACGCGCGCCGGCTGCCGTCATGTCGAGCGTCACCTCGCGCGTCTTGCGCGCTCGGCCACCCATTTCGGTTTTTGTTTCGACGAGGTGATTATCCGAGCGCGGCTGCAGTCTGCCTGTGAGGCTTTGCCTGCTACCCAGCCTGCGCGCCTGCGACTGGCGCTGACCGTCTCTGGTGAGGTTGGGATCACCACCGCACCGCTGACGTCGCTGGCAGAGCCGGTGCGCCTGCTACTGACCGATGACGTGATGCCCTCCGGCGATTCCATGCTCGCGCACAAGACGACCCTGCGCCGCGCCTATGACGCGGGCTGGCGTGGTGCCGAAGCGGTCGGCGCATTCGATACGCTTTTTTTTAATGAGCACGGTGAACTGACGGAGGGCGGCCGCAGTAATGTGTTCTTACGCCTTGCGGGTCGCTGGTATACGCCGCCTCTGTCCTCGGGCCTGCTGCCGGGCGTGATGCGGGCGCTGCTGCTCGAGGATCCCGCATGGGACGCGACTGAACGCACGCTTACGCGCGACGATCTGCGCGCTGCAGAGGCGATCTGCGTTTGCAATGCGCTGCGCGGAGTGTTGGCGGCGACGGTCGACTGGCCGGACTGAGTAGCGGCGAACGCTTACTTTTCGACCAGCGACTCCTGCATCGTCTTGATGATGGGTTTGGCGAGATAGCGTAGGACGGTGTTTGTCCCGGTCTTCACCTCGACGGTGGCCGTCATGCCCGGTTGCAGGTCGATGCCCGCCCCGGAGCGGCCGCTGAAGCTGCGGTCGCCTACCTTCACCCGGATCCGGTAGTAGGCCTGCTCGCCTTGCCTGAGATCATCCGTCAGCGTGTCGGGACTGATGTAGCTGACCGTACCCTCGAGCCAGCCATGCACGGTGTAATCGTAAGCATCGAGCTTCACGCTGGCCGGCTGTCCGATTTTGATGAAGGCGATATCCGCCGGCCGCATGCGCGCCTCGACCACCAGCTCGTCTTCCAGCGGCACGATCTGCATCAACTCCTCGGAGGGCTTGAGCACGCCACCCAGCGTGGTGACGCGGATATTCTTTACCAGCCCATTGACAGGCGCACGCAGCTCCGCGCGCGACAACAGATCGGCGCGCTGCGCCAGCATCTGCTGCACACCGGCCAGCTCTTCCTCTGCACGCGAGAGCTCGGTCTGCGCATCCTGCAGATACTTATTTCTGCGGTTAGTGATCTGCGCCTGCAGGTCGGCGACCTGGCGCTCGAGCTTGAGCAGGTCGGCTTGCGAGACATCACCGGTTGCCACCAGCGGCCCGGTCATCGCGAGTTCCTTTTGTGCCAGTACCAGCATGGCCGTCAGTGCCGAGGTTTCTTCGCCAATCGAGGCGCGGCGTTTATCCAGCAGCGCCAGCTGGTTGTCACGGAATTGCGGGTAGCTGTCGATGTCCGGCGCAAAGCCGGGTTCACCACCGAAAAGTTCGGCCTGCAGCCGGGCGACGGTGGCGCGCAGTGCGACGGCGCGCGAGCGTGTCTCGAAATAGGCGGCGCGCAGCTTGATGTCATCAAGCTTTGCCAGTAACTGCCCCTTGACCACCTTGTCACCCTCCTTGACCAGCAGCGTCGACAGCACGCCACCATCGCTGGCCTGAATGACTTGCGTGCGCGAGCCGGCGATGATTTGCCCCGGCGCGCGGGTCAGCTGTTCCAGCTCCGCCTGCGATGCCCAGAGCAGGAAGGAGAGCAAGGCCAGCAGGCTACTCCAGATCATCCAGTTCGGTCGGTTGTTGGCGGCTTGATGCTTACCGGCCAGTACCAGCTTGCGGCGCGCCGGTGGCTTCGGGCTGCGGATATTGGTGTGTGGCTGGCCCATGGTCATCCCTCTTTCGCCTGCAGCATGTCGCGGTTGTGGGTTGGTTTTGGTGACGATCCGACGGGCGAGGCCAGGCGTGCCAGCACCTCAGCACGCGGCCCATCGAGCACGACGCGGCCCTGGTCCAGCACGACGATGCGGCTGACCATGCGCAGCAGGCTGGCTTTGTGCGTGATCACAATCAGGGTAGTGTTTGCAGGCAGACCGCCGAAGACTTGCTGCATGACGGTAGCCTCGAGATCGCCATCCATCGCTGCCGTTGGTTCATCAAGCAGCAGGATTGAAGGATGGGCTATCAGTAGCCGCGTCAGCCCGACCAGTTGTCGTTGTCCGCCGGAGAGACCGCGACCGCCTTCAGAGATCGGCAGGTCGAGGCCCAGTGGATGCGCGGCGATCACTCGGTCGAGGCCAGTGAGTGCCGCGGCGCGCAGGATCTCGCCGTCGGCCGGCGGAGCGAGTCCGAGCACGAGATTGTCGCGCAGCGTTCCACGCAGCAGCCGCACATCCTGGGGAAGATAGCCAATATGTTCGTGCAGGAATTCGGGAGCGATTAGCGCCATGTCGACACCGTCGAGGAAGACTTTTCCCTCGTTCGGTCGGTAGAGTCCGGACAGCAGGCGGATCAGTGTTGACTTGCCGGAGCCGACGGGGCCGATAATCGCGACCCGCTCGCCGGCGCCAAGGCGCAGGTTCAGCGGCTGCAGTGCTGGCAGCCTGTCGTTGAAAGAGAAGCCCGCGTTCTCCAGCCGCAGCTCGCCAGCGCAGGTGGCAGGGATGATGGCTTGCTTTCCCGGTACATGCTCGACCGGTAGCTTCATCATCTCGTCCAGTCCCTTGAGCGCCTCCTGCGCATGCTGCCATTGCGTGACCAGGGTCGCGATCTGGGTGATCGGTGCCAGTGCGCGGTTGCTGAGAATGGAGCAGGCGATGAGTGCGCCCATCGTGAGCATGCCCTGGCCGGTCATCCACGCGCCGACGCCGATGATGGCGACATAGCTGAACTGTTGCAGGAATTGCGCGAAGTGTGCGGAGGTGGCCGACAGATGGCGCGTGTCGAGCTCCAGCGCAGAGGCTGACGCTGTCAGTTCGCGCCAGCGTGCCATCATCTTCCACTCCGCGCCGGCTGCCTTGACGCTCTCGATGCCATCGATCGCGTCGATCAGCAGACCGTTCTTCTGGCGTGCATCGTACAGCTGGGCCCGGGCAAGGCGACGGATGCGCCAGTTCAGCCAGACCGATGCTGCCATGACCAGCGGCAGCAGCACCAGCGGTATCGTTGCCAGCATGCCGCCAATGACGGCAATGACGCCGACAAATAGCAGGCAAAACGGCAGATCAGCGATCAGGAAGACAGTGGAGGAGGTCATGAAACTGCGCACCAGCTCGAACTGCCGCACCTGTGCCGCAAAGCTGCCGACCGAGCTCGGACGCGCCTCCATCCGGATGTCGAGCATGCGGCCGAAGAATACATCCGACAGTTCTTCCTCGATGGCCTTGCAGCCACGATCCACCATCAGCGAGCGTACCTGCTTGATGATGAATTCAAAAATCACCGCGATACCGACGCCGATGCTCAGCGCCAGTAGCGTCGAGTGTGCCTGCATCGGAATCACGCGATCGTAAACCTGCAGGCTGTAGAACGATGCGCCCAGCCCCAGCATACTCACGACGAAAGTAGCGATGAGCGCGTCGAGGAATACCCGGCGCCGCTTGACAAGCGCATGCAGGAACCACTGTTGGGCACTGCGCGGCGTATCTTCTGCTGACGAAACAGCTGCCGGCCCAGGGCTGAGTGATAGACAACAACCTGTGTGCAGCAGCGACCTC
>CAZESK010000085.1:0-7837 GCA_964515155.1 uncultured Bifidobacterium sp.
CGCACTTCCTGCTGTGCTTTCCGGGTACCGGTGTCGCAGGCAATATGGATACGCAATGGAAAAACAACCTGCAGCAAGCGGTTAGCACGGCGGGACCGCCCAAACTGTACATCCAGGCCTTGGATCTGGCCTCCGAGCTAAAAAAAGAACTCGGTCAGGACAACATCCCGCTATCGGTCGCAGGGCATTCGATAGGAGGCGGCGTCGCGAATTTCATCGGGCTGTCGCTGGGCATCCCAAGCTATTGCTTCAATGGTGCGGCGCTTGGCACCGGCACGATCAGCCACCTCGAGAACAATCAGTGTCTGACCCCAGAACGCATTGCACAGCAACAGCACGTCAGGCTGGAAAAAGATCCGGCCAGCAGCTCCACCCTATCGAAGAAAATTGCACTGCTACCGGGTCAGGGTGGGAGGTCTCCTCAGCAAATCGGACGGGTCTATGTGGCGAGGAGGGCAGATCCGGGGTTCCCGACACACCCCAATCGCATTGAGCGTCATCCCTTGGGCGCCATGGACAACTTGATAAGCGCTCAAGATAAAGCGCTGAAAACAAAGGAAAAAGAAAGCACGCCCATCAACTTGCCAGATGGCACCAGCGACGCGCCGCAATCAACCGCGGCTGCGCTACCAGGCAACCTGTTGTCGACCTCGCCCTTCCCGGTTGGCGATAGGGCCAGCCCCAGCGCCCCCGAGCGCGAGAAGGGCAATCACTGAACAATGAATACCGTACAACGCCCCCCCAATCAGTCTGACGCCAAGACTGGAGGCAGCCTGCCTGAAGACGCGACATGGTGGTACCGGCCATGATGACGAGCCGTGCCTTGGTCGACGAGTGGCTGTCTGCACGCGTGCCTGGGGTGCGACTGGACCAGAACGGACTCGCGGCGGTCAAGCGGGACGAAGATACCGTGATGCTGGTCGAAGTACCCGACGATGACGACACCTGCCATCTATACGCGCTGCTTGCACCTCTGCCGGAGGGAGCACGCGAGGCGGCATTGCTGGCCGCGCTTGAGCTGAACCGCTTCGGAAAGCCGCTCGGAGGTTGCTGGATCGCCTGGGAAAATGAGATCCAGATGCTCACGCTATGCCATAACTTTTTCGTTCCGGGCGGCGACAGCATTGCCTTTGGCAATACGCTGGATAACTTCTTGTCAGCACTGGATCAGGCCCGCACGATATTCATTCCTCAAGATGCGGAAGACGCAAGGGGGCCAGAGACGATCAATGATGTATTCCGCATGGGCATGCGCGCCTGACGATGCCGTTATCGATAGGAGCCCATCGCTCAGGCAACCCTATTGGGGCTGGCACGGCGAACAAAGCGCACCCGACTCCGAACCTGGGACAGCCCTTGTCAGGCGCTGCGGGCACGCCCACGCCGCCGAACCTGCACCCGCCGAGAGCGCCGGCTGCGAAGTCCTCGATACTCCAGCCCGCCGAGACAACGGTAAGGAATATCCAGCCAAGCGGAAAGCTGACGAAATTCAAGGAATTCGATGATGAATCACGCAAGCTGACCGAACCGCATTACAACGCTCTCAATAACACGTTGAGAAACGCACGAGAGTATTTTGATAGACAGCGCCAGCTACCCGCCTATACCGCGTTCAAGCAGGATCGCGACGGCGCACATACGGCGGGTACTGACCTTACACTCAGAGACTCGTATATAAAAGTAGCGCAAACACGCTCGGATAACACAGCGGCTCTGGATCAAGACAATGACGGAAGGTCCGACCTGGAACGTTTGTTACCCCCTGACTCGCCGTTCAGAAGCGTGCTGGAGCCCGCAACCGGCAGCATTCGCGATATCGAGACAGGGCTCAATGCAGACCTATCGAAGATTGGCAACCCGCCGACCTACCGGCTCACCTTCCCGGGCACTGGCTTGGTAGACACAAACGGTACCCAGTGGGGCATGAACATCCGGCAGTTTCTCGGCATCGGCGGCGTACCTGCCGCCTTTCAGGACGCACTCAAGCTGGCACAGGAAATCCAGAAGTCGCTGCCTTCGGACGCAAAGCTCGAGCTGGACGGACACTCGCTGGGTGGCGGTATCGCAACGTACGTTGGGCTGAAAATCGGGGTGAAAGTTGTCGGCTTCCATTCGGCCATGCTGGGTCCGGCCTGCATGAAAGACCTGCGAGAGTCCGGCTGCCTGACAGAGGAGCGGCTCGCCCATGTGCATCAGGTTCGGCTCGAGGGCGATCTGGTCACAAGCCGGAGGGTGAACAGGGTATTCGCGGCGATGGCCCGTTTTGGCGTTCTGCTCCCGTCGCATGCGCCGAAACTTCTGGGTACGGTGCATCAGATCAGCGCGAGCAATCCTGCTCACCCGAAATTCGGCATGATCGAGACACATATGCCGCAGGCCTTCGAACTCGCCTACAAAAAAAGGTAGCGAGCTTGGGCATCCTGCCTGTTTGACCATACGACATCGCACCGTCAACGGCACCGGACCGGCCGGATATGCGGAACGCCCCATCCGGTATAATCTCTGGTTTTCTCAGCATCTGCGGAAACCATGGAAGCCGAACGCCTCAACGCCCTCTCCGCCCTGCTCGCCGACCTGATCGCGCGCGAGCAAGAGCTACGGAGGTATCTTTGACTTCGATCTGAAGTCAGAGAAACTCGAACAAGTCAACGGCGAACTCGAAGACCCGACCGTCTGGGATGATCCCAAACGCGCGCAGGATCTCG
Organism: uncultured Bifidobacterium sp.; assembly: GCA_964515155.1. Lineage (GTDB taxonomy): Bacteria > Pseudomonadota > Gammaproteobacteria > Burkholderiales > Burkholderiaceae_D > Pernthalerella. The sequence continues at coordinate 2,706 of CAZESK010000085.1, forward strand.
GCCGCGAAAAGAAATCGCTCGAAGCAGTCGTCGACGCGCTCAAGACCATCAAGGCCGGCCTGCAGGATGCCTCTGACCTGATGGACATGGCGCGCGAGGAAAACGACGAAGACACGCTGGTGGCCGTCGAGGCCGATGCCGCTACGCTGAGGGAACAGGTCGAGGGCCTCGAATTTCGGCGGATGTTCTCCAACCCGCTCGACAAGAACAGCTGTTTCATCGACATACAAGCCGGCGCCGGCGGTACCGAGGCGCAGGACTGGGCCTCAATGCTGCTTCGGCAGTACTTGCGCTATTGCGAACGCAAGGGCTTCAAGACCGAGATCCTCGAACAGTCCGACGGTGAGGTGGCAGGCATCAAGACGGCCACCCTCAAGGTCGAGGGTGATTATGCGTACGGCTTTTTGCGCACCGAGACCGGGGTGCACCGTCTGGTACGCAAGTCACCGTTCGACTCGGCTGGCGGCCGCCACACTTCATTCTCGAGCCTGTTCGTGTACCCGGAGGTTGACGACTCGATCGAGATCGACGTCAACCCGGCCGATGTGCGCGTAGATACTTACCGTGCCTCGGGCGCCGGTGGTCAGCACATCAACAAGACTGACTCAGCCGTTCGCCTCACGCATATCCCCAGCGGTATCGTCGTCCAGTGCCAGAACGACCGCTCGCAGCACCGCAACCGCGCCGAGGCCTGGGCGATGCTGAAATCGCGTCTGTACGAGCTCGAACTGCGCAAGCGCATGAGCGAGCAGCAAAAACTGGAAGATGCAAAGACCGATATCGGCTGGGGCCACCAGATCCGCTCCTACGTGCTTGACCAGTCGCGCATCAAGGACTTGCGCACGAACTTCGAGACCGGCAATACCAAAGCGGTACTTGATGGCGATCTTGATGACTTCATCGCCGCTTCGCTGAAACAGGGCGTGTGACCACCCTGCAAGCGGCAGGTTTGTGAAACGATATTCCGGCGCAGGCCGGATTCCAGTGTCTCTCGATAAAAAACAATGATGACCGACAAACACGACGCGATCCAGCACGAGCAGGACGAGAACTCGATCATTGCGGAGCGCCGCGCCAAGCTGGCCGCCATCCGTGAGCAAGGTGTCGCCTTCCCGAATGATTTCCGTCCGCAGCACAAGGCAGCAGAGCTGCACGCGCAGCACAATGCGACCGAGCGCGAGGCGCTTGAGGCCCAGAACGTGCCGGTCGTTGTCGCTGGCCGCATGATGCTGAAGCGCGTCATGGGTAAGGCCTCGTTCGCCACCCTCCAGGACGCTTCCGGTACCCGTGCCGACGGCCGCATCCAGCTCTACATCTCGAACGACGGCGTCGGCGAGGATCTGCATAACGCCTTCAAGCACTGGGATATCGGCGATATCCTCGGCGCTGAGGGTACGCTGTTCAAAACCAAAACTGGCGAGCTGACTGTCAAGGTAACGACGCTGCGCCTGCTGACCAAATCGCTGCGACCGCTGCCCGATAAATTCCACGGGTTGGTCGATCAGGAAACCAAGTACCGCCAGCGCTACGTGGACCTGATCATGAGCGAGGAGACCCGCCGCACCTTCAAGGCGCGCACCGCCGCGATCGCATCAATTCGCCGCTTCATGGACCAGGAAGGGTTCATGGAAGTGGAGACACCCATGCTGCACGTGATCCCCGGCGGTGCAGCAGCCAAGCCTTTCATTACGCATCACAATGCGCTGGACATGGAGATGTACCTGCGTATCGCACCGGAGCTCTACCTCAAGCGCCTCGTAGTCGGCGGCTTCGACCGCGTGTTCGAGGTGAATCGGAACTTCCGCAATGAGGGCGTATCGCCCCGGCACAATCCCGAGTTCACGATGATGGAGTTCTATGCAGCGTATGTGGATTACCGCTGGCTGATGGACTTCACCGAGGCGCTGATCCGCCAGGCGGCCATCGATGCGCATGGCACCGCAACGCTGACCTATCAGGACCGCGAGCTCGACCTGGCCAAGCCGTTTCACCGGATGACGATCGTCCAGGCCATCAACAAGTTCGCACCGCACTACACGAACGAGCAGCTGCATGACGAAGCCTTCCTCAAGACTGAGCTGAAAAAGTTCGGCGTCGAGCCGCATGTCATCTCCGGTCTCGGTGCGCTGCAGCTCTCGCTGTTCGAAGAGACCGCCGAGTCCCAGCTATGGGAGCCAACGTACATCATCGATTACCCGGTCGAAGTGTCACCATTGGCACGCGCCTCGGACTCGGTACCGGGCATTACCGAGCGCTTCGAACTGTTCATCACCGGCCGCGAAATCGCCAACGGATTTTCCGAGCTCAATGATGCTGAAGATCAGGCAGCGCGCTTCCAGGCGCAGGTGGCCGCAAAGCAGGCCGGCGACGATGAAGCGATGTACTACGATGCCGACTACATCCGTGCGCTCGAATATGGCCTGCCGCCAACCGGTGGCTGCGGCATCGGCATCGACCGGCTGATGATGCTGATCACGGATTCACCGAATATACGTGACGTGATTCTGTTCCCGCACCTGCGGCGCGAAGACTGACCTTCCCTCCTGGTACTGCTCTCATTGAGGCCCGCTTGCTTGCAAGCGGGCTTTTTTTCGACTGCTGCTTAATCAGGCAGTGTCTGTCTTCAAACGGTCATCGTTTTGTCATAAAAAATTCCGCGCATAGCCGGGAATCGTGATAACCAGGGAGTTACCTACTGCCCGTTCCCATTCACAATGGAGGCAGCATGAGCCTACCTGTTCCCGGACCACTTCAGCCCAGGACGTTGACGAATCAGCCCGTTAAATCATCGCATAGTCATTCTTCCGAGACCGAGCGCGTTTCCCAGTCCGATGATTCATCCAGTGTGATTGATTCGGTTGACTCCGATAGCGCCGAAGGTTCCGATCGACCCGATGCCAGTACTGTCATACGCCTCCGCTTCAGAGACTCAGCCAATATCGACAATACCGCTACCGAGTCGCATGACTATGCCTGGCCCGCACTGAGTGTAATGCGTGGCGTAGCCGAGCTCGTGTGGCATGGTGCCGGCCGGGTGATCAATGCCGGATGCTTTATCGTGCTGTCAAATGCGTCAAGTCTCGGCGTCAGGATTGCATCCTCCGTAATAACGGGATCTGCAGCCGGCTATTGCAGCTACCGGATGGTCGTTACGCGGGGAGGTGACAGTGCCTGCAACAAGGTAATCGCCGGAGCAGCTGGCCTCGTCACCGGCACTGCAGCCGGTACTGCCATGTACATCGGGTCGGGCTATCCGGGACTGATGATGGCTGCCAGTAGCGTCGCAGCATTTGGGGCATCCTATGTGCAGCATGTCATGCAACGCCCGGAGCATCCCCCTCTGGCCAGTGCGGCTCCCCCGCTCATTGTCGCGGCCACCGCCGGGGCAAGTATAGCTGTCGCCATCTGCACACCCACACTGAGAGTCACCAAACTCGACAGGCTGGACCGACGGGCGCTCTCCCTCCTGGCAGAGGCGGTAGCCATCGAGCTCATCAAGGGAACAACGGAGCGGATGATCCCGGGCGCTGACCTCCGATGCCTGTCATTCGAGCGAAAGCTCAAGGCTGCCCTGATCGGCCTGCTGCCCTATGCGGTAGCCAGCATTGCACTCAACGGTATCGCTGGCAATATGCTGCGTGCACAGATGAAGAGTGACCGCATGGAGAGCTATCTTGCGCCATTGCTGGTTGGCGCACTGGCCAGCGTGATCAAGGGTATGGTCAACACGGCAGTTTATCGCCATGGCGGCGAGCTCAATGCCTGCGGTTCCGCCGATGCGGGTGCTGTTCGCGCTGCCGAATGCCCCAGCCATCCGGCGGTCGGGAGCGTATTCGAGAAAGCTGCGTTGCGTTATGCCATTGCCAGCGCACGCGACGTGATCTACCTGTCATTGGTCGACAGCGGCATGGATGAGATTCCTGCAGCCTGCCTCGCTTATGCGCTCTACGCTTTCTTCGCCCAGCACCGTGACCTGATGTACGACCTGATGCAGGGCGAAGGCTGGACCGAGCCAAGCATCATGCCGCGAAGCGGTACCGCTTAGGCCAGGCTTTTCACGAAGCTGAAGGCAACCTGGAGAGATATCGCCCCCTCGGTCGACACGGTGCCGCACCAGAAGACTAACGAGCCTCGTCGATCCACGCCATCTGTATGGCTTCCAGGATCTTTTCGCCGGAACGGGCGGGGTCATCGTTGAAGCCGTCCAGCTCGGTGACCCAGCGATGAAGGTCGGTGAAGCGCACTGTCAACGGGTCAATGTCAGGATGGGCGTCATAGAGCGCCTCGGCGATCTGTATCGTGTCGGTCCACTTCATGCGGCCTCCCTGCCTCAGTGATGCTCGCGTGCGTGGTTGATCGTGTACTTCGGGATCTCGACCACCAGATCCTCATCACCCACCATCGCCTGACAAGACAGCCGGGACGTAGCTTCGAGACCCCATGCCATATCGAGCAAATCTTCTTCCCTCTCCTCCGCCTCGTTCAGCGAGCTAAAGCCCTCCCGCACGACAACATGGCAGGTCGTGCACGCGCATGACTTCTCGCAGGCGTGCTCGATCTCGATATCGTGCTCGAGCAGCGCATCGCAGACCGAGATGCCCTTCGGCACCTCCAGAACGGCGCCTTCGGGGCACAAGGTTTCATGGGGGAGTACAACGATTTGCGGCACGGCTTGTCCTCGATTGATTAAATGACTTCGTCCACGTTCCGGCCCGCGAGGGCAGCACGCACGCTGCGGTCCATCCTGCGCGCAGCGAACTCCTCGGTAGCTTTCGCAAGCCCGTCGACAGCAGCCTTGATCGCCTGATGATCACTGCCCTGCGCGGTGGCGCGTACTTCAGTGATAAGTGCATCAATACCAGCACGCTCCGCGGCCGACAGCAGATCAGGATCCTGATCCAACGCAGACTGCGTGGCCAGCAGGATGCGCTCGGCCTCGACCTGCTCCTCCCGCAGTGCGCGCAGCTTCATGTCGCCCTCGGCCGACGAGAATGAATCCTGCAGCATGCGGGCGATATCAGCATCACCGAGACCATAGGACGGCTTGACCTCGATTGATGCTTCGACGCCGGAATGCACCTCGCGCGCCGATACCGACAGCAGGCCATCGGCATCCACCTGATAAGTGACGC
>CAZESK010000086.1:0-1702 GCA_964515155.1 uncultured Bifidobacterium sp.
TGATTATCGTGGTCGTGACCATGGATTTCATGGCGCAGGTGCAGAATTATGTGATGTCCCAGCAGTACGAGTCGCTGCTGCGCAAGGCTAACTTCAAGGGCGGTATGCCAACCCGTTGAGTAAGAGGGATGTGAATCATTTATGTCCAAGGACGACGTTATTCAGATGCAAGGCGAGATTCTGGAGAATCTCCCCAACGCTACCTTCAGGGTGAAACTGGAAAACGGGCATGTCGTACTGGGACATATATCTGGAAAGATGCGGATGAATTACATCCGTATCCTTCCTGGTGACAAGGTGACAGTAGAGCTGACGCCTTATGATTTGAGCAGGGCGCGGATTGTATTCCGGACCAAGTGAGCGAAGTTTTAGAGTAACTAAAAGACTGAAAGAAAGAGGGCCAACATGAAAGTGCTCGCATCAGTGAAGCGGATCTGCCGCAACTGCAAGATCATCAAGCGCAAGGGCGTCGTTCGTGTCATTTGCACCGAACCGCGTCACAAGCAGCGCCAGGGTTAACAACGTTATCGATCGAGGAATAACGAATGGCACGTATTGCAGGGGTCAATATCCCCAACCATCAGCACACCGTGATCGGTCTGACCGCGATTTTCGGGATCGGCCGTCCGCGCGCTGAACAAATTTGCGTTTCGGCGGGCATCCCGACGAACAAGAAGGTCAAGGAGCTCGATGACAGCGAGCTCGAAAAGCTGCGCGATGCGGTCGGTCAGTTCGTCACCGAGGGCGATCTGCGTCGTGAGCTGTCGATGAACATCAAGCGTCTGATGGACCTTGGTTGCTACCGCGGCCTCCGTCATCGCAAGGGTCTACCGGTTCGCGGTCAGCGCACCCGTACCAACGCACGTACCCGCAAGGGTCCGCGCAAAGCAGCGCAAGCGCTGAAGAAGTAATCCTGTAGCGGACACGAGGAAACCATCATGGCAAAAGCATCAAACAACGCCGCATCGCGCGTTCGCAAGAAGGTTAAGAAGAACGTTGCGGAAGGCATCGCGCACGTTCACGCATCGTTCAACAACACGATCATCACTATCACCGATCGTCAGGGTAATGCCTTGTCATGGGCGACGTCGGGTGGTGCTGGCTTCAAGGGCTCACGCAAGTCGACCCCGTTCGCGGCACAGGTTGCGGCCGAAGCTGCAGGCAAAGTGGCCGTCGAGTGCGGCGTCAAGAACCTCGAAGTTCGTATTAAGGGCCCGGGCCCGGGTCGCGAATCGGCTGTGCGGGCGCTCAACAGCCTCGGCATCAAGATCACCCAGATCCAGGACGTGACGCCTGTGCCGCACAATGGCTGCCGTCCGCCGAAGCGCCGTCGTATCTGATCAGTTCTATTGCAGTATCTGTAAGCGACCCGCCGCGAACCGGCGGGTTTTGTTCTAAGCCCACTGTTCGGTAGCAGGCAGACCGGACTAGCGTCTTGCGGCATGTGCCGGGACGTCATCGACAAAGGAAATAACGTGGCACGTTACATCGGACCCAAAGCTAAACTCTCCCGCCGTGAAGGCACCGATTTGTTTCTCAAGAGCGCACGTCGCTCCCTGGACTCCAAGTGCAAACTTGATTCGAAGCCAGGTCAGCACGGTCGCACGTCTGGCGCACGTACGTCGGACTACGGCAACCAGCTCCGTGAAAAGCAGAAGGTCAAGCGCATGTACGGCGTCCTCGAGCGCCAGTTCCGACGCTA
>CAZESK010000086.1:1802-7651 GCA_964515155.1 uncultured Bifidobacterium sp.
CTCATCGTCGAACTCTATTCGCGCTAATTTTTTCCTGCCGCCTGCGCCAACTCGGGCGGCTTTTCGATATGCCATCAGCCTTATCGGTGTAACGAGCCGAGGGTATTGAAAGGACATTCATGCAAAACAATCTGCTTAAGCCCCGCATCATTGAAGTCGAACCGCTCGGACTCGGTCACGCTAAGGTCGTCATGGAGCCTTTCGAGCGTGGCTACGGCCACACGCTGGGTAACGCTCTGCGTCGCGTACTGCTGTCGTCGATGGTCGGCTATGCGCCCACCGAAGTGACGATCGCTGGTGTCGTGCACGAGTACTCGTCGATCGATGGTGTCCAGGAAGATGTGGTCGATATCCTGCTGAACCTCAAGGGCGTTGTCTTCAAGCTTCACAACCGTGACGATGTGACCCTCACCCTGAAGAAGGAAGGCGAAGGCCCGGTGCTGGCGTCGGACATCGATCTGCCACACGACGTCGAGCTGATCAACCCGGATCACGTGATCGCTCACCTGACCGCTGGCGGCAAGCTGGACATGCAGGTCAAGGTTGAAAAGGGCCGTGGCTATGTGCCGGGTAATGTCCGGCGTCTGTCTGAAGACGCGAACAAGACCATCGGCCGCATCATTCTCGATGCATCGTTTTCGCCGGTGCGCCGTGTCTCGTACACCGTCGAATCCGCTCGTGTCGAGCAGCGTACCGACCTCGACAAGCTGGTGATCAATATCGAGACCAATGGCGTGATCTCGCCGGAAGAAGCGATCCGGCAGTCGGCCCGTGTGCTGGTCGATCAGCTCACCGTATTCGCTGCCCTCGAAGGCACCGAAGCGGCTGCAGAGGCACCGTCGCGCGCCCCGACCGTTGATCCTATTTTGCTGCGTCCGGTCGATGACCTGGAGCTGACGGTCCGTTCCGCAAACTGCCTCAAAGCTGAGAACATTTATTACATCGGCGATCTGATCCAGCGCAGCGAGAACGAACTACTGAAAACCCCGAATCTGGGTCGCAAGTCGCTCAACGAGATCAAGGAAGTCCTTGCTTCGCGCGGCCTGACCCTGGGTATGAAGCTCGAAAACTGGCCGCCGGCTGGCCTCGAGAAGTAATCAGGCATTGAATGAACCCTACCGGCCCGCGCCGGCCTGCAGTTCAGGGGCCGGCGATAGAAGAGCTGGATTAAATACTCAGAAAAGGAAACCACCATGCGTCATCGTCACGGACTCCGTAAGTTAAACCGCACTTCGTCGCACCGACTCGCCATGTTGCGCAACATGACTGTTTCGCTGCTGAAGCACGAAGCGATCAAGACCACACTGCCGAAGGCAAAAGAGCTCCGCCGCGTCGTCGAGCCGATCATCACACTCGGCAAAATCGATACGCTGGCCAACAAACGTCTCGCATTCTCGCGCCTGCGCGACCGCGATATCGTTGGCAAGCTATTCTCCGAGATCGGTCCGCGTTACAAGGCCCGTAACGGTGGCTACCTGCGCATCCTCAAGATGGGGTTCCGTGTTGGCGACAATGCGCCGATGGCCTACGTCGAGCTGGTCGACCGTCCGGAGCCTACCGAGGCTGTCGAAGTCGCTGAGTAAGCGAACACAACATACTGTCCGGTAGTGCCGGACAAGCAAAGCCAGGCCTGTTGCCTGGCTTTGTCGCTTGTGGCGCCGTACCAAGGGGCGCCTTGTGGCAAGATCTCGCACGTTGCCTGGCACCAATGAATCCATGTCCATTCTCAAAGTCACAGAGCTGCACAAGTCTTACGGCGATGGCGCCGACCGGCACGCGGTCATTAACGGTGTCTCGTTCGAATTACAGCGTGGCGAGTGCTACGGCCTGCTCGGTCCGAATGGTGCGGGCAAGACCACGACCCTGAAGCTCTGCCTGGGACTGACCGCGCCCGACAGCGGAAGCATCACGCTGGTCGGGCATGCAGTGCCAGAAGATGCGCGCCGCGCGCGGATGCGGATCGGTGTTGTGCCGCAGCAGGACAGTCTCGACCCCGACTTCACCGTGGAGGAAAACCTGCGCGTATACGGCCGGTACTTCGGCATGAAGCCCGCTGCCATCGAAGCGCGACTCGACTGGTTGCTGGATTTCTCGAACCTGGCCTCCAAGCGTAGCGCGCGCATCGGTGAGCTCTCCGGCGGAATGAAGCGCCGGCTGACGCTGGCGCGCGCGCTGGTCAACGATCCCGAACTGATCTTCATGGACGAGCCCACCACGGGCCTCGATCCGCAGGCGCGTCACATGATCTGGGAGCGTCTGAAAACCCTGCTGTCGGATGGCAAGACCATTCTCCTCACCACGCACTTCATGGACGAGGCCGAGCGGCTATGCAATCGACTGGCTGTGATGGATCATGGCCGTCTGATTGCTGAAGGTGAGCCACGCGAGCTGATTGCGCGCCATATCGAATCGCAAGTGATCGAGGTCTACGGTGACCATGTCGACCGCTGGGCACAGGATGCCCGGGCCATGGCCGATCGCATCGAGAGCAGTGGCGAGACCGTGTTTTGCTACACCAACCATGCCGAACCACTGCTGCAAAGTCTGTCGCAGCAGAATGGCCTGCGCTACCTGCACCGGCCGGCCAATCTGGAAGACTTGTTCCTGAAGCTGACTGGTCGTGAGATGAGGGATTGAGATGCGCATGCTTGTCTATCGACTACCTAGCCTGAGCGGACGCTTCGTGCCGGTCTGGCGCCGTAACCTGCTCGTCTGGCGCAAATTGGCCGTGGCCAGTGTGATCGGCAATATCGCAGAGCCTCTGATCACGCTACTGGCTTTCGGTTACGGCCTCGGGAGCTTGCTGGAGCAGATTGACGGTGTGCCTTACATCGAATATCTCGCCAGCGGGGCGATCTGCATGTCGGTCATGATGGCTTCCTCCTTCGAGGCGCTGTACTCGGCTTTCTCCCGCATGCACGTACAAAAGACCTGGGAGTCGCTGCTGAACACACCGCTCGAGCTCGATGACATCATTCTGGCGGAGATGCTATGGGCGGCAAGTAAGGCAATGATCTCCGGCGTGGCCATCTTGCTGGTGCTATTTGTACTTGGCATTGGCCTGCATCCAACCACGCTGCTGGTACCGCCGCTGCTGCTCCTGACCGGCATTTGTTTTGCCTCGATCGCGCTAATCGTCAACGCCATCGCCAGGGCCTATGATTTTTTCACCTATTACTTTACGCTGGCGCTGACACCGATGATCTTTGTCTCGGGCGTTTATTATCCCGTGACGCAGTTACCCCTCTGGCTGCAGTCAGTGGCGGACTTTCTGCCACTCAGCGCGGCCGTGCGTCTTGTGCGACCATTACTCCTGGGCCGCCAGCCCGATAATCCGGTTCCTGATGTAATCATTCTTGTCGTGAGCACCGCGCTCGCGTTCTACATCGCGACCGTACTCACACGCCGGCGGCTACTGAAGTAACGGAGGCCATGATGGGAAGCGAGCAAGTGCTGATGGCAATGACCAACGTTCCGGACGCATCGAGTGCCCGTACGATGGCGCGCGCGCTCGTCGATGCACGGCTCGCAGCCTGTGTGAACATCTTGCCTGGTGTGCAGTCGGTTTATCGCTGGCAGGGTGCAGTGGAGGAGGCTGGCGAGTTCACGCTGCTGGTCAAGACGACGCGCAGTCACTATCCGCAGCTACAACAGGCCATCCTCGCGGCTCACCCCTATGACCTGCCCGAGGTGATCGCCTGGCCGCTGACGGAAGGGCATCCTCCGTATCTGCACTGGGTTGCCACGGAAACTTCTCCCATTTCGCATGACTAAGCCCCTCTTGCTCTTGCGTCTCTGGCTGTGCTGGATGCTGCTGGCGCTCGGCCAGTCCGTATCTGCCGAAGACTTTTTGCCACCGGAGCAGGCTTTCCGTTTCAATGCGCGCATGATCGATGCAACCACCGCCGAGATTCGGTTCAGTGTTGCATCTGGCTACTATATGTATCGCGACAAGTTTGCTGTCGCTGCCGACGGCGCCATACCGGGAGCGCCGGATCTCCCGCGCGGCACGATAAAGTTTGACCCCAATTTCGACAAGGACGTCGAAACGCTACGCAATGACATCCGCATCCGTGTGTCGGTGCAAGCAGCCGGACCGTTCACGCTCCGTGTCACCAGCCAGGGATGCTCCGACAAGGGCCTGTGCTATCCGCCGATGGAATCGACCGCGTCTCTGTCGCCGAGCGCCCTCGATGGTCCGTCCATGGAAGCTGCCGACGTCCCCGTGACCGAGATGGGGCGCATTGAAGCCTCGCTGGCCAGTGGACGTCTGCTGGCCATCGTGCCGTTGTTCCTGCTGCTGGGGCTTGGCTTGTCATTCACGCCGTGCGTGTTGCCGATGGTACCGATCCTCTCATTCATCATCGCCGGCGAAGGTGCGCAGACCAGTCGCCGCCGCGGCTTCGTGCTGGCCCTGGCCTACTCGCTCGGCATGGCCCTCGTTTACACAGCACTGGGTATCGCTGCCGGTCTGCTGGGCGAGGGCCTGGCCGCCGCACTGCAGAGCCCGCTCATCCTCGGTGGCTTTGCGTTCCTGCTGGCGGTGATGGCGCTGTCGATGTTCGATCTCTACCAACTACAGGTACCGGCTGCCGTCCAGTTAGCCTTGACCCGTCTGTCCGAGCGTCAGCGCGCCGGAAAGCTGGCCGGTGTATTCGCGATGGGTGCAATCTCGGCACTCATTGTCGGCCCTTGCGTCGCCGCTCCGCTGGCAGGTGCGCTTGTCTACATCAGCCAGACGCGCGACGTGGTCATCGGCGGCAGCGCCTTGTTCGCGATGGCCGTCGGCATGAGCGTCCCGCTGCTGGTGGTTGGTCTCTCGGCCGGTACCTTTCTGCCGCGCGCCGGTGCGTGGATGCAAGCGGTCAAGGTCTTCTTTGGTGTACTGATGCTGGCGCTGGCGCTGTGGATGGTCGCCTCGCTGCTGCCGGCCTGGCTGTTGATGCTGGGCTGGGGCGGTCTCGGTGTTGGTTATGGCATTTTCTTGCTGCGCACCCGCACACTTGGCTGGAAAGCGCGCGGAATAGGTATCTTCTTTGCAGCTCTCGGCGCTGTCCAGCTGGTCGGTGTCGCGACCGGTGGCCGCGATGCCTGGGCGCCGCTGGCGCACCTGCAGGGTGAGCGGTTGCCCAAGCCCGAATTCGTACGCGTGCGCAGTACAGCCGAGCTTGATGCGGCCATTGCCGCCGCAGCCGGACGGCCAGTAATGCTCGATTTCTACGCAGACTGGTGCGTAGCCTGCATCGAGATGGAAAAATTCACTTTCACCGATCCTGGCGTCCGGGACGAGCTTGATCGCATGGTGTTGCTGCAGGCAGACGTCACCGTGAACAACGCAGATGACAAGGCGCTGCTGAAGCGCTTTGAGCTCTTCGGCCCGCCCGCTATCATCTTCTTCGACGCTAATGGTGCGGAACTCCGCCGCGAGCGCGTGATCGGTTTCCAGCCGCCACGCCGTTTCCTCGAGACGCTGCGCCGCATTCGCTAGCCTCAAGGTCGTCGCAGTTCGCTTATCCCCGCCAGCTATCTGCATATAGCGAGATTATCTTTGTCCGCTATGGCGCCGGCCCATATATTGGCGACTTATCCACGTCGTTTCCGGAGGTTGTCATCATGGGATTGCATCTCGGCGATATCGCGCCCGACTTCGAGCAAGCGTCTTCTACCGGCAGAATCCGCTTTCATGAGTGGGCCGGCGATTCCTGGGTCGTACTGTTCTCGCACCCGGCTGATTTCACGCCAGTGTGCACTACTGAACTCGGCCTGACCGCGAAGCTCAAGCCAGAATTCGACCGTCGCAACGTGAAGGCCATTGCGCTGTCGGTCGACCCGGCAGACAAGCACCAGTC
>CAZESK010000087.1:0-7551 GCA_964515155.1 uncultured Bifidobacterium sp.
CCGCGATGCTGGGTGCCCTCGGTCAGCACGTCTTCATAAGCACGCAGCTCCGTTATATCGAGCTCGCCGAACGCTTCCTGCAACAGGGCTTCGGTATACAGATGATCCACATTCGGCGGGCCGCCCGTCTTGTACTCGAGCTGCTTCGGCGTGTAGCCCTGCAGCAGGATGAGGCCATCGGGCTTGATCGCCGACTGCATTCGCTTAAATAAAGTCGCGCGCGTATCGGGGTCGGCAAACTGGATGAAGATGGCGACCACGGCATCATACTCAAGCGCCTTCCAGGGATAGTCATCCACGCTGCTGACGCTGAAGTTCACTTTTACGCCGTTGTGCTGTGCCAGCTTCTTCGCCTTGTCGATACCGATCGGCGAGATATCAAAGGCATCGACCTGCAGTCCTTGTTTCGCCATCCAGACGCTGTTGCGCCCCTCGCCGTCGGCAACAGCGAGCACGCGCATGCCCGGCTGTAGCAGGTTCGCGTGCTGTGCCAGCCAGGCATTGGGTTCGGTACCGAAGATGTAGTCCTCGGTCGAGAAGCGCGCGTCCCAGGTCTCGCGCGGATTGGCGAATCCCTTGCCCATGCTCAGTGCGAGCCTTCCTGCGTCGTGTCAATCTTGCAGGTGCTCACGCCCAGCAACGGGTAGGCCGGGCAGAAGCGGAACACGCCGGTCAGCAGGGGAACAACACCGATCCAGCCCCAGGGGCCGATCACCTGCATTAGTGCGAGCAGGACCAGTACAGCGCCGGCAGTGATACGCAGCATGCGGTCAAGCGATCCGACATTGGCTTTCATGAGTTTCTCCTGCGGTATCTCAGGTTGACGGGGTATCGGACCGCTCGCGGCGTGGAGCGTGCCAGAGCCGGTCTGCGAGTTCGAACAGGGCCATGCCGCCGATCATCGCCAGCACAAACACCATGGCCTTCTCGTTGCCGGTACCGAGAGCAGTCAGTGCCGGGCCCGGGCAGAATCCGGCCATGCCCCAGCCCACGCCAAAGGCCAGGCTGCCCAGCACCAGGCGCCGATCGATATCGTCGCGCGTCGGCAGGCGCATCGCACTGCCGAAGAAGGCCGTGGTGCGTTTGCGCGCAAAGCGGAACGCGACCACGCCCACCAGGATAGCGCCGCCCATCACGAATGCCAGTGACGGATCCCAAAGGCCGGCGACATCAAGGAAACCGATCACTTTCGATGGGTCGGTCATGCCGGCGAGAATCAGGCCGATACCGAAAATCAGGCCGACGATGAAGGAAGAGAGGATGTCTTTGTGCCGTTGCATTGTCATTCTCCTCAAGCCATCAGATGGCGCATGATGAACACGGCTGCCATGCCGCTGCCCATGAATGCCAGCGTCGCGGCCAGTGAGCGCGGCGACAGGCGAGAGAGTCCGCAAACGCCGTGGCCGCTGGTGCAGCCGCTGCCGTAGCGGGTGCCGATGCCAACCAGCAGACCGGCGGCGATCAGCGTGCCGGTATCGGCATCGATCGTGGGTGGGCTGTAGGGCATGAATGCATACACCAGGGCGGGTGCGACGACCAGTCCGAGCACAAAGGCGATGCGCCAGCCCATGTCGCCGCGTACCGGCCGCAGCAGGCCGCCGAGGATGCCGCTGATACCGGCGATGCGGCCATTGGCGAGGATAAACAAGGCTGACGCTGCGCCGATCAGCAAGCCGCCGATCAGCGAGAGGCCAGGGGTAAAGTGCAGCCAGTCGATTGTCATGATGTCGCTCCTTGGTCAGTTCCGCAGTACATCTGGTATAGCAAAGTCATGATGGCCAGTGCCTGTTCGCTGGCAACCCGGTAGTAGATCTGTTTGCCCTCACGGCGTGTCTCCACCAGCGCCTCCTCGCGCAGCACGGCCAGTTGTTGCGACAGCGTGGGTTGGCGAATATCCAGCAGTTCTTCCAGTTCGCCGACGCAGCGTTCGCCCTGGGCGATCTGGCACATCAGCATCAGCCGGTCGGGATTGGACAGCACGCGCATCAGCGTGCAGGCCTGGTTCGCCGCAGCGCGCATGGTCGGTACGTCGAGGTCGTAGGTAGTCGTCATGGGAGACTCCGGTCAATTCGCGGAGACTATACGCCGAAACAGAATATTTTTCAATAAACTATGCAAAAGTAAATTGATGGCGGGGTGCCGGGCATGCTGTTGTCTGCGTGCGCGAGCGACAGGCAGGGCATCGCACCGGAAAGCGCTGTGGTGCTGGGCGCCAATGCTTGCGGGCGTGGGCGCGCGAGGGAGGGAAGGGGCGAGCGGGAGCGGGGCACCGGTCAGGCCGGTACCCCGTGGCTGGGCGGATCAGCGCTTGTCGTCTGCTTTCTTGTCTTTCTTGGCGTCCTTGTCTTTCCTGACTTTTTTCGCCGGTTCGGCCGGCTCGGGCTCCGGCTCCCAGTACTCGGGCTTGGGCGCATTCGGATCGACTCTCGGCGGTGCGCCGGCGGAGGCGTGCGGGGCGATGGCGGCTGCCAGCAGCAGTGCAGTCAGAAAGCTGGACAGGGTCTTCATGGCGGTTCTCCTCATGGTTATGCCTGGTAAACAAAAATTTCAGGTCTTCGACAGTGCCTGATCAATATCCCAAAGAATGTCATCGACCGACTCGATGCCGACGGCGAGTCGGATCAGGTCGGGCGGCACGCCGGCGGCCATCTGCTGCTCCTCGGAGAGTTGCCGGTGCGTGGTCGATGCCGGATGAATGACGAGGCTTTTCGCGTCCCCGATATTGGCGAGATGCGAGAGGAACTCGACATGCTCGATAAACTTCTGTCCGGCCGCTGCGCCACCCTTCACGCCGAAAGAGAGCACCGCGCCGGCGCCCTTGGGCAGATATTTTTGCGCGAGATCGTAGTAGCGGTTGTTTTTCAGTCCCGGATAATTCACCCACGAGACTTTCGGATGCTCGCTCAGGTACTGCGCGATCCTGAGGGCATTGCTGCAATGGCGCTCCATGCGCAGGTGCAGGGTCTCGACTCCCTGCAGCAGGAGGAAGGCGTTCATCGGCGAGAGCGCCGGGCCGAAGGTGCGCAGGCCCTCCATCCGGCACTTCATCGTGAAGCCGAAGTCGCCGAAGGTCTCGTAGAAGCGTACGCCGTGATAACCCTTCGAAGGCTCCGTCATGGTGGCAAACTTGCCGTTGCCCCAATTGAACTTGCCGGATTCGACGATGACGCCGCCCATGGTCGTACCGTGGCCGCCGAGGAACTTGGTGGCCGAGTGCATGACAATGGCCGCGCCCCACTCAAAAGGCCGGCACAGCCAGGGCGAGGCGAAGGTATTGTCGATGAATAGCGGCAGATCATGCGCGGCTGCAATGGCAGCGACCTTCTCGATGTCCAGCACATTCATTGACGGATTACCGATCGTCTCCGCATACAGCAGCTTGGTCTTTGGTGTGATGGCCCGCGCGAAATTCTCCGGGTCGTCGCTATCGACGAAGAGGGTGTTGATACCGAGCTTGCGGAAATTGACGTCGAGCTGCGTGTGCGTGCCGCCGTACAGCGTACGCGCGGCAACGATCTCGTCGCCGGCCTCGCACAGGTTGAGCATGGCAATCATTTGCGCAGCCATGCCGCTACCGGTGGCGACCGCTGCGCGGCCATTCTCCAGCGCGGCCACGCGCTCTTCCAGCACGGCGACAGTCGGATTCGACAGTCGCGAGTAGACATTGCCGAAGGTCTGCAGATTGAACAGACTGGCCGCATGGTCGGCGCTGTCGAACACGTAGGACGTCGTCTGGTAGATCGGCACCGCACGCGCGCCGGTGGCAGCGTCCGGTATCTGGCCCGCGTGCAGGCACAGGGTGTCGAAGTGGTAGGCGTGGTCTTTGGACATGGTGGTAGGCGTCTCAGACAGGTCGGCGTGCGGAAATGACTTTGGTGTTCACGCCGAACCAGCCCAGTCCGCCAAACAGGCGTGCATATTCGATCTTCACGCAGCGATCCATCACCACCTCCAGCCCGCCGGCCTCAGCGATACGCTGCGCTTCTTCATTCACAACGCCGATCTGCAGCCACAGCACCTTCGCGCCGATGGCCACAGCGTCTTGCGCGATAGGTACGCAGTCGCCCGGCTTGCGGAAGATATCGACAATATCGACCGGCTCCGGAATCGACTTCAAATCCGGGTAGCACCGCTCGCCCAGAATCTCGTCGTACTTCGGATTGACCGGAATAATGCGAAAGCCATGCTCCTGCATGTACTTGGCTGCAAAGTAGGAGGGCCGGTACCAGTCAGCCGAAAGGCCTACCACGGCAATCGTGCGGCTCTGTTTCAGGATGCGTCTCAACTGGGCAATGGTATTCATGGCCGGTTTCCTTCGCGCTCCGGCAGCGGGAGCAGCGTGAATGGCAAGGGCATGGGCGGGCAGGGCTCGTCGGTCTCGCTGCATTGTAGCCAGCCCGCGCCACGATGGTTTCAAAACTTTAAAAGCCAGCTTCCGGGATGCCCTGCAGCAGGCAGGCAGCCATGCCAGAGGGTGATTATCAAAACGGTAATGACGGGTTGTCAGACCCCGCTGCGCCCTTGGATTGACACTCTTGCACGCCTATGTTTCAATTCGGAAACATCGGGACAGTCTGTGCGAGTCAGCGCTTTGCGACTGCCGGCAATCCCGTCCAGCCGATTCCAGGACAGCCCGACGCTCATGCGACAGCCGAATCCCATCATTGGCAACAGCCCGCCGATGCGCGAGATCCGCAAGCTGATCGAAACGATCGCGGATTCGACCGCCACCGTATTAGTCACCGGCGAGTCGGGCACTGGCAAGGAACTCATCGCGCAAGCCTTGCACGTCCAGTCGCCGCGCACTGACGCCAACTTTGTTCCGCTTAACTGCGCTGCCATCCCGAAGGAATTGATGGAGTCCGAA
This sequence comes from uncultured Bifidobacterium sp., assembly GCA_964515155.1. GTDB lineage: Bacteria > Pseudomonadota > Gammaproteobacteria > Burkholderiales > Burkholderiaceae_D > Pernthalerella. Next base: position 4,868 of record CAZESK010000087.1, read on the forward strand.
CTCTTCGGGCACCGCAAGGGCGCATTCACCGGCGCGCTCGCCGACCGTGTGGGCCGTTTCGAGCTCGCGCACGGCGGCACGCTCTTCCTGGATGAAATCGGCGACCTGTCGCTCGACATGCAGGTCAAGCTGCTGCGCGTGCTGCAGGAAAAAACCGTGGATCCGATCGGCTCGTCGCGTGCGGTCGAGGTCGATGTGCGCGTTGTCGCTGCGACCCACCGCGACCTTGAGGCCGAGATTGCTGCCGGTCGCTTCCGCGAAGACTTGTACTACCGACTCAACGTGCTGCCGGTGCACACGCCGCCGCTGCGCGATCGCGGCGACGATATCGTGCTGCTGGCCCGTCACTACGCGGAAAAGTTTGCGCACAAGGGCGCCTCCGTCAGTTTCGCGCCTGATTTCGTCGAGGCCATCAAACGCTACGAGTGGCCCGGCAATGTGCGCGAGCTGTCCAACCTGATTCATCGGTTCTCGACGCTGTTCGCCGGCCAGCGCTTGTCGCTGCGATCCCTGCCGGCGGCGATGCTGCCGAAGGGGCTGCAAAAGCTGCAGGACGAGCTGGGCGGCACCGTTCCCGATCCGGTGCAGGAGGAGAGCGCGGCGGACGTGCTGCAGATGTTTGCCGTCCAGGACGAGCCATCCATTCCAGCCATTGCCGCCATCGCTGACGTTGACCAACCGCGCAACGATGTCGAGGACATCATCCTGCTCGCTCAGGGTGGCGCCGTACTGCCGCCGGAGGGTCTGTCGCTCAAGGAGCGGATGGCCCAGATCGAGCGTGCCTACATCGAGCAGGCGCTCGACCGCGCCGACGGCAATGTCTCGAAGACGGCGCGCCTGCTCAACCTGCAGCGCACGACGCTGATCGAGAAAATCGACAAGTACCGGCTGCGCTCGGCCTGAACCGCTCGCGCTGCCGGCTCTGATTCTTTACGGTAAACGACAAGGAAACGACGCAACATGGACATCGTCAGCCTGATCGGTGTCATCGGGGCATTGCTGCTGATCGCGGTGGCCACGGGTGGCCAGTTCTTGCAGTTCTTCGAGCTGCCTGCTGTACTGCTCGTCTTTGGCGGTACCTTCCTGTGCGTGCTGGCGAAGAGCTCGGTGGCCGAGTTCAAGGCCGCCTACGCTACCGCGCGCGAGGTATTGACCTCGCAGCCGACCAAGCTGCAGGACATGATCGACGAACTGGTCGAGGTCGGCCGCGTGGCCCGCTACGATGACCGCTGGATGGTCACACTTGAGGACCGCGAGTACAAGGATCGCTTCATTGCCAAAGCCGTCCGGATGTGGGTGGATGGCATCGACCATTCGCTGCTCAAGGACGCGCTGCTGCGCGAGGTCACCGAGATCAAGCAGCGCTACGAGCACGCGCGCGATTTCTTCAGCTATGCCCAGGAACTCGCGCCTGGTATCGGCATGATCGGCACGCTGATCGGCCTCGTGCTGATGATGAGCAACATCACCGATCCGCGTTCGATTGGTCCCGGCATGGCGGTCGCGCTGCTCACGACGCTCTATGGCGCGGTGCTGGCCAACGTTATCCTCGGACCGTTGGTCCAGAAGATCCAGGGCTACAGCAAGCGCGCTCGCCGCAACTACGAGCTGGCGATGGCGGGTGTGCTGTTCGTCCACAAGGGCGGCGACCCGCGGCTGCTGCCCGACCTCTTGCTCGGTAACCTGTCCACTGGCGAGGCCGAGCAGGCGGCGCTGCCCGCACCGAAGGACGAGTTCCAGCCGGTGGGCGACGACGGCACCACCAAGGGCTGACCCATGGCGCAAGCCCAGTCCACCGACGAAGACGACGCCGCGCGGCTGCCGCAGTCGCTGTTCGATACCGTCACTGCGCAGGATGATGAGCAGCCGGCGCGCGTCGGCGCGCCGATGTGGATCGTGACCTTCGCCGACATGGTCACGCTGCTGCTTGCGTTCTTCCTACTGCTGTTGTCCTTCTCCGATGTCAACGAAACCCGTTTCCGCGACGCCTCCGGCTCCCTGCAAAAGTCGCTGGGCCGGCAGAATGCGCCGGCCCCGGTGCAGGCACCATCGCCCGACACCCAGCTCGTCGGCGGTCCCACGGAAGAGAAACTGCCGCTGCCCGAGCAGCTCGCGCGCGATCTCGGCAAGCTGCAGAAGGAGCTATCGCTCGACATCGCCGGCAACAAGATCCAGCTCCGGGCCGACAACGGGCGCGTGCTGATCCAGCTGCCGGAGCGCAGCAATGGCCTGCTGCCGCAGGAGATGATCGATCTCTACGCGCGTATTGCCGATGCGCAGGCGCAAGTGGAGACGCCGGTCGAGGTACGGGAGGGCGAGGTCAGCGAAGATCGCAGCCTCGAACTGGCACGCCAGATTCGCGAGCTGCGCAAGGTGTTGATGAAGGAGATTGAGCAAGGCGAGGCGCAGGTCGAGCGCGATGGCGAACGTATCGTGATCCGGATGGCGGTGCAGGGTAGCTTCTACCCGGGCAGCGCCGAGCTCTCGCCGGATTCCCTGCCGATGCTGCGCAAGATCGGCGAGGCCATCGCCAAGACCGGCGGCCGCATCACCATCGAGGGCCATACTGACGATATCCCATTGTCGGGGCATCACCGCTACCGCTCCAACTGGGACCTCTCGGGTGCGCGTGCGTCCACCGTCGCTGACTATCTGACGGGCTATGCCAGCGTGCCGCGCGAGCG
>CAZESK010000088.1:0-7501 GCA_964515155.1 uncultured Bifidobacterium sp.
GGCGGATGTCGCTGCGCTCACCCCAGCGGAAACCGCGCCGTCAGCGCCAGCCCCGAGGGCGTTGCCTTATCCATCCGCAGTTCCCCACCATTCGCCAGTACGCGTTCACGGATCCCGGCAAGACCTATGCCGCCGGATGCGACGCGCTCCGGATCCAGCCCTCGCCCATTGTCGGTCACTGACACCTCGAGCGTCGCTGCTGCTTCATCTGCAGCCACAATAATCTGCACCTTGTTCGCCTGGGCATGGCGCATGACATTGGTCAGCGCCTCCTGCACGATGCGGTACACCGCAACGGCCAGTCGCTGCGGCACGGCAACCTCGCCGAGCGAGACGCTCAACCGGCAGTCGAGGGCCGCATCGCCACGTGATTGCCGCTGGGCGACCAGGTCATGCAGGGCCTGGCCCAGTGCGATGTCATGTTCTTCGTCACCCTGTAATCCATAAGGCCGCAGTTGCGCCAGCAGCCCGCGCAGCTGGGAAAGAATGGCGCCACTGTTCTCGACCACGGCCTGTGCACAGCCCTCGAGCGCCGGCTGGCCTGCTGACTGTCTGAGCAAATAGGTGGCATCAACCTGGATCGCCGTCAGCAACTGACCGAACTCGTCGTGCAGTTCGTGGGCCAGCTTGCGCCGCTCGTCTTCCTGCACATCCTGCAGCCGATGCAGCAGTTCACGCTGCCTGGCAATCTGCGCGGTCAGCACCTCGGCGAGGTGGTTGAGCGCATGACCGATCTGGTCCAGCTCGCGCGTGGCGCAACGGCGTATCCGTACCGTGTAATCACCGGCCTCGAAGCGCGCAATGGCCGCAAGAATGTCGGACAGCGGCGCGAGCGCGTGCCGCACGCTGAACCACAAGGCCACAATCAGCGCCACGGCCACCGCACCGAATAAACCGAATTGCAGTAGCGCACTGGTGATCGCCTCGCTGCTTTCCGAGCGCGGGTTAGGCTCGAGCATGACAATCAGCCGCTGCCCGTCGGCGCGAACGACCGAAAGATGGGTGGTCGGCATCTTGAGGTCACGCACCAGCCAGCGCCCTAAGGCATCGGGCAGGCCCTCCTCGTACGCCGTTGGCTGGCGCGTCAGCCGGCGACCTGCATCGTCAAGCAGCGCGACATGAAAATGACGCAGGGTACCGCTGTCATTGAGCGCATCGATGGCCGCAGCGTGCGTGCCCAACGAGCCGCTCCCCTGCAGCGCACCCAGCGTGGCGATCAACTGGCCAACCCGCTCACTGCTGTCGATCTCATCGGCGATGTCGCGTTTGGCCGCCACCAGCGTCAGCGCAAGCGCCATGAAAATCGCTGCCATACCGACCAGCATGAGCCTCAATAACAAGCGGGAAACCAATTGCATGCCTGACTCCTGACGATCCGCCACCGGTGGCGGCGAGTAAAATCAAGGCAGATTATAGGCACGGCAAATGCAGTTACTGCCATGGACGAAGCCCACACTCATCTCCCCTACCTGCGCGAGGCTCTGATCTTCCTCGCGCTGGCCGGCGTACTGATCCCGGTGCTTCAGCGCTACCGTGTCAATCAGATCCTTGGTTTCCTCGCGGTTGGCGCGGTGCTGGGTCCGTATGGGCTGCTGCAGTTTGCCGGTCAGCTACCCTGGCTGGCGAACATCACCTTCCTCAGTGTCGAGGGTATCCGCGCGCTGGGCGAGCTGGGCGTGTTGTTCCTGATGTTCAGCATCGGTCTGGAGTTGTCGGCCGAGCGCCTGTGGTCGCTGCGGCGCTGGGTGTTTGGCGCTGGCAGCGCGCAGGTGCTGTTGTCGGCACTACTGATCGGCATGATCGCGCTGGGGTTCGGTAATTCGCTTGAGGCTGCCGTCGTGCTGGGCCTGATGCTCGCGTTGTCGTCGACCGCCGTCGTGATGCAGCTGATGACGGAGCAGGATATGTTCTCCCGCCCGCTGGGTCAGGCGAATTTTTCTGTGCTGATGCTGCAGGACCTGGCCGTGGTGCCAATCCTGCTGCTGATCGGCGTGCTGACCACCGGCAGCTCGTCCGGCCTGCCGGTGCTGATGGGCGTCGTGCTGCTGAAGTCGGTCGGTGCGATCCTTCTGATCTATCTGCTCGGCCGGCACGTTATCCGCCCGCTGTTCCGCTCGCTCTCGCACCAGCGGCAACCAGCAGGTTTCCTTGCGCTCACGCTGCTGTCGACGCTCGGCGTTGCCAGTCTGACCCATTACGCCGGCCTGTCGATGGCGTTGGGCGCCTTCCTCGCCGGGATGCTGCTGGCCGAGACCGAATTCCGGCATGAAGTCGAGGTAGTGATTGATCCATTCAAGAGCCTGCTGCTGGGGCTGTTCTTCATGTCCGTGGGGATGCAGATCGACCTGCGGGCCATTCTTGCGGCGCCACTGATGATCCCGCTCTCGGTGGCCGGGCTGTTCCTGCTCAAGGCCAGCGTTCTTGCGCTCGTGCTGCGCGCTGGCGGACACTCATGGGGCCGCGCAGTCGAGGGCGGGCTGCTGATGGGCCAGGGCGGGGAGTTCGCTTTTATTGTCACCGGCTATGCGATGGCGAGCGGTCTGTTTGAGCGCGACCTGTCGCAGTTCGTCCTGCTGGTGGTGAGCCTGTCGATGTTTGCTACCCCCTTGGTAGCGCGCGCCGGCCGCGCGATAGGTAATGCGCTCGACCGCTACACACCCGACATGTCACTTGAGCAGACGAAGCCGGAGGACCTGTCGGGCCATGTGATCATCGTCGGCTTCGGCCGCATCGGGCAGCTGCTGGCTGGTGTGCTCAACGCGGAAAACATACGCTATGTTGCCATCGATATTGACATGCGCTGCTCGACGCGTCGCCATGCGCTGGGCGAGCCGGTGTACTACGGCGACGTGCGCCGGCCGGCGTTGCTGCACCGGGTTCATGCGAGCAAGGCAGCAGCGATTGTATTGACCATGAACAATCCGGACATGGCCTTGCTCGCCGCCGAGGCGATCAGCCGCGAATTCCCTGCCGTGCCACTGCTGGCGCGCGCGCATGACGAAGCGCACGCGCGAAAGCTGCGAGAAGCAGGAGCGAGCATGGTCATGCCGGAAGCACTGGAAGCGGCACTGCAGCTGTCGTCTTTCGTGCTGCATACCCTTGGCGTGGAGGGCGAGCGGGTGGCACGTGTGATCCATCACGAGCGGGAGATGAGACTCTCGTCAACGTACCGGCCTGACGGAACCTGAGTCCAGATCAGCGAATCGCACAAGACTGGCACCGGCCGAGTGACAGTCATCGGGGAGCTGGCGATGACTCAGGTACTGGTACTCCTCGTAGCGCGCTTCGCGGATCGGGTCCGACCGGTCGGCGCTCTGGAGGCCAGGATGGCACATCATCAGGGTGCCGCCCGGCAGTGCTTGCAGCCAGCGCCGCATCAGCAACGGATAGTCTGCTCCCGGCATCAGCGCGTACAGGCCGGCGAACTGCGACGGGAAGCGCAGACCCTGCCGTTCCAGATGCGCAGAGAAACCGCGCGTGATCCGCTTGAGTACCTCACCCTTGAGCGGCATGCCGCCAGCATCGACGAGCCGATCGGGCGCCCTGACCCAGGGTTTGGCACCCTCAGTCCAGTACTCGCCGATCAGCTCGGTTACGACTTCGCGGATCAACGGGAAGGCATGCACGTGCTGGTGGCCGTCAATATAGTCTGGCAGGCGGCCGAAGTGCTTGACGAACCCATCAATCTGCGCACGGAACGTGGCACGGACCGCGTCGACGTCGATCATGCCGAGCGGTGAAGCCAGCATCCAGAAGGCCAGCGGGCGGGTGGCTTTCGATCCCTCGAAGCGGTGCGTCAGGTTCAAGTGCAGGCCCACATCGGCCATGTGCTGGTAGTTCGCGAGCACGCGCGCACCCTCCGGCCACGCCGGACCTTGCGACATGGCTGAAGTGGCGCCAAGGCGCCCGGCATCGATAAGCTCGATGATGGCGAGATTGATGGCCTCTGCCTGACCGAAGTCATCCGCACACAAGGTGAAGCGGCGGCTGGGCGAGGCTAGGCTCATGCGGGCTCCCGGGTCGCAAACGCCCATTGACGCGCAGCGACGTACGTCAGCACCGCGACCGCGACGAGTACGATCACCAGTGCCACTCGGTAGTCGAGCTCCGTGAAGTGCAGCAGCGCCGCGTACATTGCCTCGTTGACGAGGAAACTGACCCCGGCCACGATAAAGAAGCGGCCGCGCGACTGGGACGCCGGCACATCACCGCGACGAAACGTGAGGTGACGGTGGCCGGCGTGGCTGACCTGCACAGCCAGAAGGAAGCCAACCACGTTGGCCAGCAGCGGCGAGAGGCCCATCGGCACCAGCAGCAGCGCGACACTGGCCAGGTGCACGGCCATCGCCGAGATACCGACAACGCCGAACCAGAACAGCTCACGTGTCATTCGGCAGCATCCCCGGGCGGCATGCGCGGGCTACGCGTGACACGCGAGACGAAGTAATGCGGCCGCTGCTTGACCTCGGTGAAGATGCGGCCGATGTACTCGCCGAGGATGCCCACCGACAGCAATTGCACGCCTCCGAGGAAAGTGACAGCAACCACCAGCGTCGGCCAGCCACGCGCGTCATTACCCAGAAACAGGGTCTCGAAAACGATGTAGACCGCGTACGCGATCGAGGCCAGCGAGATCAGGCCGCCCACGACGGTCCAGAGCCGCAGCGGTACGTTCGAGAATGCGGTCAGCCCGGTGGCGGCGAGCCGGAACAGGCTGGCGAAATTGAAGCTGCTGCTGCCGTCACGACGCACATCCGTGCGTACGCGCAGGCCCAGACGCGTGAAGCCGACCCAGTTGTACAGGCCTTTCATGAAGCGGTTACGCTCGGGCATTTGCTTGAGCGCGTCGAGCATGCAGCGGTCGAGCACCCGGAAATCCTGGGTGTTCTCCGGAATCTTGTTACGCTCACCGAAATTCAGCAGCGCATAAAAAGCGTGGGTGAACGCACGCTTGGCCAGGGACTCGTCGGCGCGGCTTTCGCGGACCGCATACACCATGTCATAGCCGCGTCGCCATTGCGCGATGAACGCGGGAATCAGCTCCGGCGGGTGCTGGAAATCGCAGTCCAGCAAGACGGCCAGGTCACCGCGTGCCTCGGCGATACCGGCCGACAGCGCGACTTCCTTGCCGAAATTGCGGGACAACTGGACCAGCGTCACCGGCAGACGGTCAACCACCGCCATCACGCGCTCGACTGTGGCATCGCGGCTGCCGTCATCGATCACGATCAGCTCATGGCGCAGCCCGAGCCCGGTGAACAGCTGATGCAGGGTATCGAGCATCGGCACGACATTGCCTTGCTCGTTATAGGCAGGAATCAGCACACTGACCAGAGGGTCGGCCGGGCGCTCGGCCGCACGCGACTCCAGGATGAAGCCGGCTTCGGTGTCCTCGACTGCCGGTGGCGACCAGGATGGCAGGTCTGTTTTCATGAAAATCTTGGGCCCGATCAACGAGGAATGCGCGGAATGTATCGTTTGCAACAGGGTGGGTCAAGCAAGCGCGGGCCACCCCGGCCGCACGGAGCAGCACCATTCTCAATACGCACTTTATGTCCACAGAAACATATGGAGCTCAGGATAATCATGAACCCTGTTTCTCAGCCGGCGATAATAAGAATATTTTGAATGGAAAAAGCCGCCCGTTCCGGAAAGTTCAGCGGCTGGTGCTTGCTGATATTTGACAACTAATGCATATTTACTGGCTTTGGGTTAACCTGCATCCCTGTAAAAAAGCACCACCCGGGTATTGAAAGGTTCTTGTGAGCAAACGTAGCCGTCCTGCGGATGTTTATCTGCGATTTATTCAGTTGGCCGAAGCGATCCGGGGCATGCCGTCGCTGCCGCCGCTCGAACCGCTTGAGGAACGCATTCTTCAGTTGGTCGCCTGTGCGCGTCAAAACCAGGAGCGGCTGTCGGTCAAGGACCTGATGGGCAAGCGCGAACTGGGTTCGCCCGCCATGCTGCACGGCCGTCTGAAATCCATGCGTGCCAAGGGCTGGATTCTGCTGGCCGATACCGAAGACGCCCGGCGCAAACAGCTGGAGCTCACCCAGGCAGCGCTGCTGCATTTCGACAAGCTGTCGAAGTGCCTGTTGCAGGTGGCAAAAAAGGCAGGCTGAGCGGGCACGCTACTTCCTGAGCGCCAGCCACACAGCGATCGCAATGATCGCCACCACGCTGAGCTCCAGACCCACCATCACCCAACCCATCGCCGCCTCCGTCAACAGGCGGTGATGATGCCACACTCCTCCAAAAGCTTGAGCACGTCAGCCACACCTGCGGCCTGCTCGCGGACGGTCGGTCTGTCCACGTCTTTGCTCCCCCACTGATCCCACCCCGCGCGTCAGAAATTTCATTCAACAAACAGCGCAACGGAACCTCTGTTGTTCTCGCTAGTCAGAGTAGTTCTGCTGTGGAAAATGTGATGCGGGTCAATGGGTTCGGTCAAGCGGCGTCGTTCGCTGCCCATCTGTTGAACACTGCCCGGAGGACATTTCTTTTTGACATGTATTGCGATACATCAAGTCGCTGATCGCCCGTACAAGCGAAGGTACCGGGTAGCTGCCCGCACCGAAGCGCCGAGGGCCAGACCTGCCACCTCAGACAGTGCAGCTCATCAGACAAGGGGGTGCCGGGAAAGTCGGGCAATAACGCCAACGACGTTGAACCAGAGGCTTCACATAACCCACGCCTGAAAAAACATGACGACCGCCGCTCTCCCCACCCCGGCTCCGATGCAGCAGATGCTCGAAGATTCCTGGCTCACTGACCTGATCCGGTCTTCGGGCTTTGATATCTGCCTCATCGATGCCCGCTCGCTGGCCGTACTCGATGCGAGCAATGCGGCACTGCGCAACCTGCGGTACAGCCGCGATGCGCTCATGGCGATGCGTGCCCCTGATCTGCTGGTGGGTCTGGGCAGCGAGCAGCTGCAGCAGCTGGTGGACCGGCTGCGCGGCGGCGATGCGCCGGAAATCCGGCTTGCTGTCCAGCTTCGCCGCAGCGATGGTTCGCGCGATGCCCTGATCATGCGCCTGTCGCTACTGCAGCGGCCCGGCCTGACCGCGCTGGTCGCCGTCGGTATGCGCAAGCAGGAAAGCCCGGCCGGCCCCAGACGCGAAGCGCGATTCGCGCAGATTGAGGCACATGTACCGGGTCTGCTGTTCCAACTGCGCCGCAGCCCGTCCGGGTCGCTGCAGTTCGGCTTCCTGTCGCAGGCTTGTCAGGATCTGCTCGGCCAGCCGAGCGAGCTCATGTATGCCAACGCCGCGCGCTTCATCTCGCAGATCCGCGAGGAGGACCAGCCGCTATGGGAAGAAAAACTAGATCACTCCGAGCGCAGCCTGACCACGTTGAACTGGGAGGGACGCATCTGGATCGATGCCTGGCGCGACTTCAAGTGGATCAACGTACGCGCGACACCGCGCAGCGCAGGCCGCGACGGCGTGCTGTGGACCGGGCTGATGACTAACATCACCCAAAGCAAGAAACTGCAGGA
>CAZESK010000089.1:0-4988 GCA_964515155.1 uncultured Bifidobacterium sp.
ACTCCCGACCTACGCCTTGTAAGGGCGCCGCTCTACCAACTGAGCTAAGCACCCGCAGACACCCTGCACTGCGGTCCCATGCTAGCCAGCCTGTTCCGGCGTTTGTCACCACGCCGGAAAAACTACTAGTTTAATGCATCTTTTAGTGCTTTGCCAGGCTTAAATTTCGGCACTTTCGAAGCGGCGATAGTGATTTCTTCGCGTGTGCGCGGATTACGGCCAACGCGTTCCGCACGTGCGCTGACGGAGAACGTACCGAAACCGGCCAGGGTAACCGAGCCGTCCTGCTTCAGGGTCGTGGTGACCGCATCGATCACGGCTTCCAGGGCACGGCTGGCGGATGCTTTCGAAATGTCCGCCGCCTTGGCGATTTCATCAATCAGTTCAGTTTTGTTCACTGACATTCCCCTCGGAGATGTTGTTGAGTTTTTTCTGCAAATGTCGCGCAGCACCGGGCACCGCGTGGTCATCGCTTGGTGCATGCCTGCAGCGAGCGGGTATTAGACTAGCGACCTGCATTCAGTGTCAAGAAATTTACCGATAGTCATCGCCATCATGGCTTACCCAACCAGCCGCAGTGGCTACGCGTAGAGGAAAAGCGCAGGAAAGTAAAAAATTTAGCATCAAAAAAGAGCGTCCCGAAGGACGCTCTTGTGCGGCTGCCCGATCCGGCTCAGTGCTTGATCAGTGCCGGCTCAGGTTTGCCCTCGGCCGCTGCCTTGGCAGCGTCGGGAGCAGGCTCTTCTTCAGCGAGTGGTACCGGCTTGCGCTCGAGTGCGATGTCGAGCACCTTGTCGATCCAGCGAACCGGCACGATGTCGAGCGCGCCCTTCACATTACTCGGGATCTCGGCGAGATCCTTCACATTCTGCTCTGGAATCAGCACCGTTTTAATACCGCCGCGCATCGCTGCCAGCAGCTTCTCCTTCAGACCGCCAATGGGCAGCACCTCACCGCGCAGCGTGATCTCGCCGGTCATCGCTACATCGGCGCGCACCGGAATGCCGGTGAAGATCGATACCAGCGCAGTCGTCATCGCAATACCGGCGGACGGACCATCCTTCGGAGTCGCACCTTCCGGTACGTGGATGTGAATATCGGTCTTGTCGAAGACGTCGCTGTTAATGCCCAGCAGGCGCGCGCGGCTGCGGACCACGGTGCGCGCTGCCTCGATCGATTCCTTCATCACATCGCCCAGCGTGCCGGTGCGGATCGTATTGCCCTTGCCCGGCATGTTCATGGCCTCGATCGTCAGCAGATCGCCGCCGACCTCGGTCCATGCCAGACCGACCACCTGACCGATCTGGTTTTCCTTCTCCGCTACGCCGAAATCGTGGCGCCGTACACCGAGAAACTTGTCGAGATTACGGCCGGTCACGCTGACCTTCTTCTCACCACCCTTGAGCAGCAGCATCTTGACCACCTTGCGGCAGATCTTCGATACCTCGCGGTCGAGCGAACGGACGCCCGCCTCGCGCGTGTAGTAGCGGATGATGTCGCGGATCGCCGAATCGGCGATGCTGATCTCGCTTTCCTTCAGACCATTGTTCTTGATCTGCTTGGGAAGCAGATAACGCTGCGCGATATTGAGCTTCTCGTCCTCGGTGTAGCCGGACAGCCGGATCACTTCCATCCGGTCCAGCAGTGCAGGCGGAATGTTGAAGCTGTTCGAGGTCGCAACGAACATCACGTCCGACAAGTCGAAATCGACCTCGACGTAATGGTCGCCAAAGGTGTGATTCTGCTCCGGGTCAAGTACCTCGAGCAGTGCCGACGCCGGATCGCCCCGGAAATCCTGGCCCAGCTTGTCGATCTCGTCGAGCAGGAACAGCGGATTGCGCACACCGGTCTTTGACAGGCTTTGCAGGATCTTGCCAGGCATCGAGCCAATGTAGGTACGGCGGTGGCCACGGATCTCGGCCTCATCACGCACGCCGCCCAGCGCCATGCGCACGAATTTGCGGTTCGTTGCGCGCGCGATCGACTGACCGAGCGAAGTCTTGCCGACACCTGGCGGACCAACGAAACACAGGATCGGCGCCTTCACCTTGTCCACGCGCTGCTGGACGGCGAGGTATTCAAGAATGCGCTCCTTGATCTTGTCGAGACCGTAGTGGTCGTCCTCAAGCACCTTCTCCGCGTGCGTGAGGTCATTATTGACCTTGGACTTCTTCTTCCACGGCAGTCCGATCAGCACATCGATGTAATTGCGCACGACGGTCGCCTCGGCCGACATCGGCGACATCAGTTTGAGCTTCCTCAGCTCGCTCTGCGCCTTCTCGCGGGCTTCCTTTGGCATCTTGGCCGCGATGATCTTTTTCTCGAGCTCCTCAAGGTCGGCGCCTTCCTCTCCCTCGCCGAGCTCCTTCTGGATCGCCTTGACCTGCTCATTCAGGTAGTACTCGCGCTGCGACTTCTCCATCTGGCGCTTGACGCGACCTCGGATACGTTTCTCCACCTGCAAGATGTCGAGCTCAGCCTCGAGCTGGCCGAGCAGGTGCTCGTGGCGCTTGGCGACATTCGAGATCTCGAGGATCACCTGTTTCTGCTCGAGCTTCAGCGGCAGATGCGCCGCGATCGTGTCGGCCAGGCGGCCGGCGTCGTCGATGCCCGCCAGCGAGGTCAGGATCTCTGGCGGTATTTTCTTGTTCAGCTTCACATACTGATCGAACTGCTGCACGATGGCGCGCCGCATCGCCTCGACCTCGGCCTCGTCACCGGACTCGGACTCAACCGGCGACAGGTCGGCCATGAAATGCGTGTCGGACTCGGTGATCTGGTGAATGCGTGCGCGCTGAGCGCCCTCGACCAGCACTTTCACTGTGCCGTCGGGCAGCTTGAGCATCTGCAGGATGTTCGCAATACAGCCGATCTCGTAGATGTCTTCCGGGGCCGGTTCGTCCTTGGCAGCGGCTTTCTGAGCAGCCAGCATGATGCTCTTGCCCTGCTCCATCGCCGCCTCGAGCGCCTTGATCGACTTGGGGCGTCCCACGAAGAGCGGGATAACCATGTGCGGGAAGACTACGACGTCCCGCAGCGGCAATAGCGGCAGCAGAGTGGGTTCGGAAAACTGTGATGTCATCGTCATGGCGAGCCTTTTGTAAATACCTGTGGTGCATGTTGGCGCGAAAAACCGGAGCACAAGCCCCACGCACAACAAATTTACACCCTGAACCTACCTGAGATCTGCTGATCTAGCGCATCGGATGTGACCAGTTCACTCGGCACGGGGCCAGGGACCTGGACGGTCTGACACGGTTTGCTGGGAAAAGAACGAAAAAAGCCACGCGAGAGCTCATTCCCGGTGGCTTTTCAATGGAAGCCTGTATACCTTGCACGCGAGTCGATTGTACTGCGTTTGTTCGAAAATCGCCCGAATGTCCCTGTCGGCTTACATTTTTTGAGAATCGTGCCGGTTTTCACCAGCAAATCGCCGAAAAGCGAGCCGAAATGCACACCCTGCTGGATTACTTCGCGCCCGATACCTTCGGTTGTTCGTGGTAAATCAGGAGCGGCTTCGCGCCATTCGTAATCGTGTTCTCGTCGATCACTACCTTGGCAACGTTCTGCTCGTTGGGGAGCTCGAACATGACATCGAGCAGCGAGTGCTCGACGATCGAGCGCAGGCCGCGCGCGCCCGTCTTGCGGGCCAGCGCCTTTCTCGCAATGGCGTGGAGCGCTGCCGGCCGCACCTCGAGTTCCGCCCCTTCCATCTCCAGCAGCTTCGTGTACTGCTTGATCAGCGCGTTCTTCGGCTCGATCAGGATCTGAATCAGCGCTTCCTCGGTCAACTCAGCCAGCGTAGCCACGACCGGCAGACGACCGACCAGTTCAGGAATCAGGCCGAACTTGATCAGGTCCTCTGGCTCGACATCCTGCATCTTCTGGCTGTCGGCAGCCTGCTTGCTTTTGACCGTCGCCGAGAATCCGATACCGCCCTTCTCGGAACGGTCTGAAATGATCTTCGCGAGGCCGTCAAACGCACCGCCGCAGATGAACAGGATGTTGGTGGTGTCGATCTGCACAAAATCCTGATTCGGATGCTTGCGCCCACCCTGAGGTGGCACCGAGGCCATCGTGCCCTCGATCAGCTTCAGCAGTGCCTGCTGCACGCCCTCGCCGGAGACGTCGCGGGTGATCGACGGGTTGTCCGACTTGCGCGAGATCTTGTCGATCTCGTCGATATACACAATGCCCTTCTGTGCCTTCTCGACTTCGTAATTGCAGTTTTGAAGCAGCTTCTGGATGATGTTCTCGACATCCTCCCCGACATAGCCGGCTTCCGTGAGCGTGGTCGCATCGGCGATCACGAAGGGCACATTGAGCATGCGCGCCAGCGTCTGAGCCAGCAGCGTCTTGCCGGAGCCGGTCGGGCCGATCAGCAGGATATTACTCTTGGCGAGTTCGACCTCATCCTTCTTTCCAAGATGGCGCAGGCGCTTGTAGTGATTGTAGACAGCCACCGACAGCGTGCGCTTGGCAGCTGACTGGCCAATGACGTACTGGCCCAGTAATTCGAATATCTCTTGTGGTGTGGGCAGATCCGACTTCGGGCTGACGGTCTCGACCGCCGACGCCTCATCGCGAATGATGTCGTTGCAGAGATCGATGCACTCGTCGCAAATGAACACCGACGGGCCGGCAATCAGCTTCTTGACCTCGTGCTGGCTCTTGCCGCAAAACGAGCAGTAGAGCAACTTCTCGCCGCTGGAGGATTTCTTGTCGGACATGGCCTGTCTATATGGAAAAAGTGAATCTGATCTTACCTGCGATTCGAACATCCGTCACGCTGACCGGCAACAGCCCTGCAGGCGAAACGATTTCAAATTTGCAACCCGATCGCCAGTGAAGCGTTGATCGTCGTCAAGAAACGAGCATCAGCTGCGATGGGTCAGTACCTTGTCGATCATGCCGTACTCCGCCGCCTGATCCGCCGACATGAAATTGTCGCGGTCGGTGTCCTTGCCGATCTGCTCGATACTCTGGCC
>CAZESK010000089.1:5088-7477 GCA_964515155.1 uncultured Bifidobacterium sp.
GCCTTCTCGGTGACCTTGGCTTTCGAGAGCACGAAGTTGACGACGTTCTCTTCGAGCACCAGAGCCTCGACCTCGGCCAGCCGATTGCGATCGGAGAAATAGTACTTCACGACCTGCTGGGGATCCTCATAGGCTCTCGCGAAATCATCGACATAGGCCTTGATCTGGTCTGCGGTCGCCTGCAGGTTGTTGGACTTGACCATCTCCGAGAGGATAAGGCCAAGGCGGACGCGACGATCAGCCTGAGACGTGAACAGGTCGGCGGGGAAAGGCATGTCCTTCACGTCAATGCCACGCTGGCGCATGTCCTGGCGTGTCATTTCCGCGAGGCGCTCGGCATCTTGCTCCAGTAGCGCTTTCGGCACGTCCAGCTCGGCGACCTTGATCAGCGCATCCATCACGCTCGCCTTGGTACGTGCTTTGACACGGTTACCGACTTCGCGTTCGAGGTTTGCCCGGATGTCTGCACGCATTTTCTGCAGGTCGCCATCGGCCACGCCGAGGCTCTTGGCGAAATTGGCATCAACTTCCGGCAGATGCGCCCACTCGACTTTCTTGACCGTGATGGCGAACTCGGCCGTCTTGCCGGCCAGCTCCTTGCCGTGATAGTCCGCCGGGAAAGACAACGGGAAAGTCTTGGACTCGCCCGCCTTCATGCCACGGGTAGCGTCTTCGAATTCCTTCAGCATCTGGCCTTCGCCGAGCACGAAAGAAAAATCATCGGCCTTGCCGCCGGCGAACTCGACGCCTTCAATCTTGCCGAGGAAGTCCAGCGTGACGCGGTCACCGGCCTGCGCCGAACGATCCGGGCCGCCGTCGCCATGCTCGCCAGCCTCACCCTTGGTGTGGTAATGAACGCGCTGCTTGCGCAGGATGTCGATGGTCTTGTCGATCTCGGCGTCGGCGACATCGGCCTTGGTCTTCTCAATCTCGGCAGACGCCAGGTCCCCGATCTTCACCTCCGGGTAGATCTCGAAGGTCGCTTCGAATACCAGTGCGCCGTCGACCTTCTCGTCGGACTTCGGCTCGATACGCGGGAAACCGGCGACGCGCAGGTTGTTAGCGGTGGTCGCCTCACCGAAGGCGCGGCCCACCTTGTCGTTGAGGACTTCGCTCTCGACGATTGCGCCGTACTGTGCGGCGACCATCTTCATCGGCACCTTGCCCGGACGGAAGCCTGGCGCCTTGGCGGTGCGCGCGCGGATCTTCAGGCGCTTCTCCACCTCTTCGCTGACCTCCGCCAGCGGCACAGTCAGAGTAATTCGGCGCTCAAGTTTTTCCAGTGTTTCGACTGCAGTTGCCATGTGAATCGTCCAGTAATGTTAGTTGAGTCGGTTGGTGCGAGGAGGGGGACTCGAACCCCCACACCATTGCTGGCGTCAGGACCTAAACCTGGTGCGTCTACCAATTTCGCCATCCTCGCGGCAACCACGCCATGAGGGCGCGGCCGGCATCCGTTTCGGCAAAAGCAAAGGGCGACCCAGCGTCAAAGCGGTCGCCCTGCGATGCCATATAGTGGCTGTTTGACTTCAGGCCGGAATTTTACTGGAAAAAGGACAAGACGGCCCAAAAAATGCGGTGACGGGGTCGATGAGGGGGCATGACGGACGACGCTGCGCTCTGTCCGCCGCCCTCGCAACGCCGCCTAACCCGATCATGCCGGCTTCTTCACCCGGAACCACGCTGCATACAGCGCCGGCAGGAACAGCATGGTCAGCAAGGTGGCCACAATCAGGCCGCCCATGATCGCCACTGCCATCGGCCCCCAGAACACGGAGCGCGACAGCGGGATCATCGCCAGTACGGCCGTCGCTGCGGTCAGCACGATGGGCCGGAACCGGCGCACTGCCGATCCGACGATGGCATCCCAGGCGGGAATGCCCTGCGCGATATCCTGCTCGATCTGGTCGACCAGAATCACCGAGTTCCGGATGATCATGCCAAACAGCGCAATCACACCCAGCTGCGCGACGAAGCCGAACGGCCGCTGCAGGATCAGCAGCGCCAGGGCCGCGCCGGCTACGCCTAGCGGGCCGGTCAGAAACACCAGCAGGGAGCGCGAGAAGCTATGCAGCTGCAACATCAGCAGAGTGAATACGATGAAGATCACCAGCGGCACATTGGCGGCAATCGCGTCCTGTGCCTTGCCGCTGTCGGCAATCGCGCCGGCCAGACGAATCTCGTAGCCCGGTGGCAGCGTGGCACGTAGCGCATTGAGCTGCGGATCAATCTGAGCCGAGACCGTCGGCCCCTGGATACCGTCAATCACATCCGACTGCACCGTCACCGACCAGCGACGTCCCTCGCGCCAGACGACACCCGGCTCCCAGACGAAGCGCGGCGTTGCCAGCTGCGACAGCGGCACCGAACGGCCACTGGCGGTCGGAAT
>CAZESK010000090.1:0-7424 GCA_964515155.1 uncultured Bifidobacterium sp.
ATCGGTGGCATCGTCGGCGCCATCCTGACCGGCGTGTTCAGCGCGCCTGGCCTGGGCGGCACCGGTGCCGACGATTTCGCGATCGGCCACCAGATTCTGGTGCAGCTCGAGGGCGTGGTGATCACCGTCGTCTGGTCGGCTGTCGTGGCTTACGTGGCGTTCAAGCTGGTCGACATGATGGTCGGCCTGCGCGTGACGGAAGAGGACGAGCGCGAAGGCCTCGACATCTCCAGCCACGGCGAAACCGCGTACCGCGCCTGATCTCCCCCTGCAGTACCGGCCCGTTCGTACCGGGCCACGGGAAACGCCCTCTCCGGAGGGCGTTTTTCATTCGGAGGCTCGATGCGCCGCAGGCGGGTGTGTGTCGGGCCGTCATCTGTCTCCAATCGATGCCTATCCGGGGCGAAGATCGCCGATTCCGTTAGAATCGAGCCCCCGGCGCGAGCTCGCGCCGCCGATACTCATAAGGCTCTCCCCATGGTTCCCCATCTCGTCACGGCCCTGAACGGCCCGCTGCTCGAACTCGAAAAAAAGATCCTCGACGCAACGCCGGCGATCGAGCGCTGGTTCCGTCTCGAATGGCAGGAGCACACGCCGCCGTTTTACTGCTCGGTCGACCTGCGCAACTCCGGCTTCAAGCTCGCACCGGTTGATACCAACCTGTTCCCGGGCGGCTTCAACAATCTCGCGCCGGAGATGCTGCCGCTGGCCGTGCAGGCGGCGATGGCAGCCATCGAGAAATACTGCCCTGATGCGCGCAACCTGCTGCTGATCCCGGAAAAGCACACCCGCAACACCTTCTATTTGCAGAACGTCGCACGGCTGATGCAGATCTTCCGCCAGACCGGGCTGAACGTGCGCCTGGGCACGCTGGCCGAGGACATCAAGGAACCGACCACGCTTGAGCTGCCCGATGGCAGTACGCTGACACTCGAACCCCTGGAGCGCTCGGCCAATGGCCGTCGTCTCGGCCTGAAGAACTTCGATCCCTGCACCATCCTTCTCAACAACGACTTGTCGGCCGGAATTCCGGCCATTCTCGAGGACCTGCACGAACAGACCCTGCTGCCGCCCCTGCATGCCGGCTGGGCGGTACGTCGCAAGACCAACCATTTCGCCGCCTACGACGAGGTGGCAAAAAAGTTCGGCAAATTGATCGACGTCGATCCGTGGATGGTGAACCCCTATTTTGCCAAGTGCACCGGCATCAATTTTCATGAGCGTACCGGCGAGGACTGCCTTGCACAGAACGTCGACATGCTACTGGCCAAGATCCGCAAGAAGTACAAGGAGTACGGGATCAAGGAGACGCCATTCGTGATCGTAAAGGCTGACGCCGGTACCTACGGCATGGGCATCATGACCGTGCGCGACGCCAGCGAGGTCAAGGACCTGAACCGAAAGCAGCGCAACAAGATGTCGGTCGTCAAGGAAGGCCTCGAGGTATCAGACGTAATCCTGCAGGAGGGTGTGCATACCTTCGAGCACATCAATGACGCGGTCGCTGAGCCGGTGGTCTATATGGTCGACCGCTATGTCGTCGGCGGCTTTTACCGCGTGCATGCCGAGCGCGGCATCGACGAGAATCTGAATTCGCCCGGCGCGCATTTCGTGCCGCTTGCGTTCGCCCAGCAGCATGCGCTGCCCGACCTCTCGGCCAAGCCGGGCACTGCGGCACCGAACCGGTTTTATATGTATGGCGTAGTTGCCCGGCTGGCGCTGCTCGCGGCATCACTGGAGATCGAGAAGACCGATCCGAACCCGGAAGTCTATTGAGCGCGAAGGCCACCGCATGAAGATCGCCTTCGCTGCTGACCCGCTGTCGGGCTTCAACCTAAAAAAGGATTCGACCTACGCGATGATGCGCGAGGCTGCCGCGCGCGGGCACGAGCTGCATGCCTTTGGCCACGCGGACATGATCGTCTCCGACGGCCGCGTTCTGGCGAATGTGTCACGCATCGCGCTGACTGGCGAGGCCGGCAGCTGGTTTCGCGTCGAGGAGCAGCTGCTACGGCCGTTGTCGGACGTCGATGTTGTGGTGGAGCGCACCGACCCGCCGTTCAACATGGAGTATATCTACGCGACTTACCTGCTCGAACTGGCCGAGTCGCAGGGCGCGTGCGTGGTCAACCGGCCGGCGGCGATTCGCAACCACAATGAAAAGCTGGCCATCACGGGATTCCCCCAGTTCACCGCGCCGACGCTGGTGACGAGCGACGCCGCGCAGGTGCGCGCCTTCCATGCGGCGCATCGCGACATCATCCTCAAGCCCCTCGATGGCATGGGCGGCACGGGCATCTTCCGTGTGCGCGACGATGGCATGAACCTGGGAGCGATCACCGAGACGCTGACGGCCGATGGCACGCGCACCATCATGGTCCAGCGCTATATTCCCGAGATCATCGAAGGCGACCGCCGTGTATTGCTGATCGGCGGGAAGGTCGTTCCCTTTTGCCTGGCCCGCGTACCACAGGCGGGCGAGGTGCGTGGCAACCTCGCCGCTGGCGGCACCGGCATCGCGCTGCCGATCTCGGCACGGGAGCGCGAGATCGGCGAGGCGCTCGCGCCGATCCTGCTGGAGCGTGGCTTAATACTGGTAGGATTGGATGTCATTGGCCACTATCTGACCGAGATCAACGTGACCAGCCCGACCTGTTTCCAGGAAATCATGCAACAGACGGGCTTTGATGTGGCCGGCATGTTTATCGATACGCTGGAAAATCTGCACAACAACTAACCTTGCCCGCCATGGTCGGCATCCTGTTACTGACGCACGCGCCGCTGGGCCGCGCCTTCATCGAGGCGGCCACCCATGTCTTCCGCGGCCTGCCCGAGCGGCTGGAGGCGATTGATGTCGTCGCCGACCAGAGCACGGACGAGGTTCGCCGTCTCGCACAGGCGGCGATTGCCCGCATCAATGACGGTTCGGGCGTGCTGGTGATCACGGACGTGATGGGTGGCACCCCGAGCAATTGCACCCTGGCCCTGTGCGACCCCGGAACGGTTGAGGTGATCGCCGGTATCAGCCTGCCGATGCTGCTGCGTGCGATCACCTATCGCCATAACACGCTCGACGTGGCGGTCGAGATGGCGCTGGCCGGTGGCCAGAATGGCGCCTGCCGCGTCGATAACCGTGTGCGACTCTCTCCTACGTAAACCCGGATAACAATAACCATGATCAGCAGGGACATAGAAATCATCAACAAGCTCGGCCTGCATGCGCGTGCATCGGCCAAGCTCACCCAGCTCGCGGCGAAATACCAAAGTGAGGTCTGGCTCACCCGCAATGAGCGACGCGTGAATGCGAAATCGATCATGGGCGTGATGATGCTGGCTGCCGGCAAGGGCTCGACTGTCCTGCTGGAGACCGAGGGGCCCGACGAGCAGGCGTGCTTCGATTCGTTGGTTGCGCTGATCGAGGCTCGCTTCGGCGAGAGCGAGTAAGGCTCCCGATGGCCTCTTTCACTCTTCATGGCATCCCGGTATCGCGTGGTATTGCGATTGGCCGCGCGCATCTGCTCAAACCAGCCGCGCGCGATGTCCGGCATTATCTGGTGCCAGAGGAACGGGTTGAGGCCGAGGTGCACCGGCTGATCGAGGCGATCGCAGCGGTGAATGCCGAGCTGCAGGCCGTGCGGCGTGACCTTCCGGCCGACGCCCCGTCCGAACTGGCAGCGTTCATTGATGTGCACGCGCTGATCCTCGCCGACCCGATCATCGCCGAGCACCCGTTGAAGATCATCCGCAGTCGCCACTACAACGCGGAGTGGGCCCTGCTGACGCAGATTGACGAGCTGTCTGCTCAATTCGACGAGATCGAGGATGCCTATCTCCGTGAGCGGAAGAACGACATCCTGCAGGTCGGCGAGCGCATCCTGAAGATACTGACCGGCAGCGCCGACGCCCTGCCCTCGCCCGAGCCGGTCGCGCCGGGCGACTATGCGCCTCAGATGATCGTCGTCGCCCACGATATCTCGCCGGCTGACATGCTGCAGTTCCGCGACCGGGCCTTCGTTGGCTTCGTGACCGACCTCGGTGGCCAGAACTCGCATACCGCGATTGTTGCGCGCAGCCTGGATATTCCGGCCGCAGTCGGTATGGCCAACGCTTCTGCGCTGATCGGCGAGGACGACTGGATCATCATCGACGGCGATGCCGGCATCGTGATCGTTGATCCGGCGCCGGTCGTGCTCGAGCAGTACCGTGGTGCGCAAGCGAAGCTGCTACGTGAGCGCAAGAAGCTCGGCAAGCTAAAGAAGACGCCTGCGGTCACGCGTGACGGTACCTACATCCATCTGCTGGCCAACATCGAATTGCCCGAGGATTGCACCGGCGCACTCGAGGCCGGCGCGGTCGGTGTTGGTCTGTTCCGCTCCGAGTTCCTGTTCATGGGTCGTACCGGCCACGGCGGCAAGTTGCCGTCCGAAGATGAGCAGTTCGAGTCCTATCGCAAGGCCGTCATCGCCATGAAGGGTCGGCCGGTCACGATACGCACCCTTGACGTGGGCGCCGACAAGCCGCTCGACAAGGACGAGGAGACCGCGCTGAATCCGGCCCTGGGCCTGCGCGCGATCCGCTACTGCCTGTCCGAGCCGCAGATGTTCCTGACCCAGCTGCGGGCCATCCTGCGCGCATCGGCCTACGGGCCGATCAACCTGCTGGTGCCGATGCTGGCCCATGCCTTCGAGATTGATCAGACACTGGCCATGATCGGGCAGGCCAAGCAGCAGCTGCGTGAAGCAAAGAAGAAGTTTGACGCCGACATCAAGGTCGGCGCGATGATCGAGATACCGGCGGCAGCGCTGACGCTTCCGATGTTCGTCAAGCGCATGGATTTCCTCTCGATTGGCACCAATGACCTGATCCAGTACACCCTGGCGATCGATCGCGTCGATCACGAGGTCGCACACCTGTACAACCCGCTGCACCCAGCAGTATTGCAGCTGCTGGCCATGACGATCTCTGCCGGCGCGAAGGCCGGCATCCCGGTCGCGGTCTGCGGCGAGATCGCCGGCGATACCCGTCTGACCCGCCTGCTCCTCGGCCTTGGCTTGCGTGAGTTCTCGATGCATCCGGCGCAGCTGCTGGCCGTGAAGCAGGAGATCCTGGGTAGCGACCTGACCCTGCTTGAGCCAGTGGCCAGGAAAGTCCTGAAGGTGTACGAGCCGGCAGCGATTACCGAGGCAGTGGAGCGGTTGAGGTTGGTGTGAGGGCGGTGTGCGGCGGATTTCGCTGCGCTCTATCCGCCCTATGGGACTACCGGCCAAATTCATTCGGACATGACCATCAGCCACTACCGGCCCTAGTCGTTCGGACATGCCTATCAGCCATAGGGAGGGTAGAGCCGAAGGCGAAACCCGCCATACCTTCTGCAATACCCCGGGCGTTTGACGCATCCCTGCGCTTTCGCTATCCTTCACGCAATGCGCCGATTTGACCTTAGCTTGCGGGCGCAGGGGAACTTCCCGAACAAATACGGCTAAAGCGAGCTCGAATCGATCACGAATCAAGCCCGACAGCCAGTGCTCTCGGGCTTTTTTGTTGTTGGTCCTGACATGAAATCGATCGGCTTCGTCACTCCCCAGTCCATGCATTTCGCCGAGCCCCTGCCTTTGCAGAGCGGCGCGGTGCTGACCGATTACACGCTGGTCTACGAGACCTATGGCACGCTCAACGCCGAGCGCTCGAATGCGGTGCTGGTCTGCCACGCGCTGAATGCCTCCCACCATGTGGCTGGCAAGTACGAAGGCAAGCCGAAAAGCGATGGCTGGTGGGACAACATGGTTGGTCCCGGCAAGCCGCTCGACACCGACCGCTTTTTCGTCATCGGCGTCAACAACCCCGGCTCCTGTTTTGGCTCGACTGGTCCGATGCATGTCAATCCGGCGACCGGCAAACCTTACGGCGCATCGTTCCCGGTGGTGACCGTCGAGGATTGGGTACACGCACAGGCGCGCCTGGCCGATCGGCTCGGTATTGGCAAGTTCGCCGCCGTGATGGGTGGCTCGCTCGGCGGCATGCAGGCGCTCGCTTGGAGCATGTTGTACCCGGAGCGCGTCGCGCACTGCCTCGTGATTGCGTCCACGCCGACGCTCTCGGCACAGAACATCGCCTTCAATGACGTCGCCCGTCAGGCGATCCTGACCGACCCGGATTTCCATGACGGTGATTTTTATTCGCACGGCGTTGTGCCCAAACGCGGCCTGCGAGTGGCGCGCATGATTGGTCACATCACCTACCTGTCCGATGACGACATGGCCGAGAAATTCGGCCGCGAGCTGCGCAATGGGAATTACCAGTTTGGCTTTGGCGTCGATTTCGAAATCGAATCCTATCTGCGCTATCAGGGCGACAAGTTTTCCGAGTATTTCGACGCGAATACCTATCTGCTGATCACGAAGGCGCTCGACTATTTCGATCCGGCCCGCGCGCATGGCGGCGACCTTGCGGCAGCGCTGGCCGGCACGCAGGCCGAGTTCTTGCTGGTGTCGTTCACCACCGACTGGCGCTTCGCGCCCGAGCGTAGCCGCGAGATCGTACAGGCGTTGGTGAAGAATGAGCGCGATGTCACCTACGCCGAGATTGCCGCCCCGCACGGCCATGACGCCTTCCTGCTCGACGATCCCCGCTATATGGGTGTGGTGCGCGCCTACTATGAGAAGGTCTGGCTGCAGCTCGGCAGCGCCACAGCCGCTGCGCCGGCGCACAAGGAGGCCGCATGATGACCGGGCATGTCACCGGCCTGCGTGCCGACCTCGCCTTTATTGCCCATTGGGTAGCGCCCGGCTCGCGCGTGCTCGATCTCGGTTGTGGTGACGGCGCGATGCTCGACTACCTGCAGCGCCATAAGCAGTGCCGAGGCTATGGCGTGGAGATTGATGACGCGAAAATACCGCGCTGCGTGCAGCGCGGCGTAAACGTGATTCAGCAGAATCTCGAAGACGGACTGGCCATGTTCGCCGACGATGCGTTCGACACCGTACTCTGTCTGTCCGCTTTGCAGATGATGAAGCACGTCGAAGAGGTATTGCGTGATGTTGCGCGTGTGGGCCGCGAGGCCATCGTATCTTTCCCGAACTTTGCGCATTGGCCGCATCGGCTGTCGCTGCTGTGGGGTCGCATGCCGGTGTCCGAAAGCCTGCCTTACCAGTGGTATGACACCCCCAACCTGCGTTGCGCAACCATCCGTGACTTCGAGGAACTTGCCCGCGAGGTCGGGCTCGAAGTGCTCGAGTGCGTTGCGCTGGCCGAGGGTGGCAGCCCTGTTCACTTCCTGCCGAACTGGCGCGGCAGCCTCGCTGTCTTCCGCCTTCGCAAACGAGCCGCATGAATCCGCCTGCCGACCCGACCTCCCCACCCAAGCTGCTGCGTTCCAAATTGTTCTGGGTCAGCCTGCTGTATTTTTCCGAGGGCTTCCCGCTCGG
>CAZESK010000091.1:0-7279 GCA_964515155.1 uncultured Bifidobacterium sp.
GCAGCGGACCGCGGCAATGCCGCTCACCCCGCCTTCGGCCACAGGATCATCTGCGTACAGCGGAACAGCGCAATCGTCTTGCCTGCTGCCGTCACCGTCGCATCCCACACCTGTGTGGTGCGCCCCCGATGCACCGGCTTGGCCTCGCACTCGACGCGACCCTCACGCGCGGTGCCGAGGTGGTTGCTCTTGATCTCGATCGTGGTGAAGCTCTGCGCACCCTCCGGCAGGTGCACCATGCAGCCGAAGCCGCAGCAGCTATCAGCCAGCATGATGATCGACGCGGCGTGAAGGAAGCCGTTCGGTGCGAGGTGGTGGGGGTGGATATCGAATGCAGCCGTGATGCAGCCCTCGGAGGCTGACAGCAGTTCAAAGCCCAGATGCTCGGGCAGTGTGCCGCGCCCGGCCTGCTTGAGCTTGTCGATGTACGCTGCGTCCATGTGTGTCTCTCTTGATCGTGATGTATCTTGGTTATTAGCGTCGAGCGCGGTCGATGTGCTCGCACAGGGTCTCGGTTGCTTCCAGCAGGCGCGGGCCCGCACGGTTCATGACGCTGCCATCCATGCGGAACAGATGTCCGCCCCGAACCGCCTTCATTCGGGGAAAGGCACGCCAGCGCTCGACAGCCTCGCCACGCTCGTCGCTGACGAAGATTGTCTCCGGATCTGCCCGCACCACGGCCTCACGGCTGACAGTGGGTGCCAGCACGCGTAGCTGCCCGAATACATTCCTGCCACCGCACAGGCGGATAGCTTCGGAAACGATGTGCCCATCGTTGAGTGTCATCAGCGGTGAGGGCCAGATCTGATAAAACACCGTCACCGGCGAGCGTTGGGCATACCGTTCGCGCAGTGCCGCCAGCCCACTCCGGAACCGGGTAGCCTCAACACGCCCCTGCTCGCTGCCTGCGAGCGTAGCGAGTCGCTCCAGCGACGTGGCTACCTCGTCGAGTTGGCGTGGTTCGCTCTCGAATACGGTCAAGCCCAGCGCGCGCAGCCGGGCAATCTGTTTCGGGCTATTGCCGCTTTTCCAGGCAACGATCAGGTCGGGCTTGAGCGCAACAATGCGCTCGAGGTCCAGCTGCATGCTGCCGCCTACCGATGGGAGTTGTCGTGCATCGGCAGGAAAGTCGCTGTAGTCGGAGACGCCGACGATCCTGTTACCCGCGCCGGCGGCGAACAGTAATTCGGTGGCATGTGGCGCGAGGCTGACGATGCGCGTGGCAGTGACGGCCAGGGCAACCCGACGACCTGCGTCGTCGGTGACAGCCACCTCGGCCCGGGCGGCGGAACACAGCAGGAGCGTTGCGGCGAGCAGGCTGCGCAACAGGCCCGTCGCCATCAGATTTCGAGGTTGTCGATCAGGCGCGTGGTGCCGAGCTTGGCGGCAGCCAGCACGACCAGCGGTTCGCTCGTCGCAAGGTCGCCAACGGTCGGCGGCTGCAGGTCGATACGCTTGCGGATTGCAACATAGTCCGGCTTCCAACCCCGGTCGGCGAGCCGTTGCATCGCGTTTCTTTCCAGGAGCGATACATCGAGATGGCCGGCTCGCACTTCATCGGCCACAGCGTTGAGCTCGCGATACAGCGTCGGCGCCTCGGCGCGCTCGGTATCGGACAGATAGCCGTTGCGCGAGGAGAGCGCCAGTCCGTCGTCTGCGCGCCAGGTCTCGGCCGCGATGATCTCGGTCGGCAGCGCGAACTGGCGCGCCATCTTCCGCACGATCATCAGCTGCTGGTAGTCCTTTTTACCGAACACGGCCACGCGTGGCTGCACGCAGGAGAACAGCTTCATCACGATCGTGGTCACGCCGGTGAAGAAGCCGGGCCGGAACTCGCCTTCGAGTATGTTGCCGAGATCGTTCGGTGGCTGGATCCGGAACTCCTGCGGTTCCGGATAGATGTCTTTCTCTGTCGGCGCGAACAGCACGTAGACGCCTTCTTTTTCGAGCTTTTCGATGTCCGCGGCGAAGGTGCGCGGGTACTTATCGAAGTCCTCGTTCGGACCGAACTGCAGGCGGTTCACGAAAATGGACGCCACGACCGGATCGCCGTGCCTGCGTGCCAGCCGCATCAGCGACAGATGGCCCTCGTGCAGGTTACCCATCGTCGGCACGAAAGCGGTGCGTAGCTGTCCGAGCAGGTGATCGCGCAATTCTGCGACCGAGGAAATGATTTTCATGGGGAGTATCGGTCGTTGAAAGCTGCCGGTGTCAGCGCCCTTGCCGCACCAGCCACAGAGAGGGGATGGCGGTTAGTTCGGCGAATAGGCAAGTCGCACATAAATCGGTGCGAAGGCCTCGGCTTGCGTGATCTCGATGAGGGTTTCCTTGGCCAGCTCCAGCAGTGCGATGAAGTTCACCACCACTACCGGCACGCCCCGCGACGGATCGAACAGGTCCTGGAATTCGACGAACTTCGCGCTCTGCAGGCGGCGCAGGATACCGGTCATGTGCTCGCGTACCGAAAGCTCCTCGCGCGTGATCGTATGCCGGGCGGTCAGTTTTGCACGCCGCAGCAGATCATTCCACGCGGCCTGCAGGTCGGTAATGTTCACGTCCGGGAAGCGGGTAACCACGGTCTGGTCGACATAGACTTGCGTACGCACGAAGTCGCGGCCGACCTGCGGCAGGGTGTCCAGCTCGAAGGCAGCCACCTTGATCTGCTCGTACTCGAGCAGGCGGCGTACCAGCTCCGCACGCGGGTCAAGCGCTTCTTCGCTGCCCTCCACCTTTTTCGCCGGCAGTAGCATGCGCGACTTGATCTCGATGAGCATGGCGGCCATCAGCAGGTAGTCGGCGGCCAGTTCGAGATTGTGACGGCGGATCTGCTCGATGTACTCGAGATACTGGTGCGTGACTGCCGCCAGAGGGATATCGAGGATATTGAAGTTCTGCTTGCGGATCAGGTAGAGCAGCAGGTCGAGCGGACCTTCGAAGGCTTCGAGGAAGACCTCGAGCGCATTGGGCGGGATGTACAGGTCATTCGGCAGCTTGAACAGCGGCTCACCGTACAGTTTCGCAAATGCGACGCCATCAACGACATCCGGCGTGCTGCCCTGCGGATTGTCCGGCAGGGTCATCGGCGCGCCGTCAGCCGGCGCTTCGGTGCTGATGCTCACGGTTCAGACGATCAGTTCGACAGGTAGACGTAAGCTTTTTGCTTGACGCGGGAGGCTTGCGCGCGGCGCATCTCGTCGAGGTCGAGCTTCTGCTTGTCCCACAGCCGGGCGCGGCCCGCCTGCTGCTCGGCCTCCAGCTTCGGATTCAGTTGTTTCAGCTCAGTAAGGAAGCTGGTGAACTCGGAGACGTAACCGCTTTTCTTGATAAGACTCATGGCCAGACAATCCCGGGTAGTTGCTGGAAAATTCAGTGCCTATTTTACTCTGCCCGCAGCCGGGCTCAGCGGATCCGCATGCCCGGTGTCGCGCCCGGCCAGGGTTCGAGGATGTAGATGCCGGGGTTGGCCTTCTCATCCTTCGCGCTGGCGGCCAGCACCATGCCTTCGGACACGCCGAACTTCATCTTGCGCGGTGCCAGATTGGCAACCATGACCGTCAGCTTGCCCTTCAGGTCTTCCGGCCTATAAGCCGACTTGATGCCGGAGAAAACGTTACGCAGGCGACCCTCGCCAACATCGAGCGTCAGGCGCAGTAACTTGTCCGATCCCTCGACATGGGTGCAGTCGACGATCTGCGCAATGCGCAGGTCAATCTTCATGAAATCGTCGATCTTGATCTCAGCGTCGATAGCCTCGATGTCGGTATCAGCGTCGGCGCTGGCGACGACCGGAGCGGCTTCCGCCGGCGGCTCGAAGAGTGCGTCCAGCATGGTCGTCTCCACGCGGGTCATCAGGTGCGCGTAGGGCTGCATGCTGTGCTGATCCGGTAATGCGGTCAGGATATCGCGCCACTGCAGCGGCTCGATGTTGAGCAGCGACTCGACCCGCGCCGCCAGCGCCGGCAGTACCGGCTTGAGGTAGATGGTCAGGATGCGGAAGGCTTCCAGCAAGCGCGAGCAGACCTCCTGGGTCTTGGCATTGTTGGCCGGATCCTTGGCCAGTTCCCATGGCTTGTTCGCATCGACATAGGCATTCACCACGTCGGCCTGCTCCATCACCATGCGTAGCGCCTTGCCGTAGTCGCGCGCCTCGTACAGCGCAGCGATGTCGTCGCCGGCTGCACGCAGCCCCCTGAGGAAGGCATCATCGGCCGTGGCCCAGCCCATGGCGAGCTTGCCGTCGAATTTCTTCGCGATGAAGCCGGCCGCGCGGCTGGCGATATTGATGTACTTGCCGACCAGATCGCTGTTGACGCGGGCGACGAAATCTTCCGGGTTGAAGTCCACGTCCTCGACATGCGCGTTCAGCTTGGCTGCGATGTAGTAGCGCAGCCATTCGGGGTTCATGCCGATCTCGAGATAGCGCAGCGGCGAGATGCCGGTACCGCGTGACTTCGACATCTTTTCACCGCTGACCGTGATGAAGCCGTGCACGAACACATTGTTCGGCACCTTCATGCCGGAAAAGTGCAGCATCGCCGGCCAGAACAGTGTGTGGAAGTAGGTGATGTCCTTACCGATGAAGTGATACTGCTCGGTGGCCGGGTCGGCAAGGAAGGCGTCGAAATCGCGGCCGATCCTGTCGAAGTAGTTCTTGAGCGACGCGAGGTAGCCGATCGGCGCATCCAGCCAGACGTAAAAATACTTGCCCGGCGCGTCCGGAATCTCGATACCGAAATACGGCGCATCACGAGAAATGTCCCAATCACCGAGGCCCGATTCGCTATCGAGCCACTCGCGCGCCTTGTTCGCCACTTCCGGCTGCAGCCGCTGCGGGTCCAGCGCCCAGTTGCGCAGGAACTCCACGCACTTCGGGTCCGACAGCTGGAAGAAGTAGTGCTCCGAACTCTTCATCACCGGTGCAGCGCCAGTCAGCGTCGAGTAGGGATGCTTCAGGTCGGTTGGCGCATACACCGCGCTGCACACTTCGCAGGAATCGCCGTACTGATCCTTCGCACCGCACTTCGGGCATTCGCCCTTGATGTAGCGGTCCGGCAGAAACATGTTCTTCACCGGGTCGTAGAATTGCTCGATCGTGCGCGTGGTGATCAGCTTCGCGTCGTCGCGCAGGCGGCGGTAGATTTCCTTCGACAGTGCATGGTTCTCCTCACCATCGGTCGAGTGCCAGTTATCGAAGGCGATATGAAAGCCATCCAGGTACTGCTTGCGGCCGGCGGCGATATTTGCCACGAATTCCTGCGGCGTCACACCGGCCTTCTCGGCCGCGATCATGATCGGCGCACCGTGCGCATCGTCGGCCCCCACGAAATTCACCTCGTGCCCGCGCATGCGCATGAAGCGCACCCAGATGTCGGCCTGGATGTACTCCATGATATGGCCGATATGGAAGGCACCATTTGCATAGGGGAGCGCAGTGGTGACGAACAGCTTGCGGGATGCGGAGGATGGGGCGACGCTCATTGCCGGGCGGGACGGAATTGGGGAAACCGCGATTCTATCAGCGACCACTGTGACGCGGACTGCCTGGCGCCGCACCCGCTAAAATAGCGGTTTCCCCGAGGCCTCCGAGCAGTTTCATGACCGTCCGCACCCGATTTGCCCCCAGCCCCACCGGCTACCTCCATCTTGGCGGCGCGCGTACCGCGCTTTTCGCCTGGGCCTATGCGCGCCGCTTTGGCGGCACCTTCATCCTGCGCATTGAGGACACCGATCTGGAGCGCTCCACGCCGGAGGCGGTGCAGGCCATTATCGACGGCATGCAGTGGCTCGGCCTGGCCCACGACGAAGGCCCGTTCTACCAGATGCAGCGGATGGATCGCTACCGCGCGGTGATTGCGCAGATGCTGCAAGACGGCAGCGCCTATCACTGCTACTGCACACCGGCGGAGGTGGAGGCCATGCGCGAGCGCCAGCGCGCCGCCGGCGACAAGCCGCGCTACGACGGCACCTGGCGTCCCGAGCCGGGCAAGACTCTGCCCGCGATTCCCGAGGGCGTGCAGCCGGTGGTGCGTTTCAGGAACCCGCTCGAGGGCGACGTCAGCTGGGACGACGCGGTCAAGGGGCGGATCACGATCTCCAACCGCGAGCTTGATGATCTTGTCATCGCGCGCCCGGACGGCACCCCCACCTACAACTTCTGCGTTGTGGTCGATGACTGGGACATGAAAATCACGCACGTGATTCGCGGCGACGACCACGTGAACAACACACCGCGCCAAATCAACATTCTCAAGGCACTCGGCGGCGAGCTGCCGGTCTATGGCCATGTGCCGATGATTCTCGGCGCCGATGGCGAGAAGCTCTCCAAGCGCCATGGCGCGGTGAGCGTCATGGAATATCCGGCACAGGGCTACCTGCCGGAAGCCATGCTGAACTACCTCGCGCGCTTGGGCTGGAGCCACGGCGACGACGAAATCTTCAGCATGACGCAGTTCTGCGAGTGGTTTGACCTGGACCACCTAACCAAGTCGCCGGCGCAGTTCAATCCGGAAAAGCTGGCGTGGCTGAACAACCACTACATCAAGCTGGCCGACAATACGCGCCTTGCCGAGCTGGCGATGCCGCAGCTCGAGCGCGATGGCGCGAAGTTCGACGGCATGCCCCAGGTGGCGGATGTCATCGCGCTGATGAAGGACCGCACGAACAGCATCGTCGAACTGGCCGATGCGGCGATGCTGTTTTACCGTGAGCCGAAGGCTGACCCGGCGCTGGTTGCGCAGCACATGACCGAGGCCGCGCGCGCGGCCCTGCGCCAGTTCGCCGAGGCGGCGAAAACCGTCGACTGGACCAAGGAAGCCATCGCCGCGCTGATGAAGCAGGTGCTGGCCGACCACCAGATGAAGATGCCTCAGCTGGCGATGCCGCTGCGGCTCGCCGTGACCGGTCAGCTTCAGACGCCGTCGGTTGACGCGGTACTTGCCCTGTTCGGCCGCGATCAGGTGCTGCAGCGGGTTGCGGCCTACCTGTAAAAATTTTTCTTAATCGGATTTACACGTGAGAAAAGAATTGGCTATAATCTCGCTTCTGCTGCACAGGGGGGTATAGCTCAGCTGGGAGAGCGCTTGCATGGCATGCAAGAGGTCAGCGGTTCGATCCCGCTTACCTCCACCAAAGTGTCGAGATGATTCGCAAGAATCCGTCCAGGTTTTGACCCTATCGTCTAGAGGCCTAGGACATCACCCTTTCACGGTGAGTACCGGGGTTCGAATCCCCGTGGGGACGCCAAAATTCTCCGCCTTTGCCCCGGATGTTTCGGGAAGGG
>CAZESK010000092.1:0-7231 GCA_964515155.1 uncultured Bifidobacterium sp.
GCAGGAAGCCGAACTTGATCTGCGCTTCTTCGTCATTGATGTTGAGTGCCTTGAACACCTTGCTCTGCACATCGGCGCGATGAATACGCACCGAGCCGCCGCCGAGCTCCCAACCGTTGAGCACCATGTCATACGCTTGCGCGATTGCTTTGCCCGGCGCAGTCGAGATGAAGTCCTCGTGACCAGCCTTCGGCGCAGTGAACGGATGGTGCAGCGCGTTCCAGCGCTTCTCGTCTTCGTCGTACTCGAACATCGGAAAGTCGACCACCCACAGCGGACGCCAGTCCTCATCGAACAAGCCGCCTTTGCGCCCGAAGTCGCTGTGACCAATCTTCACGCGCAGCGCGCCGATGGCATCGTTGACGATTTTCGCTTTGTCGGCGCCGAAGAAAATCAGGTCGCCATCTTGCGCACCGGTCAGCTCGAGGATTTTCGTCAATGCAGCATCGTGAATGTTCTTGACGATCGGCGACTGCAGGCCATCACGACCCTTGGCCAGTTCATTCACCTTGATGTATGCCAGACCTTTCGCGCCGTAGATCGCAACGAACTGGGTGTAGGCATCGATCTCGGAGCGCGGCATCGCAGCACCACCCGGCACACGAAGGCCGACCACGCGACCGTTGTCCATGTTGGCCGCGCCGGAGAACACCTTGAACTCGACGTCTTTCATTACGTCGGTGAGTTCGGTGAATTCCATTTTCACGCGCATGTCCGGCTTGTCGGAGCCGTACTTGCCCATGGCAGTGGCGAAGTCCATCACCGGGAACGGGTTCGGCAGGTCGATGTCCAGCACGTTCTTGAAAACACCACGGATCATGCCTTCGAACATGTCGCGGATTTCCTGCTCGGTCAGGAACGAGGTCTCGCAGTCAATTTGCGTGAACTCGGGCTGACGGTCGGCGCGCAGGTCTTCGTCGCGGAAGCACTTGGTGATCTGGTAGTAGCGGTCGAAGTTGGCGACCATGAGCAGCTGCTTGAACAGCTGCGGCGACTGCGGCAGCGCGAAGAAATGACCGGCGTTGACGCGGGACGGCACGAGGTAGTCGCGTGCCTCCTCCGGCGTGGACTTCGTCAACATCGGCGTTTCGATGTCGATAAATCCGTTCGCATCGAGGAATTTATGTACCTCCATCGATACGCGGTAGCGCAGGCGCAAGTTGTTCTGCATCTGCGGACGGCGCAGGTCGAGCACGCGGTGTGTGAGGCGCGTGGTCTCGGAGAGGTTGTCGTCATCCAGCTGAAACGGCGGCGTGACCGAGGCATTGAGTACCTCAAGCTCATGGCAGAGCACCTCGATCTTACCTGACTTCAGTCCGGCATTCTCGGTGCCGACCGGGCGTGCGCGCACGAGGCCGATGATGCGCAGGCAGTACTCGTTGCGCACGGACTCGGCGGCCTTGAACATGTCGGCGCGGTCCGGGTCGCAGACGACCTGCACCAGCCCCTCGCGGTCGCGCAGGTCAATGAAGATAACGCCGCCATGGTCGCGGCGGCGATGCACCCAGCCGCACAGGCTGACGGTCTGGCCCAGCTGCGCCTCGGTGGTCAGGCCGCAGTAATGTGTTCGCATGGACATGATTGAAGTCTCGTAAGGTCAGTGTTTTTCAGTCTCGGGGGGCAGGGTGACAATGGCCGGCTTTTTCGGCGGTGGCGCGACCACACCCATCGACACGATGTACTTCAGCGCCTCATCGACGCTCATGTCGAGTTCAATGGTGTCCTGCCGGCGGAACATCAGGAAAAATCCCGAGGTGGGGTTCGGCGTGGTCGGCACATACACGCTGACATAGTCGCCCTGCAGATGATTCTTCACGTCGCCGCCAGGCATGCCGGTCTGGAAAGCGATGGTCCACGAGCCAGCGTGCGGGTACTGCACCAGCAAAGCCTTGCGGAAGGCGTTACCGCTCGAGGACAGCAGCGTATCGGAGACTTGCTTGACGCTGGAATAGATCGAGTTCACCACCGGGATGCGGCGGAGCAGTTGTTCCCACAGCAGCAGCAAGCGGTTGCCGATGATGTTGCGGGTCACGAGACCGGTCAAGAAGATGATTAACAGCGTGACCACGGCGCCAAAGCCCGGCAGATGGAAGCCGAACAGCGACACCGGCTGAAACTCCGGCGGCAGCAGAAGCAGCGATTGGTCGAGCACCCCGATGATCAGGTTCAGTACCCAGAGCGTAATCGCGAGGGGAACGAGGACCAGCAGGCCGGTAATGAAGTATTTGCGCATGGGGGCGGGGTCAGGTCGCGGCGGCGGCCGGCTTGCTATCGGTGGCGCCGGTGCTGCTGGCGGCGGAGGTACTGGCCGCGGAGGTAGTGGCCCCAGCGGTACCGGCATTCGCGGAGGACTCGGCCTTGGCCGGGGTTGCCGGGCTGCCATTGCTGCCGCCGCGGAAATCGGTCACATACCAGCCGGTTCCCTTGAGCTGGAAGCCTGCGGCGGTCACCTGCTTGCGAAGCGCGGGCTTACCGCACTCCGGGCAGTCGGTCAGCGGGGCGTCAGAGATCTTCTGCAGCGCATCCTTGGCGAAACCGCAAGCTTCGCAGCGATATGCATAGATCGGCATGGTTGCTTCCTCCCTGCAAATTT
This sequence comes from uncultured Bifidobacterium sp., assembly GCA_964515155.1. GTDB lineage: Bacteria > Pseudomonadota > Gammaproteobacteria > Burkholderiales > Burkholderiaceae_D > Pernthalerella. Next base: position 2,594 of record CAZESK010000092.1, read on the forward strand.
TCGAAAACCTTGAATTATAAAGGGTTTCGACCGGGAGGCTGCCATGGGAAAGCTCAGGCGGGAGCGCCCGCCTTTCCCAGACGCTGCGGTGCAAGCGAACCGATGATCATGCCGGCAAATGCCACCAGCAAGCCGACCAGCTGGGGCGGCCAGATGGATTCGGCGCCGAAGATCTCCATCAACAGCCACGAGCCGAGGCCGCCGATGACGGACATCAGCGCACCCTGCGTCGTTGCACGCTTCCAGTACAGGCCCATGACCAGCGGAACGAAGGCGCCGACCAGCGGTACCTTGTACGAATTTCCGACCATCTCGTAGATCGACATGCCCTGCGAGAGCAGCGCGAAGGCGGTGACCGCAATCGCGAAGCAGACGACCACGATACGGATCGTCAGCAGGAACTGACGGTCATTCATGGGGCGGATCTCGCGGATGATGTTCTCGGCCAGCGTGATACTGGGCGCCAGCAGCGTGCCGCTGGCGGTCGACATAATGGCCGAGAGCAGCGCGCCGAAGAACAGGATCTGGGCGAAAAGGGGCGTGTCCTTGAGGATCAGTGTGGGCAGGATCAGCTGCGGATCTTCGGACAGCAGCGACTCGAATACCTGAGGATCGATCAGCTGCGAAGCGTACACGAGAAACATCGGGATGAAGGCGATGACGAAGTACAACGAGCCACCGATGACGGCGCCGGCAGCGCCGATGGTCTCATTGCGGGCTGACATGACCCGCTGGAAGACGTCCTGCTGCGGAATGGAGCCGAACATGATGGTGACGGCCGCACCGACGAAAGCCAGAATGCCGGCCGTGGTCGGCTCGGGCAGGAGGTTCAGCTTGCCAGCGGCGGCGGCATGGTTGATGACCACGTCCGCACCACCGGCCTGCCCGGCCACCAGCCAGCCAATGAACAGCATGCCGCCAACGATCAGCAGCATCTGGAAAGCATCGGTCAGGGCCACCGACCACATACCACCGAACAGCGTGTAGAGCAGCACGATGGACGCACCGATCACCATACCCATGCTCATCGACACGGCACCCTGCGTGAGCACGTTGAAAACCAGTCCCATCGCCGTAATCTGCGCCGAGACCCAGCCGAGGTAGGAGAGGACGATACAGATCGAGACGATCACCTCGACCGTGCGGTTGTAACGCTGCTTGTAATAGTCGCCAATGGTGACCAGGTTCATCCGGTACAGCTTGCGCGCGAAGAACAGGCCTACAAAGATCAGGCACAGCGACGCGCCGAACGGATCCTCGATGGTGCCGCCCAGACCTTCTTCAGCAAATCGCGCCGGAATGCCGAGTACGGTTTCAGAGCCGAACCAGGTGGCAAACACGGTGGCGATGACGATGGGAAGCGGCAAGGAACGGCCCGCCACGGCATAGTCGGTCGAGTTTTTGACACGGGTAGCGGCGTAGAGCCCGATAGCCAGCGAAATGAACAGGTAAACCAGGACAAAAACTAGCAGCGTATTCATGCAGTCTCCGGTCAGGCGGAACTGTTTCCGCAGGAAAAAATTGCCCCGATTATAGCCGCGTGCTTTTCCTGAAAAACATGAATATTTTTAAGGTTTCAGCCCCTTGGCCACCCCCTCCGGTGAATTACCAGCCGGAGTGCAAATAGATGAATAGCTGCACCGCGAGGATGCCTGCGAGCAGGCCGCCGCCGAAGTAGACGACGACGCCGAGCAGCAAGTTAGTGCGTCGCTGCTCGGCGACGAGACGCTTGAGCAGCAGGCTGGGGTCCGGGACCGCCTCAGCGCGCGCGGCCAGGGCCTGCTGGAGCAGCCGCGGCAGGGCCGGCAGGATGTGCGCGTACTGCGGTGCCTCCTGTTTCAGGCGGTCAAGGAAACCGCGCCAGCCGACCTGCTCCTTCATCCACTGCTCGAGAATGGGTTTGGCGGTCTGCCAGAGGTCAAGGTCGGGGTCAAGCTGCCGGCCCAGACCTTCAATATTGAGCAGGGTCTTCTGCAACAGCACCAGCTGCGGCTGGACCTCGATATTGAAGCGGCGCGAGGTCTGGAACAGGCGCAGCAGCACCTGCCCGAACGAGATCTGGGCCAGCGGCCGATCGAAAATCGGCTCGCAGCAGGCACGTACCGCCGCCTCAAGCTCGTCGACTCGCGTGTCTGGCGGCGCCCAGCCGGATTCGATATGTGCCTGCGCGACGCGCTTGTAGTCACGCCGGAAAAAGGCGAGGAAGTTCTGCGACAGGTAATCCTTGTCGAAATCAGTCAGCGTACCGACGATGCCGAAGTCGAGCGCGATGTAGCGGCCGAAAGTGGCCGGATCGGTGGAGACAAGGATATTCCCGGGATGCATGTCGGCATGGAAGAACCCGTGCCGGAACACCTGCGTGAAAAAGATTTCCACGCCGTCGCTGGAGAGCTTCTTCAGATCCACGCCGGCTTCCATCAGGCGCGCGGTCTGTGAAATCGGGATACCGTGCATGCGCTGCATCACGATCACCGACTCCGAGCAGTAGTCCCAGTGCATCTCCGGCACCAGCAACAGCGACGAGTGCTCAAAATTACGGCGCAACTGGCTGGCATTGGCAGCTTCGCGCATCAGGTCGAGCTCGTCGTGTAAATACTTGTCGAACTCGGCGACCACCTCACGCGGGCGCAGCCGGCGGCCATCGACCGACCAGCGATGCACCCAGCCGGCAATGATGTGCATGAGCGCGATGTCGCCATCAATGGTGCGGCGCACGCCGGGGCGCAGTACCTTGACCGCAACCTCGGTGCCGTCTTTGAGCGTGGCGAAATGGACTTGCGCGACCGAGGCCGAGGCGACAGGCTTATGCTCGAAATATGCGAACAGCTGGTCCGGGTGCTGGCCGAGTGCGCGCGTGATCTCGGCAACTGCCAGCTCGGACGGAAACGGCGGGACGCGATCCTGCAGCAACGCGAGTTCGTCGGCGATGTCGGGCGGCATCAGGTCGCGCCGGGTGGAGAGTACCTGACCGAACTTCACGAAAATCGGGCCGAGCTCTTCCAGTGCCTGCCGCAGCCGTACACCCCGCGGGGCAGAAATATCGCGCCAGAAGAACAGGGTCGACAGCAGGCGCAGCTGCGGCGGCAGCTTCACGCTCGAGAGGATGATCTCGTCGAGGCCATAACGCAGCGATACGCGCACGATCCTCAGAACCCGCAGCAGCCGAACGATCATGCCGCACCTCCGGTAGCCTTCTCAAGCAGCCCGATACGCTTGGCGAGGCGCTCGACATCGTCGCGCAGCACGGCCACATCCGCCGCAAAATCATCGCCGGCCCGTCGGTACAGCAAGGTCGGATTCTCCTCGAGCAGATACTCGGCAAGGTTGTCCACCAGCTTGCGCGCACCGGTCCGGACGGTGCCGGAGGTTTCCCGCACAGCGCGCACGATGCGTACCGCAGCGATATCACCCACGAAAGGAGCGAGGTCTTCCTCGGCCTCCCACTGCAGGCCGTTGGCGACTTCGGAGATCGCGCGGGCGAACTCGGCATCACCGCTGATATGCACATACGAGAACGCGCTGTTCATATCGGTGAGGATCTTCGGCAGGTCCGCCGGCCGGATCGAGATGATGACACTGGGCTCAGCCTGTGAGGGCTGCAGCAGGCCGTCGGTCGCTACCGCGATATTCAACGCGAGGATTCCCGTATCGATCCGCGCAACCTTGCCCGCATGCGCAGAGAGTGTGTCGCGCAGCACGGGCTGACGGGACAGCAGGTGGTTGAGCGCGGTGGTGATCGGTTGTTCCAGCTGGGTCATAAATTATGCTCAAGTCGCCGGACTCCCCTGGGGGGCACGGATTATAGCTTCACGCCCACATGCAGCGCCGCCACACCTGCCGTCAGGTTGAAATACTCGACGCGATCCAGCCCTGCGTCTTGCATCATGCCTTTGAGCGTCTCCTGATCCGGATGCATGCGAATCGATTCGGCCAGGTAGCGGTAGCTCTCGGCGTCGCCCGCGATTTTCTGACCAAGCCACGGCAGCACCTTGAACGAGTACACGTCATAGGGCTTTTGCAGTGCCTCGTTCACCCTCGAGAACTCCAGCACCAGCAGCTTGCCACCGGGCTTGAGCACGCGGCGCATTTCGGCCAGCGCGGCGTCCTTGTGCGTCATATTGCGCAGACCGAAGGCGACCGACACGCGGTCGAAGTAGTTATCGGGGAACGGCAGCCTCTCGGCATCGCAGATCAGCGTTGGCAGCAGCAGACCGTCGTTGGTCATCCGGTCACGGCCGACGCGCAGCATCGATTCATTAATATCGGTATGCCACACCTCGCCGGACGGGCCGGCGCGTTTTGCGAATGCCTTGGTCAGATCGCCGGTACCCGCCGCGATATCGAGCACCTTGAAACCAGGACGGATGCCCGCCTGTGAAACCGTGAATGCCTTCCAGATCCGATGCAGGCCGGCCGACATCAGGTCGTTCATGACATCGTATTTTGCAGCCACCGAATGAAACACCTCGGCAACCTTCTTCACCTTCTGTTCTTCGGGGACTTGCTGGTAGCCGAAATGCGTTTGGGTCATGGCGAGGCGCGCGTACTGGGCAGTGGTTTATTGCTGCGCATTATACAAGTGGGGGAGTGAGCTTGATGGTGGGTAGCGGGTGGGTGGGTAGCATATAGGGTGGGTAG
>CAZESK010000093.1:0-7179 GCA_964515155.1 uncultured Bifidobacterium sp.
GGTCCGCGGGCCGATGCGATCCGACGCAACCTGCAGCAGATCAAGTTGCCGCCGGGCTTTCGCATTGACCTGTATGCGGTGGTGCCAGACGCGCGCCACATGGCTATTGGGCCCTCCACCGGTATTGTGTTCGTTGGCTCGCGCAAGAACCGCGTATGGGCCGTGACCGACCGCACCCGTACGCGCGTGGCCGATGAGGTGAAGGTGTTCGCGCCCGGTATTGATTTCCGGGTGCCCAACGGTGTCTGCTTCTCACCCGATGGTTTCCTCTTCGTCGCCGAGCACAACCGCGTGCTGATGTTCCCGGCGGCCGAGTTCTTCTATGAGGGCGGCGATGTCGCGATTGGACAGGTTGCACCGCAGGGCACGCTGATCCCATCGGACGAGGAAAGCTTCAACCATGGCGCGCGGACCTGCCGGATCGGTCCGGATAACAAGCTTTACATCACGCTCGGCCAGCCCTTCAATGTTCCTCCGAAGGAGAAGCTCGATCTGTACTATCGCACCGGCATCATGGGTATCGTCCGCATGGATCGCGATGGAAAGAGCCGCGAGGTAGTCGCCACCGGCATACGCAACTCAGTCGGCATGGACTTCAGCCCGAAGGACAAGACGCTCTGGTTCACCGACAACCAGGTCGATGGTATGGGCGACGACCTGCCGCCGGGTGAGCTGAACCGCATCACCCAAAAGGGCCAGCATTTCGGCTTCCCCTGGTATGGCGGCGGCAAGACGCGCACCAAGGAATACCGGGACGATACGCCGCCGGGTAATCTCGTGTTCCCGCAGGCGGAAATGACGCCGCACGCGGCCGATCTCGGCATGACCTTCTATCGCGGCACCATGTTCCCCGAACGCTTCCGCAACGGAATTTTCTCCGCACAGCACGGCTCGTGGAATCGCTCGACGCCGGTCGGTGCACGGGTGATGTTCACGCCGGTCAAGTCCGATGGCACGGCGGGCAGGACTGAGGTGTTCGCCGAGGGCTGGCTGACCAGCACCAATGAGTTCCTCGGCCGCCCGGTCGATGTGGCGCCACTGGCCGATGGCTCGCTGCTGGTGTCGGATGATTATGCGGGCGCCATCTATCGCATTCATTACACCGGGCAGGCGGGGAGGTGAGGTCGCGGGCGTAAGGACCACGAGCGCGTGCCGGCTGCCGGCCGGCAGTGGATAGATTGTCAAAAGAATATTCCCGGGTGGGGTTCGGTGTTTATTGATGATCGACGCCACCCGCGCTTTCGCTTATATTTCCGCTAATAAACACTTCAGTGATCGGCGGCGAAGCCGATTCATTGACTGACCGCCTTCGCGCGCCGTCTTATTTCGTGACCATGGCAGAAGAGAACAAGCAACCCGACGACCCGGCCAATGCCGCACCGGCCGCCGACGCGCCCGCCGCCGACGCGGCGCCGGCGCAGCCTCCGGTCATCTGGAAGAAAGTGGTCGATGAGGGCCATGCGGGCGCGCATGGTGGCGCCTGGAAGATCGCGCTGGCGGACATGATGACCGCGATGATGGCCTTCTTCCTGCTGATGTGGTTGCTTGGCGCGACGCCGGAAGACCAGCGCCAGGGCATCGCCGAATATTTCCAGCCGACCGAGCTGAGGAGCTCGGGCATGGGGGAGACCTCGGGTTCGAACGGCATGTTCGGCGGGCGCTCGATCATTGATCCCGAATCGATGCCTACCGACCCGCAGCAGCGCTCGCTGATGGAGCGCGTGACACCGCGTTCGGAGGCGGGCAAGGGCGAAGACCGCGGTACCTCGCCGGACGATAAGCCACAGCCGAAGTACGGCAAGAATCTCACCGAGGAAGAGAAGCAGCGTATCGCCGAGCAGGCAGAAAAGGAAAAGCTCGACCAGCTCGAGAAGGAGATCGAGGAAAACCTGTCGCAGAACCAGCAGTTGTCCGATCTGAAAGGTCAGGTGCAGTTCACCCGCGAAAAAGATGGCCTGCGCATCGACATCATCGACAAGGCTAACTTCTCGATGTTTTCCAGTGGCACCGCGAGCATGGACCCGCGTGCCAAGCAGCTGATCAATGAGGTCACCAAATCCCTGACGAACATGCCGAACAAGCTTGCAGTCAAGGGGCATACCGATAGCACGCCCTTCACGGATGGCAGCGAACGGACCAACTGGTCGCTATCGATCGAGCGCTCCGAGGCCACGCGTCGCATGCTCGAGCAGAATGGCATCAGCAAGGGACGGGTTGCTCGCATCGAGGGCGTGGCCGATACCGCGCCGTTCAATACCGAGAACCCGGCTGACCCGCGCAACCGGCGCATCAGCATTACAGTGATGTACAAGGATCCCCCGCTGGCGAAGTAAGCCACTTTCGCTGGCTAGGGGATTCGCCGCTGCATCAGCCCGCCGTAAATCGCCGCATCATCCACCCGTAGATTCCCGCACCGGCCAGCAATGCCAGCGCCGCGACGTCGATCGCCCAGGCGAAGCCCGTCGCATGGTCCGGCGCGCGCGCGAGCATGGCGGCGGCGACGGGCGGGCCGATGATCTGTCCGCCGGCGAACGCTCCGGACAGCAGCCCGATGATCGCCGCTGGTGAATGCGGATGTAGCCGACGGCCGACTTGCATCGCAAAGAAAGTGATGGCGGTGAAGGGTAGCCCGACCAGCAGGCTGCCGAGGGCGAAGCCGGCCAGCGTGGGTAACCAGTTGCCGATCACTACGCCCAGCGCCTGCATCAGGTAACAGATGACCAGCAGCAGGCGCTGGTCGATATGCGCTGGAATACGCGAGGCCAGCAGCGCTCCGCAGGCGACGCCGACACCGAGCAGGGGCCAGAACAGATCGGGCCAGATCGAGCCCGGCAGCGCAGTGCGCGCGATCACGGGCAGGAAGGTGGCCGTGATGATGTAGCCGAAGCCGGCCAGCCCGTAGGCCAGGGTCAGTGCCGCCTTCTCGGCCGTGCTGCCGCCGCCCGGCGTCACAACCGGTACTGCGGTGGCTGCCGCAGCGCCAGTGTCCTCGCGGAACACCGGCCATGCACCGGCCGACAGCAGCGCCGCCAGCCCCGCCAGTGCCAGCCAACCAGCGCTGGCGTACCAGCCGAACAGGACCATCAGGCCAGCGAGCAAGCCGCTGCTGGCGATGCCTACGCCAGGTCCGGCATAGACAACGCCGCCCATGGTCGGCGCATGCAGCCGCGACAGCTGGCCGAGACACCAGGTCGAGGTGTAGACGAAGGCTACGGCCGTGACGACGCCGGCCGCGAAGCGCAGCGCAGGCCAGATGGCGGGCGCGTTGATGGCCATGAGCGCCGTGAGCGCACAGGTCAGCGACAGACCCCACTTCACCATCACGGTTGCGCGTACCGGACGCAGTGACCAGCGTGCCCAGAGCGCGGGCTGGAAGGTGCACAGCAGCGCGCCGAGCAGGTAGCCGAAGTAATTGGCGCTGGCCAGCCAGCTGGCCGCCGCGATGTCGAGCAGACCCTCGTGCAGCATCATTGGCATGAGCGGCGTGAACGCGAAGCGGCCGATGCCCATGGCCACCGCCAGTGATAGCGTGCCGGCCAGCGCGATGATGAGCGGGCGCGCCTCGGCGCGGGAGAGAGTTGATGGCATGGCGCGATTGTAGGCGCAAAGCCGCCGGCACCATGCTTGCGGTGCACGCAAGCGGTGCTTTGTCCGCCAACAACGACGGCGCGGGTGCGCTGACTACACTGGGGCGGACTTCATCAGTACGGACGACGCATGCAGACCCGAGAGCAGCCAGCCACACCTCGCACGGCCGACGGCATCGCCGCCGGCGAGCGCAAGCCCATCACCGTCCTGCCGCGCCGCACGGTGCTCGCCTGGCCCTCAGGCTCGGAGGGTATCGACCCCTGGCCGATGCTCGACCAGCCGCAGGCCTTTCGCGCCTGGTTCGAGCGCGAAGGCTACATCCTGATTCGCAACGCGATACCGCCACGCCTGTGCCAGACCGGAATCGATACCTTCCGCAATGAGGTTCTGCACGACCGGTTTGGATTTTTCGAACGCCATGCCTCCGGCAAGTTCGAGCGTCATGTATATACCGAAGCGGGCTTCATGAAGTATCCGATCATGAATCTGCAGGATCTGTCGGGAAAAAAATATCCGGGCTTTCGTCGCGCCGGCTTGAACATCCTGACCCATCCGGCGATTCAGCGGGCCGTGATCGTGCTGACCGGCGAGCCCGGTCGTTGCGTGCATACGATGTACTTTGATGGCAACCAGACGACCTGGGCGCATCGTGACGGGCATTACATCGACTCCAGCCACGACGGCCAGATGATCGGTGTCTGGGTTGCGGCGGAGGACATTCACCCGGACGCGGGACGCTTCTTCATCCTGCCGCGCAGCCATACCCTGCGCGTGCCGGGTGAGGAGGGCGACCCGAATGCGGCCGGGTACAAGCAGAAGATGGCCGATTTCGTGCGCGATGGCCCGCTTGACTGCCTGGCACCGGTGTTAAGGCAGGGCGATGTGCTGCTGTGGACGTCGATGGTGATTCACGGCAGCCTGCCCACCAGCGACGAACGCCAGTCGCGTCGCTCGTTTACGGCGCACTACGTACCGCTGTCGCATCCGTACAAGTGGAACGTGAGGGCGGAGCGTTCGCTGAAAACAACGACAGTCAATCGTGTCGAGGTGATTCGGCATAGTGACGACAGTACGCTGGTCAAGCGACTGCGCAATCACGTACGTTCCGACTGGCCGGGCGTGTACGGGACGGCCGCTGGTCTGTGGAAGCGTCTGGTGTCGTGATCAGAAAGGCGCGTTGTCGGTGCGTTTGCAGGTACCGCTGATCAGGTCGAGCCGCTTTCCGCCGTCGAGCTCCAGCCACTGGCGTAACTCACCGGTTTCGCGGTTGAGCGTGACGCGCTCACCGATGATGACTACACCATGGCGCTTGAACATCGCGGGGCGGTGGATCTCCAGTAGTGCTTCGTTCACCTGTAGCATGCCCTTACGGTTCATCGAGATCGTGTACTCACCCGGGTAGGCGGCGGTTTTTTCATCGAAGTTGAAGATCGCCGGGAGCGTCAGCTTGACGGTGTCGAACGGCAGCGTGAGCTTGTCGCCCGGGCGACTGATCTCCACATCGCAGATCACTTCGAGTACCCCCTGATTGCCGAAGCGGGTTTTGTCGGGCTGAGCGCCGAAGTTCAGGCTGATGACTCCGCTTAGGACACCGATCGCACAGGCAGCGACGGCGAGGATGACGGCAAGTACAAGGGCAGCTATCTTGCTCATGCAGATTCTCCTTGGGCAGCGGTGCCCGGTTGCAGGCGGCGCCGCAGGTGATCGATCAATCCATCGCAGGCATCCTCAACCAGGTCGAGCACGTGCAGGAAGCCGCCATCGCCGCCATAGTAGGGGTCCGGCACCACGGCAGCCTCATGCTGACGGCAGAACTCGGTCAGTCTTCGCAGCTTGCGCCGGTACTGCGGCGGACAGCGTTCTTCGGCCAGGGCAAGATTGTCCCAGTCCATGGCCAGCAGCAGATCGTGGCGCGCAAAGTCATCGGCAGTTAATTGACGTGCGCGCAAGTCGGACAGGTCGTAGCCGCGCGCCGCTGCGGTGCGCTGACTGCGCTGGTCCGGTGGTTCGCCGGGGTGATAGTTGTGTGTTCCGGCGGAGTCGACCTGCACGAGGCCTTGCAGCCCGGCGACCACCAGCTTGTCCCGGAAGACGCCGTGTGCCGTCGGGCTGCGGCAGATGTTGCCCATGCAAACGAAGAGCACGCTGAAGGAAGCAGTTCCGGCGCCGGTTGCAGCTGTCATTGTCATTGTTGTTATGTCGGGCGGTATGCCGGTCGCGTGCCTGTGCCGGCGAGTCGGTGTTGCGGTTTATGATGCCATGAATTTCTTTTGATCACGACCCCGAGTTTTCTATGACCACGCCGGCCTCGACTGCTTCCACCGTGCCGCAGGCCGCCACGCAGGGCCGTTCCCGCGTCAAGGCTATTCTGGTCGGTTCGATCGGCAACCTGATCGAGTGGTACGACGTCTACGCTTACGCGGCCTTTGCGCTCTATTTTGCGCCAGCCTTCTTTCCATCGGCCGATCCGGTGGCACAGCAATTATCGGCAGCGGCCGTGTTCGCGGCAGCCTTCGTGGTCCGCCCTCTGGGTGGCTTGTTGTTCGGGTGGTTTGCGGACCGCCATGGCCGGCGTGCGGCGATGCTGGGTTCGGTGCTGCTGATGTGCTTCGGCTCGTTGCTGATCGCCGTCAGCCCAACCTATGCAACCATCGGCGCGTGGGCACCGGCGCTTCTGGTCACGGCGCGGCTGCTGCAGGGGCTCAGCCAGGGCGGTGAGTACGGCGCAAGCGCGACGTATCTTGCCGAGATGGCCGAGCCCCACCGGCGCGGTTTCTACTCCGGCGTCTGGTACACAACGCTGATCGGCGGGCAACTCGCGGCCATCTTCTTGCTCTTGCTGCTGCAACAGGTGTTCCTGACCCCGGAGGAATTACGCGAGTGGGGCTGGCGTATACCGTTCGTGATCGGTGCGCTATTGGCGGTGTATGCGCTGTTCATGCGGCGCGACATGCACGAGACCGATCACTATCACGCGGCAAAATCGACCGGCAGCGCCGGCTCGTGGAAGACACTCTGGTCGCACTGGCGCGAGTTGCTGCTGGTCGTCGGTATCACCATCGGCGGCACCAGCGCGTTCTATACCTACACCACCTACATGCAGAAATTCCTGAAGCTCTCAGTCGGGCTCGACGACACGCAAGTGACGACGGTGGTTCTGGGCTACCTGGTTGTCGCGCTGTTGCTGCAGCCAGTCTATGGCGCGCTTTCCGACCGCATCGGCCGCAAGCCGCTGCTGCTGTGGTTCGGTACGATGGGCGTGCTCTGTACCTATCCGCTGCTGACGCTGCTGTCGCAGACGAAGAGCGCATGGGTAGCATTTGGCCTGATCTGCGTGGCGTGGATCATCGTCTCTGGCTATACATCGATCACCGGCATCATCAAGGCCGAGCTGTTCCCGACCTCGATACGCGCCCTCGGTGTCGGCGTGCCGTATGCGCTGACGGTGTCGATTTTCGGCGGGACGGTCGATGTGGTCGCGCTGACATTCAAGCAGGCGGGATATGAAAGTGGGTTCTACTGGTATGCAACGGGCTGCATTGCCGTGTCATTGCTGGTGTACCTGAGGCTGCATGATACGAAGACGCGATC
>CAZESK010000094.1:0-3081 GCA_964515155.1 uncultured Bifidobacterium sp.
GCCCTCCTGACGGCCACCTCGGCCTTCTTCTCTATTTCCGAAACTGCCCTGATGGCGCTGAACCGCCACCGGGTCAAGCATCTGGCGCGGCGGGGCTCGCGGCTGGCGCAGACCACCTTGTGGCTGCTGGATCGAACCGACCGCATGCTGTCGCTGATCCTGATCGCCAATACCCTCATCAATGCGCTCATCATGGCGCTGGTGACGTCGATCGCGATCTCGACCTTCGGCAATAACGAAACCGTCATCACCGTGGCCACCGCCGTTGTGGCCTTCTTCCTGATCGTGTTCGCCGAGATCACGCCGAAGGTGATCGGCGCAACCTATCCCGAGCGCATCGCGCTCCCCGCCTCGTTCATCATCAAGCCGCTGATCTTCATCGGTCGGCCCGCGATCTGGTTCGTCAATCTGTTTGTCGGCGCCCTGTTGAAGCTGCTGCGCCTCCGCACCGGCAGCGAGGCACGCGACCAGCGCTTGTCACCGGAAGAGCTGCGCTCGATGGTGCTCGAAGGCGGCAACTTCATCCCTCACAAGCACAAGAGCATCCTGCTGAATTTGTTCGACCTCGAGCGCGTGACGGTCGAGGACGTGATGACGCCGCGCGCGCAAATCGAGTCACTGAATCTGTCGGTGCCCGTCGAAGAAATCAAGCATCAGCTGACCACCTGTTATCACAACAAGCTGCTGGTGCATGAGGGCGAGGTGAACCAGATCGTCGGCATCCTGCATGTGCGTAAGGCGATGGCGCTGCTGAACCAGGTCGATGAGCTCACCGTCGAGCATTTCCGTGAGCTGCTGACAGCACCGTACTTCATCCCACCAGAGACAGATCTGTTCACCCAGCTCCAGTACTTCCAGGAGAACCAGGAACGCCTCGCCGTCATCGTCGACGAGTACGGCGAAGTGCAGGGGCTGGTGACGCTCGATGACATCATCGAGGAAATGGTCGGCGAGTTCACCACCTCGACGCCGGGCGCAACCCGCGCCGACCAGTTCGGCTGGGACGAGCGCGGTGAGTGCCTGCTCGAAGGATCGACCTCGCTGCGGGACATCAACAAGCGGCTGGGGTTGAGCCTACCCACCGATGGCCCGAAGACCGTCAATGGCTTGCTGCTGGAGATGCTGGAAGAAATTCCGGAAGCCAGCGTCGGCGTGAAAGTGGCCGACTGCGTGATCGAGATCGTGCAGGTGCAGGAGCAGGTGATCAAGATGGTGAAGTTGTATCGGCCGAGGTGATGGGCGGGCCGTGGGCGTTTCCGGCAGTCCGCTACCCGGACGTTGTTGCCAGCACGCGTCACATTCCCCGCCGTAAGCGCAGCGACCTTCAAGAACCCTCCCCCACCCCCACCTGAGGCCCGGCATTGGCAAAAGGGCAGCGGCATCATCCGCCGCATCCCAACGCTGTCCGAGCCGATGCGTCCCTCCGCCGTTTACACCCCGCCGCCCACCGCCCTGCCGCGCGCCCTGCAGCATGCGGGGCTGCTGACCGCGCAACAGGCCGAAGTAATCCAGCGAGCCGCCGTGTCGGACAAGGTGCCCTTCATCGATGCACTGGTTCGCCATGGCGCCATCGATGCCAAAGCCCTGGCCCACTTTTGCTCGATGCAATTCGGCTGCCCGCTGCTTGATCTCTCAGCGGTTCATCCGCAATCACTTCCCATCAAAGTCATCGACGACCGCCTGATGCAATCGCAGCGGGTGGTGGTGCTCGCCAGACGTGCGAGTCGGGTCACGGTAGCCGTGGCGGATCCAACCGCGACACAGGTACTGGATCAGGTGAAGTTCCAGACCGGCATGGTCGTGGACCCGGTCGTGGTAGCGCTACCGCAGCTGGTCGAGATGATCGGTCGACTGTCGCAAAGTGCCGAGCAGAACCTCTCCGAACTGATCGGTGAGGAGCTCGATCATGTCGCACTGGTCGAGGAATCGACCGCCCCAACGACCGACAGCAGCGAGATCGACGATGCACCCGTGGTGCGCTTTCTCCAGAAGATCCTGACCGATGCCATCAATATGGGGGCGTCGGATCTGCACTTCGAGCCCTTCGAGAAGTTCTACCGGATCCGCTTCCGTATTGATGGCGAGCTGCGCGAGATCGCGCAGCCGCCACTGGCCATCAAGGACAAGCTCGCCTCGCGCATCAAGGTCATCTCCCGGCTCGATATTTCAGAAAAGCGCGTGCCGCAGGACGGACGCATGAAGTTGGCCGTGTCGAGCACGCGCAGTATTGATTTCCGGGTATCGACGCTACCAACGCTGTTCGGCGAAAAGATCGTCATGCGTATTCTTGACGGCAGCCAGGCGCAGCTCGGCATTGATGCGCTCGGCTACGAGCCCGAGCAAAAGGCACTGCTGCTCGACGCCATCCAGCGCCCCTACGGCATGGTACTGGTGACTGGCCCGACCGGTTCGGGAAAGACCGTCTCGCTCTACACCTTCCTGAACCTCCTCAACAAACCCGGCATCAACATCGCCACGGCCGAGGACCCGGCCGAAATCAATCTGCCGGGCATCAACCAGGTCAACATCAACGAGCGCGCCGGTCTCAGCTTCGCCGTGGCGCTGCGCGCCTTCCTGCGGCAGGATCCGGACGTCATCATGGTTGGTGAGATCCGCGATCTGGAGACGGCCGATATCGCTATCAAGGCCGCGCAGACCGGTCATATGGTGTTCTCCACCCTGCATACCAATGATGCGCCCTCGACGCTGACGCGCCTGCTGAACATGGGGGTGGCGCCGTTCAACATCGCCTCGGCCGTCAATCTCATCACGGCGCAGCGTCTCGCACGCCGGCTATGCAGCTGCAAGCAGCCGTCGGACGTGTCTTTCGATACCTTGCTCGCTGCCGGATTCTCCGAGTCGGATATCGGCGGCTGGACACCGTATCGCGCCGTCGGTTGCGAGCGCTGCTCGGGCAGCGGCTACAAGGGGCGGGTGGGGGTGTATCAGGTGATGCCGGTGTCGGAGGCGATCGAGGAAATCATTCTTGCTCAAGGCACGGCACTCGAGATCGAGGCGCAGGCGCGGCGCGAGGGGGTGAAGAGTTTGCGGGAGTCGGGGTTGTTGAAGGTGAAGCAGGGG
>CAZESK010000094.1:3181-7126 GCA_964515155.1 uncultured Bifidobacterium sp.
CGGCAGTTTTCATTAACCATAGGGCGGGTAGAGCCTCCGGCGAAACCCGCCGAAAATAGCAAGGCGCCGACCATGGCCAAGCCCCCGCTGAAAACAAAAAAACCTACCGACCACCTCTACCTCTGGGAAGGCAAAGACCGCACAGGCCGCGCGGCACACGGCGAACTCCGCGCCCCCAACACCCCCACCGCCAAACTACAACTTCGTCGGCAGGGCATCACACTCGGCACACTGAAAAAAAAGTCTGCTGCCCGCACTCGCCGTATCAGTGAAAAAGATCTGTGTATGTTCACCCGCCAACTCGCAACCATGCTCAAGGCCGGCGTGCCACTGCTGCAGTCCTTCGACATCGTTGCGCGCGGACATGCCAATCCCTCGGTCACGCGCTTGCTGATCGATATTCGCGGCGATGTCGAAACCGGTACCAGCCTCGCACAGGCATTCCGCCGCTATCCGCAGTATTTCGATAAGCTCTTCTGCAACCTCGTCGCTGCCGGCGAGCAGGCGGGCATACTCGAGGATCTGCTGGCGCGGCTCGCCACGTACAAGGAAAAAACACTCGCCGTGAAGGGGAAGATCAAGTCGGCGATGTTCTATCCCGTGGCCGTGCTGGCGGTAGCGATGATTGTGACGGCAGTCATCATGATCTGGGTCGTGCCCTCGTTCAAGAGCGTATTCGAGAGCTTCGGCGCCGAGCTGCCGCTGCCGACGCTATTGGTCATCTGGCTGTCGGACCAGTTCGTCGCCTGGTGGCATCTGGTCATTGGCAGCGCGGTAGCGGCCGGCGTGCTCTTCATCCACCAATGGCGACGCTCGCCTGCGATGCAATCCGCGACCGACAGGCTGCTGCTGAAGCTCCCGATCCTCGGCCCAGTGATCCGCAAGTCGGTGCTCGCGCGCTGGACGCGTACCCTGGCCACGATGTTTGCTGCCGGTGTGCCGTTGGTAGAATCATTGGATTCGGTCGGTGGCGCCTCGGGCAGCGCGGTGTACCATGAGGCGACGCAGAAGATCGCGGCAGCCGTCGCCAGCGGCACCAGCCTGACGGCCGCGATGCAGCAAGTGCAGGTATTCCCGGCCATGGTGACGCAGATGGCCGCTATTGGCGAAGAGTCCGGCGCACTCGACGAGATGTTGCGCAAGGTCGCGGAATTCTATGAGGAAGAGGTCGATGCGGCGGTGGCTTCGCTGTCGTCGCTGATGGAGCCGATCATCATGGTCGTGCTTGGCGGACTGATAGGGGGTTTGGTGATTGCAATGTACCTGCCGATTTTCAAGCTGGGTTCGGTGGTCTGATGACCGAGAGCCTTGCCTTGGAAACTTCTCCGCTGCTGTCGCTGCTGTTCGACGCGCCGCCCGGCATCCTCGCTGCCGCCGTGGTCTGGGGTCTGGTCGGGCTGCTGGTTGGCAGCTTTCTCAACGTGGTGATCCACCGCATCCCCGTCATGCTGCAGCGGGAAACCGATAACTTCATCGCCATGGAGCGCGATGACCCGCCGCCCCACACCACCCGCTATAACCTCGTCGTGCCGCGCTCGGCCTGTCCCTCGTGCGGCCACACCCTGTCGGCCGCGGAGAACATCCCCGTCGTCAGCTGGTTATGGTTGCGCGGCCGCTGCCGCTACTGCCGCACGCCGATCTCGCCGCGCTATCCGGCCGTTGAATTATTGTCCGCCTTGCTATCCGGCCTCGTGGTCTGGCAGCTCGGCAGCGACATCGGCAGTCTGCTCGCGCTGCTGCTGGTCTGGACACTTCTGGCGCTGACCTTCATCGACCTCGATACCCAGCTACTGCCAGATGACCTCACCCTGCCGCTGACCTGGGTTGGTCTGCTGGTCAACCTCCCGGGCACCTTCGTGCCGCTGCAGGACGCGGTCATCGGCGCGGCTGCCGGCTACCTGTCGCTGTGGATGGTCTACTGGGTGTTCCGGCTGGTCACGGGTAAGGAAGGCATCGGTTACGGCGACTTCAAGCTGCTGGCAGCGCTGGGCGCGTGGTTGGGCTGGATGATGCTGCCGCTGATCGTGCTGCTGTCCTCGGTCCTCGGCGCCATAGTCGGGATAGCCATGATCGTGCTGCGTGGCCATCAGCGCGACAAGCCGATTCCCTTCGGGCCTTTCCTTGCCGGTGCGGGGGTGGTGGGCTTGCTGTATGGGCAGCAGATTCTGGGGCAGTGGATTGGGGCGGCGGGGTGATGGTGATTCCGGATGAGATGGCGGATTTCGCTGCGCTCTATCCGCCCTATGGTTCTTCCGGGGTGACATAGGGCGGATAGAGCCGCAGGCGAAATCCGCCGTGCCAACCGTGAACCAGCCGCCTCCCCCACCAAGCCAACCCATAACTCGCGACATCCCCCCACAACGAACGCCATGTCAAAAACAAAATTCTCCATCGGCCTCACCGGCGGCATCGGCTCCGGCAAATCGCTGGTGGCCGACCTGTTCGCGGCTCATGGCGCGACCATCATCGACACCGACCTGATCGCTCATGCGCTCACCGGCCCGGGCGGCGCGGCCATGCCCGCGATCCGGGAAGCCTTCGGCGAGGCCTTCCTGACTGCCGATGGCGCTCTCAATCGTGCTGCAATGCGGGAACGCGTCTTCTCCGACCCGGAGGCCAAGCGGCGACTCGAGGGCATCCTGCACCCGCTGATCGGCGCGCAGACCGAGCAAGCCGCGCAGGCCGCGCAAGGGCTGTATCTGGTCTTCGTCGTGCCGCTGCTGGTCGAATCCGGACGATGGAAGGAGCGGGTCGATCGGGTACTGGTCGTCGACTGCCCGGAGGCGCTGCAGATCGAGCGCGTGATGCAGCGCAACCAACTGTCGGCCGCGCAAGTCGAGGCCATCATGGCCGCGCAAGCGACCCGTGGCGAACGACTGGCCGCCGCCGATGATGTCATCGTCAACGACGGCGAGCGGGCGGTGGTCGAGGCCGCGGTCGGGCGGCTGCATGGCCAATACAGCCTGCTGGCGGCAAAAAAATAGCGGCCACTCCGGGCCGGACGTTTGTATTTTCCGGCTGCTTCGTTCAGAATCCGGGAATTACTTTCTGGCCAACTCCCGAGGACCTTCCTTGACCGTCTACGAATACCCTTTCAATGAGCGTATTCGCACGCTGCTCAGGCTCGAGGACCTCTACGAGAAGTTCGTTTTCTTCATCCGCCAGGATCACCCGCTGCAGCATCATGTGGCGCTCGCCACCATCTACGAAATGCTCGAGGTCTCTGGCCGCGCCGACTTGAAGTCGGACTTGCTGCAAGAACTCGAGCGCCAGAAGCAGACGCTGCTGGGCTTCAAGTCCAATCCGAATGTCGAAGCTTCGCGGCTCGATGCCATCCTTGCCGACATCGAAAAAACCAGCGCCGCGCTGATCGGCATGCAAGGCAAGACCGGCCAGCACATCCGCGACAACGAGTGGCTGATGAGTATCCGCGGCCGCACCATCATCCCCGGTGGCGCCTGCGAGTTCGATTTGCCGTCGTATCACGCGTGGCAGTCGCAGCCAACCGAACAGCGTCGTAGCGACATCATCGGCTGGTTTACGCCGCTCGAGCCGCTGTTCTCGGCCATCGGCATCGTGCTGCGCCTGCTGCGCGAGTCCGGCCGCGCAACCAACATCATCGCCAATGCGGGCAGCTTCCAGCAGATGCTGCAGGGACGGACGTATCAGATGCTGCGCGTGAACATCGACGAAAAGCTCGGCGCGATTCCCGAGATCTCGGCCAACAAATACGTGCTGTGGATCCGTTTCACGAGCCAGGGCGGCGACATGAAGCCCAGACCCTTCGAGGGCGACGTGCCGTTCGAGCTCACGCTCTGCAACTTCTGAGGTCGTTCTCCCGATGGTCACCGTTGTCGATTGCCCTACCTGCGGCAGGAAAGTCGAATGGACCGAGGCCAATGCCTACCGGCCGTTTTGCTCCGAGCGCTGCAAGCAGATTGATCT
>CAZESK010000095.1:0-2495 GCA_964515155.1 uncultured Bifidobacterium sp.
ACTGCTTGACGAACTTGCCCTCGGACTCCTCGCATACCTTGCGGATCGTCTCACGGTAGGCCACCTGCGGCTTGCCGACGGTTGCCTCGACGCTGAATTCGCGTTTCATGCGGTCGACAATAATCTCGAGGTGCAGCTCACCCATGCCCGAAATGATGGTCTGGCCCGACTCTTCATCGGTCTTGACGCGGAACGACGGGTCTTCCTGAGCCAAACGGTTCAAGGCGAGGCCCATCTTTTCCTGGTCGGCCTTGGTCTTCGGCTCAACGGCCTGCGAGATCACCGGCTCTGGGAACACCATACGCTCAAGAGTGATGACGGCAGTCGGGTCGCACAGCGTATCACCGGTGGTCGCTTCCTTTAAGCCGACCGCTGCGGCGATGTCGCCGGCGCGGACTTCCTTGATTTCTTCGCGCTGGTTCGCATGCATCTGCAAAATACGGCCGACGCGCTCTTTCTTGCCCTTGACGGGGTTGAAGATCGTATCGCCCGAATTAACGACGCCCGAGTAGACGCGGAAGAAGATCAGCTGGCCCACAAACGGGTCGGTCATGATCTTGAACGCCAGCGCCGAGAATTTCTCGCTGTCGTCGGCCTTGCGGCTGGCCGGCTGTTCGTTCTCGTCAGTGCCCGAGACCGGCGGGATGTCGACTGGCGACGGCAGGTATTCGATGACAGCATCGAGCATGGCCTGCACACCTTTGTTTTTGAACGCAGTACCGCACATCATCGGTACGATCTCGCCAGCGATCGTGCGATCACGCAGCGCCTTCTTGATCTCTTCTTCGGACAGCTCGCCTTCCTCGAGGTACTTGTTCATCAGTTCCTCGCTGGCTTCCGCAGCGACCTCGACCATCTTTTCGCGCCACTCGTTCGCGGTATCGGCCAGATGTGCCGGGATATCTTCGTAGTTGAATTTCATGCCCTGCGACGCATCGTCCCAGATGACGGCCTTCATCTTGACCAGATCGATAACGCCGGTGAAGTTATCTTCGGCACCAATCGGCACCTGAATCGGTACCGGGTTAGCCTTCAAACGGGTACGCATCTGCTCGTACACCTTGAAGAAATTTGCGCCCGTACGGTCCATCTTGTTGACGAAGGCCAGGCGCGGCACGCCGTACTTGTTGGCCTGGCGCCAGACGGTTTCTGACTGTGGCTGCACACCACCGACTGCGCAATAGACCATGCACGCACCATCGAGGACGCGCATCGAGCGCTCCACTTCGATCGTGAAGTCAACGTGACCCGGCGTGTCGATAATATTGATGCGATGCTCCTGAAAATTGCTCGCCATGCCCTTCCAGAAGCAGGTGGTCGCAGCGGAGGTGATCGTGATGCCACGCTCCTGCTCCTGCTCCATCCAGTCCATGGTCGCCGCACCGTCATGCACTTCACCGATCTTGTGATTCACGCCGGTGTAATACAGGATGCGCTCGGTAGTGGTGGTCTTGCCGGCGTCGATGTGAGCGGAGATACCGATGTTGCGGTAACGCTCAATGGGAGTCTTGCGGGCCATGATAAATCCTAAGCTTTTTCAATGTACGAAACCGGGCGCCAGAGAATCTGGCCAGCCCGGCGTTGACTTCAGAGTGGGGCGCACCTTCTGGCGGGCGCCCCGGCTATCAGAAGCGGAAGTGCGAGAACGCCTTGTTCGCCTCTGCCATGCGATGCACTTCATCGCGCTTCTTCATCGCACCACCGCGGCCTTCGGACGCGTCGAGCAATTCGCCTGCGAGGCGCAGTGCCATCGACTTCTCGCTGCGCTTGTTGGCAGCCTCGCGGAGCCAGCGCATCGACAGTGCCATCCGGCGGACCGGACGGACTTCGACCGGCACCTGGTAATTCGCACCACCGACGCGACGGGATTTGACCTCAACCATCGGCTTGCAGTTGCCGATGGCAGCAGCAAATACTTCCAGCGGGTCCTTGCCCGACTTGGTCTGGATCTGCTCGAACGCACCGTAGATGATGTTCTCGGCGACCGATTTTTTACCGGACAGCATCAGGACGTTAACGAACTTGGCGACATCCACATTACCGAATTTCGGATCCGGCAGAATCTGGCGTTTGGGGACTTCACGACGACGTGGCATTTCGATTCCTTTCAATCTTCAGCCGGCGGCGCTTTCACACCGCCACGAATGGCCATCAAGGCCATTCACTTACTCGACCCTATGGTCGACTCAGACTGCGGCCGAGCCGCAGATACCTAATCAGTTACTTCGACGACCTGCTGAGCGATTACTTCGCAGCGGCCTTTGCACGCTTGGCGCCGTACTTCGAGCGCGCCTGCTTACGGTCTTTGACGCCTTGGGTATCGAGGGAGCCGCGCACCATGTGGTAACGCACACCTGGCAGATCCTTTACGCGGCCACCGCGGATCAGCACAACGCTGTGTTCCTGCAAGTTATGGCCTTCACCACCGATGTACGAAATAACTTCGAAACCGTTGGTCAGGCGAACCTTGGCAACCTTACGCAGCGCCGAGTTCG
>CAZESK010000095.1:2595-6908 GCA_964515155.1 uncultured Bifidobacterium sp.
ACTTCGAAACCGTTGGTCAGGCGAACCTTGGCAACCTTACGCAGCGCCGAGTTCGGCTTCTTCGGGGTCGTGGTGTAGACGCGAGTGCAGACGCCGCGCTTTTGCGGGCTGTTCTGCAGCGCGGGCGATTTGCTCTTCACGCGCAGCGAGGTGCGCGGTTTGCGAATCAGTTGGCTAATGGTTGGCATCGGTCTTTAAATCCAACAAAAGTTAGGGCACTACAAAATCCCGGATGACCGGGGGCGTTTTTCATCGGAGCAAACCGAAAGGGCGTTCGCTGCCGCTGAAAGCCGGCACGGAACAAAGCGTCGGGGGACTGGAAATGCAGACCAAAGAGCGCTTAAGCCCGGGCGAGCTTAAATTCGAGAACTCGCGAGTATAAAGGGCCGGGCGCCTACCGTCAACACGGCGCATCTCCCGCCGTTTATAGACAAAAAAACGGCCCCGGACATGCCGGGGCCGTTGCCATTTGAGCAACCCGGGTTACAGCTCCGGATGACCCTCGCTCTCGCCGGCCGGCGTGGCATGGGCGGCCTCTTCGGCTTCCTGCAGCGCACGGGCGGCTTCGGCTTGCAGCATCGCCGCGCGTTCCTCTGCCTCCCAGCTTTCCTTGTCCCTACGGGCGCGATGATAGGCAAGGCCGGTACCCGCCGGAATCAGGCGGCCAACAATCACGTTTTCCTTCAGGCCGCGCAAGGTATCTTTCTTGCCCATGATTGCCGCCTCGGTCAGGACGCGCGTGGTTTCCTGGAACGACGCAGCCGAGATGAATGAGTCAGTCGACAGCGATGCTTTCGTGATACCAAGCAGCACGTTCTCGTACGTCGCCGGACGCTTGCCCTCGGCAATCACACGATCGTTCTCGTCCAGCAGCTCCGAGCGCTCGACCTGCTCACCCGGGATGTAGCTAGTATCACCTGCATCAACCACTTGCACGCGACGCAACATCTGACGCACGATCACTTCGATGTGCTTGTCGTTGATCTTCACGCCCTGCAGACGATAGACGTCTTGAACTTCGTCGACGATATAGCGCGACAGTGCTTCTGCACCCAACAGGCGCAGGATGTCCTGCGGGTCAGCCGGGCCGTCAACAATCATCTCACCCTTGTTGACCACTTGGCCATCATGCACCAGCACCTGTTTGTCCTTCGTGATGAGGAACTCGTGCTTGTTGCCGTCCATATCGGTGATCTCGAGGCGCTGCTTGCCCTTGGTCTCCTTGCCGAACGCAACCGTACCCGTAACTTCGGCGAGCATGCCAGCATCCTTCGGCGAACGCGCCTCAAACAGCTCAGCCACGCGCGGCAGACCACCGGTAATATCACGGGTCTTCTGCGATTCGGTCGGAATACGCGCCAGCACTTCACCCACCGACACCTGCTGGCCATCCTTGACGGTGATCAGCGCGCCCACCTGGAAGCCGATCGTCACCGGATGATCGGTACCGGCGATCTTCACCTCCTGGCCCTGCTCGTTGAGCAGCTTGACCTGCGGGCGCATGGTGCGGCCGCTCGTGCTACGACGCTTGGCATCGATAACAACCAGCGTCGACAGGCCGGTAACTTCGTCAATTTGCTTAGCGACGGTCGAACCTTCCTCGACATTCTCGAACTTCACGGTACCGGAGTACTCGGTGATGATCGGACGGGTCAGCGGATCCCAGTTCGCCAGCGGCGCGCCGGCCTTAATCACCTGGCCATCCTTGACAATCAGGGTGGCGCCGTACGGTACCTTGTGGCGCTCGCGCTCACGACCGTGGTCGTCAGTGATCAGGACTTCGCCCGAACGCGAAATCACGATCTGGTCGCCCTTCCCATTGGTCACGTAACGCATGGTTGCGGTGAAGCGAACCGTGCCGTTCGACTTCGCCTCCACCGACGACGCCACCGCCGCACGGGATGCAGCACCGCCAATGTGGAAGGTACGCATGGTCAGCTGGGTACCGGGTTCGCCGATCGACTGCGCAGCGATGACACCAACGGCCTCGCCGGCGTTGACCATCGAGCCGCGGCCAAGGTCGCGGCCGTAGCACTTCGCGCACAGACCGTAGCGGGTGTCGCAGGTCAGCGGGGTGCGAACCTTGACTTCGTCGATACCGAGACGCTCGATCTGCTCGACTGCGTCTTCATCAAGCAGCGTGCCGGCTTCATACACGGTTTCCTGCGTTTCCGGGTTGACCACATCGGCCGCCGCCACACGGCCGAGAATACGGTCGCGCAGTGCCTCGATCACTTCACCGCCCTCGACCAGCGCCTTCATCGACGCGCCATTGGCCGTGCCGCAATCATCCTCGATCACTACCAGGTCTTGGGTCACGTCAACCAGACGGCGGGTCAGGTAACCCGAGTTCGCGGTCTTGAGCGCGGTATCGGCCAGACCTTTACGGGCGCCGTGCGTCGAGATGAAGTACTGCAGAACATTCAGTCCCTCGCGGAAGTTCGCGGTAATCGGAGTCTCGATGATCGAGCCGTCCGGTTTGGCCATCAGGCCGCGCATGCCGGCCAGCTGGCGGATCTGCGCAGCCGAACCACGCGCACCCGAGTCGGCCATCATGTAAATCGCGTTGAAGGATTCCTGCGTCCCTTTCGATCCATCGCGCTTGACGACGTCTTCGACCTTCAACTGCTCCATCATCGCCTTACCGACTTCGTCGCCGGCCTTGCCCCAGATATCGACCACCTTGTTGTAGCGCTCACCCGAGGTGACCAGACCGGACGAATATTGCTGCTCGATCTGCTTCACTTCTTGCTCGGCCTGCGCAATGATCGTCGCCTTCTGCGGCGGTACCAGCATGTCATCGACACAGATCGAGATGCCAGCGCGGGTCGCAAGACGGAAGCCCGACTGCATCAGCTGATCGGCAAAGACGGCCGTCGCACGCAGCCCGCACTTGCGGAACGACGTATTGATGAGCTTGGAGATTTCCTTCTTCTTCAGCGCCCGGTTCAACACCGAAAATGGCAGCCCCTTCGGCAGGATCTCGGACAGGATTGCGCGGCCGACCGTCGTCTCGTAGCGGTTGATTTTCTTCTCGAATTCATCGGCGCCCGGCACCCGCACGTATTCGGTGATACGGACGGTGATGCGGGTGGTCAGCTCGACTTCCTTGTTATCGTACGCACGGATCACTTCCGAGACGTCCGGGAACATCATGCCTTCGTTCTTGCCGTTGATTTTTTCGCGGGTCGCGTAGTAGAGACCCAGCACGATATCCTGCGACGGCACGATCGACGGTTCGCCGTTCGACGGGAAAAGAATGTTGTTCGACGCCAGCATCAGCGTGCGTGCTTCCATCTGCGCCTCGATGGACAGCGGGACGTGAACCGCCATCTGGTCGCCGTCGAAGTCGGCGTTGAATGCCGCGCAGACCAGCGGATGCAGCTGGATAGCCTTGCCTTCAATCAGTACCGGCTCGAAGGCTTGGATACCAAGGCGGTGCAGAGTCGGCGCACGGTTCAACATCACCGGGTGCTCGCGGATCACCTCTTCGAGGATATCCCACACCACCGGCTCCTGCATCTCTACCAGTTTCTTTGCGGCCTTGATCGTGGTCGCCAGACCCATCAGTTCCAGCTTGTTAAAGATGAAGGGCTTGAACAGCTCGAGCGCCATCAGCTTCGGCAGACCGCACTGGTGCAGTTTGAGCTGCGGACCGACCACGATGACCGAGCGGCCGGAGTAATCGACGCGCTTGCCCAGCAAGTTCTGGCGGAACCGGCCGCCCTTACCCTTGATCATCTCGGCCAGCGACTTCAGCGGCCGCTTGTTGGCACCGGTCATCGCCTTACCACGACGGCCATTGTCGAGCAGAGAATCCACCGCCTCCTGCAGCATGCGTTTTTCGTTGCGCGTAATGATTTCCGGGGCGCGCAGCTCCATCAACCGCTTGAGACGATTGTTACGATTGATGACGCGACGATACAGGTCGTTCAAGTCAGAGGTGGCAAAGCGACCACCGTCCAGCGGCACCAGCGGGCGTAGCTCGGGTGGCAGCACCGGCAGCACTTCCATGATCATCCATTCCGGCTTGATACCCGACCGCTGGAAAGCTTCAAGAACCTTTAGGCGCTTCGCATACTTCTTGATCTTGGCTTCCGACTTCGACTCGCGCAAGTCGGTGCGCAGCTGTTCGGCCTCGCGATCGATATCGATCGTGCGCAGCAGCTCACGAACGCCCTCGGCACCCATGTGAGCAATGAAGTCATCGCCGTACTCTTCATACTTGGCCGCGTAGTCGTCTTCCGACATGATCTGGCACTTCTTCAGCGGCGTCATGCCCGGGTCGGTCACGACGTAGGCCTCGAAGTACA
>CAZESK010000096.1:0-6857 GCA_964515155.1 uncultured Bifidobacterium sp.
CTGTTGGGCATCGGGAGTTTGGGGGTGGCCGGCGGTGGGGCGGCGGGTTTCGCCTACGGCTCTACCCGCCCTATGGCTACGACGAGTTCATAGGGCGGGTAGAGCCGCAGGCGAAACCCGCCATCCTCCCGGCTTACCTGAAATCTGCCCCGATCAAATCAATCCGGTCAGTGCAGACCGCATCGACGCCGAGGGCAAACAAGGCCCGCGCCTGGACCGGGTCGTTGACGGTGTACGCCATCAGCCCGAACCCCGCCGCCTTCACCTCGGCCGCCTGTCCGGCTACGAGCAGCCCGGCCTTCGCATGCAGTGCGACCGCACCTG
This sequence comes from uncultured Bifidobacterium sp., assembly GCA_964515155.1. Lineage (GTDB taxonomy): Bacteria > Pseudomonadota > Gammaproteobacteria > Burkholderiales > Burkholderiaceae_D > Pernthalerella. Next base: position 325 of record CAZESK010000096.1, read on the forward strand.
TCTCGTGCAGGCGCTCTCGCCAGTCGTCTGGCACCGCCCCGACCAGCAGGGCGCGCGGCACCCCGGGTGCGGCCTTGCGGGCCGCGATCAGCGCCTCGATCGAGAACGATGACAGCAGCACCCTCCCAGCCGGCAGGCCGGCGCAGGCCGCAGCCACGGCCCGCCCTGTCTCGGCCTCCGTCCCCGGTACCGGCTTGATTTCGGCGTTCATCACGATGCCGTGTCGCAGACAGAAGTCGGCGGCCTGCGCGAATGTCGGCACCGGCTCACCGGCGAACGCCTCGGAAAACCAGGCACCGGCATCGGCTGCGGTCAGCTGCCCGAGCGTGCAGCGGACCATGCTGCCCTCCCCCGCCACGGTGCGGCCAAGCTCGGTATCGTGCATCAGCACGAGGGCGCCGTCGCCAATCAACATTACGTCGAACTCGACTGCGCGAATTCCATGGGCATGCCCGACGCGCAACGCCGCCAGTGTGTTCTCCGGCGCAAGCGTGCCGCCGCCGCGGTGAGCGAGTACCCTCGGGAAATTCCACATCTCCATGCCTCTTCGGAACGATGGCGCCGCCTCGGGGAAAACCCGGTGCTACGGTAAAATGCGGGCCAACCTTTTCCTGATTATCTTCCTCATCCATGGGCAATGACAGCAGCAACGGCGCGACTCCCGCGCCGTCGAATTTTTTGCGCGGCATCATCGACGCCGACACCGCCAGCGGCAAATATGCCGGCCGCAGCGACAAGCAAGGCCAGCCGCTGCCAACGGTGATCACGCGCTTCCCACCGGAGCCGAACGGCTATCTGCATATTGGCCATGCAAAATCGATCTGCCTGAACTTCGGCTTGGCGCGGGACTATGGCGGACGTTGCCACCTGCGCTTCGATGACACCAACCCGACCAAAGAAGAGCAGGAATACGTCGATACCATCATCGACAGCGTGGACTGGCTCGGATTCTCGTGGAAGGATGCGACCGACGATCACCAATATTTCGCCAGCGATTATTTCGACCAACTGTACGAGATGGCAGAGTGGCTCGTGAGTGCCGGTCACGCCTATGTCGATAGCCAAAGTGCCGACCAGATGGCAGCCAACCGCGGAAGCTTTTCGGAGCCGGGCAAGAACTCACCCTTCCGCGAGCGTCCCGCTGCCGAGTCGCTCGACCTGTTGCGGCGGATGAAGTCGGGCGAGTTCAAGGATGGCGAGCACATCCTGCGTGCAAAGATCGACATGGCCTCGCCCAACATGAACATGCGCGACCCGGCCATCTACCGTATCCGGCATGCGCATCACCACCGTACCGGCGACAAATGGTGCATTTACCCGATGTACGACTATGCGCACCCGGTCTCGGATGCCATCGAAAACATCACCCATTCGCTCTGCACGCTCGAGTTCCAGGACCATCGCCCGTTCTATGACTGGATCCTCGAGCGGCTCGCCGGCGGGGGCTTCTTCACCAGGCCACTGCCGCAACAGTATGAATTTGCCCGACTCAACCTGACCTACGCGATCACCAGCAAGCGCAAGCTGCTGCAACTCGTCGAGGAAAAGATTGTCGATGGCTGGGACGACCCGCGCATGCCGACCATTGTCGGCATCCGTCGGCGCGGCTTCACGCCAGAATCGATACAGTTGTTTGCCGAGCGTATCGGCGTGGCCAAGGCCGACAGCTGGATCGACATGAGCATTCTTGAAGGCGCGCTGCGCGACGACCTTGATGCCAAGGCGCCACGTACCGTCGGCGTGTTGAACCCGCTCAAACTCATTATCGACAACTACCCGGAAGGCGGAAGCGAGGAATGCTCCGCACCGGTGCATCCTCACCATCCGGAACGAGGACAGCGGTCATTCCCGCTGTCGCGCGAACTGTGGATCGAGGCCGAAGATTTCATGGAAGTCCCGAGCAAAGGCTATTTCCGTCTCTTCCCGGGCAACAAGGTGCGGCTGCGCTATGGTTACGTGGTCGAATGCACGGGCTGCGACAAGGACGAGCAAGGCAAGGTGGTCGCGGTACGCTGTACCTACTTCGCCGACAGCAAGAGCGGCACTGACGGCGCGAATAACTACAAGGTGAAAGGCAACATCCACTGGGTCTCGGTACCGCATGCGGTCAAGGCAGAGGTGCGGATGTACGACCGGCTGTTCAAGGACCCGCATCCGGATGCTGGCGGCAAGGACTTCAAGCTGGCGCTGAATCCGGATTCGAAGTCAGTGATTACCGCCTACCTGGAAGCCGGCGCTGGTGCGGCACAGGCAGACGACCGCTTCCAGTTCGAGCGCCACGGCTATTTCGTCGCCGACCGCATTGATTCGAGACCAGGCCAGCCGGTATTCAACCGCATCGTCACGCTCAAAGACAGCTGGGGCAAGTAACCGAACCAAGGCGCACTACGGTGCACAGCATGCATTTCGAGAAGCTGGTCTTTATCGACCTGGAAACGACAGGCACCAACCCGGTGGCCGACCGCATCACCGAGGTCGGCCTGGTTGAGGTCGATGCCTCGGGCAAGGCCACGCACTGGTCGAGTCTGGTCAATCCCGAGGTGCCGATTCCCTCGTTCATCCAGGGGCTAACGGGCATTAGCAACGCGATGGTGAAGGACGCGCCGACCTTCGCCGAGCTCGCGCCCGCGCTGCACGACCGCCTGCAGGGAGCGCTGTTCATTGCGCATAACGCGCGCTTCGATTACGGCTTTCTCCGCAATGCTTTCAGTCAGACCGGTCTGCCCTACAAGGCCGACGTGCTGTGCACGGTAAAACTATCGCGTGCACTGTACCCAACAGAACGCAAGCACAATCTCGACTCGCTGATCGAGCGCCACGCGCTGAAGGCCGACGCACGCCACCGGGCGCTGGCCGATGCCGACCTGCTTTGGCAGCTGTGGCAGAAACTCAACGCCACCTTGCCCGCTGCGACCTTCGGCGCTGCGCTGCAGTCGCTTCTGCAACGGCCCAGCCTGCCCTCGCACCTGCCCTCAGATGCGCTTGATGAGATTCCGGACACGCCAGGCGTCTATCTGTTCTATGGCGAAAACGATATGCCGCTGTACGTGGGCAAGAGCGTGCGCCTGCGGCAGCGGGTGCTGTCCCACTTTAATTCCGATCACAAACTGTACAAGGACATGCGCCTGTCACAGCAGCTGCATCGCATCGAGGTACGAGAGACCGCCGGTGAGATCGGCGCGCTGCTGCTCGAGGCACAGCTGGTGAAAGACCTGCAACCCGTACACAACCGCCAGCTACGGCGCCAGGGCGACCTATGTGCGTGGCGACTGAAAGAGGACGACAAGGGCCACACGCTGCCCGTACTCACATTCGCCAGCGAGCAGGATTTCGGTCGTGCCGACCGGCTGTACGGTCTGTTCAGCACCAAGCGCAAAGCCGAAGCAGCACTACGCGAACTGGCCGAGCTGCATCAGCTGTGTCTGGTGCAGCTCGGGCTCGAGGGCCGCGTCGGCAACGGCAAGCCCTGCTTTAACTGGCAACTCAAGCGCTGCAAGGGCGTCTGCATCGGCAAGGAGGCCGAGTCTTTCCATCGCGCGCGACTGGAGAGCGCACTGGCAAACCTGCATGTCAAAGTCTGGCCATGGCCGGGCTCGGTCGGCCTCATCGAAACCGCAGGGGAACGCACCGACATCCATGTGGTCAACAACTGGTGCTACCTTGGAACAGCACGCTCCGATGACGAACTCTGGACGCTGCTCGAGCAGCTGCCGACGCGACCAGCGTTCGATCTCGATACCTACAAGATCCTCAGCCGCGCGCTAGTTCGTAAAGATCTGACAATCCGACCGCTGACACCGGCCTGAGACTTGCTTGCGCGAGGCAAGCTTGCACCAATTTCTGCCAGCCGCCGCCGTCAGGATTTGTAAGAAAATTTATCACCGACAGCTGAGGTATCGGGCTAAGATTTACCTAGACTTTTTTGGTTTCAAACCAAAGCAATCACGGGAACCCTGACGCGGAACGGTGATGCCTCCCTATCATCTGAGGCCGGTCGCTGGCAACGCACATCGGGCAGCGTCGCCCGGTCGATACCGCTGATTGTTCGAATCGTCTCGCTGGAGCTTGTCCACACCCGAGCTGTCCCGAACACGAAAATCGATTATCTGCATTGATACTAGTCATTCACCCTGAGACTGAACCCTTGCCCACCCAAACCGATCAGCTTGCCGCCGATCGAATTGTCACGCGTACTTGACCACCATCAAAAAATTTCGACACGACGGTTGCTAGCATTGCATGTTTGACAGGATGGCAGGCCGACAGAGTTCTGCAACAGGCTTTAGCAGTTCAGCGAGGTAGTGATCATCATCGTATCGATCGGAGAAGAAAAATGGATGAGGTAGTCATTGTTGCCGCCGCCCGTACCGGGGTGGGTAAGTTCGGGGGAAGCCTTGCCAAGATCGCAGCGGCTGACCTCGGTGCGCATGTGATTAAAGGTCTGGTGCAACGGACCGGAATCGATCCGCAGCAGATTAGCGAAGTGATCATGGGTCAGGTGCTGACCGCCGGCGTCGGGCAGAACGCGGCACGGCAGGCCGTGATCAAGGCGGGCCTGCCCGACATCATTCCGGGCATGACCATCAATAAGGTGTGCGGCAGCGGCTTGAAGGCCACTCACCTTGCCGCGCAGGCCATTCTCTGCGGTGATGCCGAGGTCGTGATCGCCGGCGGTCAGGAAAACATGAGTGCATCGCCGCACGTCTTGAACAATTCGCGCGATGGCTTCCGCATGGGTGACACCAAGCTGGTCGACACCATGATTGTTGATGGTTTGTGGGACGTCTACAACCAGTACCACATGGGCATCACCGCTGAAAATGTCGCGAACAAATACAAGGTCTCGCGCGCCGAGCAGGATGATTTCGCTGTCGCCTCCCAGAACAAGGCTGAAGAAGCGCAAAAGGCGGGCCGGTTCAAGGACGAGATCCTGCCTCTGGAGATCCCGGGCAAGAAAGGTGTGACCCTCTTCGACAGCGACGAATACGTCAAGCCGGGCACGACACTGGAAACCCTCTCGAGCCTGCGCCCGGCCTTCACCAGGGAAGGCACGGTCACTGCCGGCAATGCCTCGGGCATCAATGACGGCGCAGCGGCCGTGATGATGATGTCAGCCAGGAAGGCCCAGCAGCTCGGATTAAAACCGCTAGTGAAAATCAAGGCCTATGCCTCGGCCGGCCTCGACCCGACCATCATGGGCATGGGTCCGGTACCGGCCAGCCAGCGCTGCCTGAGCAAGGCGGGCTGGGGCCCGCGCGACCTCGACCTCATGGAAATCAATGAGGCCTTTGCCGCTCAGGCCATTGCAGTGAACAAGGAGATGGGCTGGGATACCAGCAAGATCAATGTCAACGGCGGCGCAATTGCCATTGGTCATCCGATCGGCGCTTCCGGCTGCCGTGTCCTCGTGACGCTGATCCACGAAATGATCCGCCGTGATGCCAAGCGCGGACTGGCCAGCCTGTGTATTGGCGGTGGTATGGGTGTGGCGCTGGCCATCGAGCGCTGAGCGCGGATGAGCCGTTTTTCAAATGTGATTACTCAAACGATAGCGGAGCAGGAACATGAGCAGAGTAACGTTGGTAACGGGTGGGATGGGCGGTCTGGGCGAGGCGATCTGCATGAAGATGGCCGATATGGGCTATGACGTGGCAACGACCTATTCGCCGGGTAATGCGAAAGTCGATGCCTGGCTAACCGAGATGAAGGAGAAGGGCTATCACTTCCGTGCGTATCCCTGCGACGTGTCCGACTACGCGTCGGCGCAAGCCTGCATCGCGCAGATCGTGAACGACATGGGACCGGTGGACGTGCTGGTCAACAATGCCGGCATCACACGCGACATGACCTTCAAGAAAATGGAAAAGGTGAACTGGGATACGGTCATCAAGACCAATCTCGACTCCGTATTCAATATGACCAAGCCAGTCTGCGATGGCATGGTGGAGCGGGGCTGGGGCCGCATCATCAACATCTCCTCCGTCAACGGCCAGAAAGGCGCGTTCGGCCAGACCAATTACTCCGCCGCGAAAGCGGGCATGCACGGCTTCACGAAGGCATTGGCCTACGAGGTGGCGCGCAAGGGCGTGACGGTCAACACCATCTCGCCGGGCTACATCGGCACCAAGATGGTTACGGCCATCGCACCGGACGTGCTGGAGACGAAGATCCTGCCGCAGATCCCGATGGGACGTCTCGGAAAGCCCGAGGAAGTTGCCGGCTTGGTGGCCTATCTCGCCTCGGAGGAAGCGGCGTTCGTGACCGGTGCGAACATCGCGATCAACGGCGGACAGCACATGCAGTAAAGATCGACATGACGATGTGGCCGCTGCGTCCTGCAACCTGACGCAGCGGCGAGGTTGCCGCCTCATGTCAAATCAGCGATAATCCGGCCCGCACGCCGGTCTGTCGGCGGCATGCCTCGGTGGTGAAATTGGTAGACGCGCCGGACTCAAAATCCGGTTCCGCAAGGAGTGTCGGTTCGATTCCGACCCGAGGCACCAAAACGAATACGACCTGAAAGCTCCTGCGGG
>CAZESK010000097.1:0-6601 GCA_964515155.1 uncultured Bifidobacterium sp.
CTCGACCTCGGCCCGCGTCAGCCCGAGCAGCTGGAGGTAGCCGTCATTGACCTGGTCAATACGCGCATCGAGCGGACGGCCATCCTCCGCGTACGACACGCTGAGCTTTGCCACACCGACAGGGTGGTCATGGATTGCGCTTTCTTCTTCTGGCATCGCGAGGGAAGGCGTTGAACCCCGGAAGAAGAGAGACTGGCAAACACCGGCGAGGTTCATCCTTGCCGGAGGTCATGCACCCGCCTGCAGCACCACGGCTAACCGGCGTGTTGTCGGTACTCAGGCGGGTGATGCAGGGGAGCGCGAGGGGGAAGGTGTGGCCTCAGCCTGCAGACGCTCGTAGCGCGCCTGCAGCTGCTCGCGTGTTTCGATGCGTGCCGGATCCAGCGGAATACAGGCCACAGGACAGACCTGCTGGCACTGCGGCTCATTGAAATGACCGACGCATTCGGTGCATTTGTCAGGGTCGATCTGGTAGATCAGCGGCCCGAGGAAGATGGCGCCGTTCGGACATTCGGGCTCGCAGACGTCGCAGTTGATGCAATCGTCGGTGATCATCAGCGCCATGAGCTGCCCTCTCCCGACCCGTGCCGACTCAGATCTGACCCGCGGCGATCTTCTTCTTCAGCCACTGCTCGACCGACGGGAATACGAACTTCGAGACATCGCCGCCGAGGATTGCGATCTCGCGCACGATGGTGCCGGAGATGAACTGATACTGATCCGAGGGCGTCAGGAACAGGGTTTCGACGTCCGGCAGCAGGTAACGGTTCATGCCGGCCATCTGGAATTCGTATTCGAAGTCCGACACGGCGCGCAGGCCTCGCACGATCACGCGTGCGTCTTGCTGGCGCACAAAGTCCTTCAGCAATCCGGAAAAGCTCTCGACTGACACATTCGGGTAGTGGCCCAGTACTTCACGCGCAATGTCGAGACGCTCCTCGAGCGAAAAGAATGGGTGCTTGGCCTTGCTGTCGGCCACGCCGACGATCAGCTTGTCGAACAGCCCGGAGGCACGCCTGACCAGATCTTCATGCCCGCGGGTGAGCGGATCAAAGGTTCCGGGATATACGGCTGTGACCATCGAGCTGTCCTTCAGGGTGACTCGCGCGGAGGCATGTTGCCCGTGCGCATAAGGGAAGGCGAATTATGCCTCAATTCGCAGGGCTGTCGTCCCGTGCGAGCAGGGCAAAGAATACCTGCCCGGCCTTGTCTGCACGCATGACTTGCCAGCCTGCCAGCCAAGCCTCGGGCGGCTCGGTGAATGGCGTGTCTGATTCAGCATAGACCAGCCCGCCGGGCGCGAGCAAGGGCAGGCAGGCCGGCAGAAGTTGCGGCAACAGCCCGAGGCGATAGGGAGGGTCGAGGAAGATCAGGTCATAGGGTGTGCCACGCTCGCGCAATTGTGCGATGGCATCGCCGCGCCGTATCGTTATGTGCTGCGCACCCAGCTTGTCGCGCGTCGCCTGGAGGTTGCGCAGCGCCGCCGGATGGGATTCGACCATCACGACCTCCGCTGCACCACGACTGGCCGCCTCGAACCCGAGCGCACCGGTACCAGCGAACAGATCGAGGCAGCGTATGGGCTCCCAGTGGCGATGTTGCAGATGATCGAGCCAGTTGAACACCGTCTCACGTACGCGGTCCGGCGTTGGACGCAGACCGTCGATATCGGCGACGGCCAGCGGTGTGCGCTTCCATTGCCCGCCGATGATGCGAACCTGGCGGGCCTTGGGGGCGTTGGGCTTGTTCACGAGAGTTCAGCCGGTTCAGGGCTTGATCGGCTCCGCACCGACGATGACGGTGACCATTTTGTCCATGGCCAGCTTGCGCCTGAACGCGGCGCGGATGTCGGCTGCGCTGACTTTGGCGACCTTGTCGGTCCAGGTGTCGAGATAATCGAGCGGCAGCCCGTGGAAGCCGATGGTGGCCAGGTTCTCGAGAATCTTGCGGTTGTTGTCGATGCGCAGCGCGAAGCCGCCGATCAGGTTGTCCTTCGCGGCTTTGAGCTCGGCATCGGTCGGGCCATCGCGCAAGTAGCTCTCCAGTGCGTCACGCACCACCTTGAGCGCTTCGTCCGACTGGTCCTTGCGGGTCTGCAGGCCGGCCATGAAAGGCCCTTCCTGCGCCATCGGGCTGAAGTAGCTATAGGCGCTGTAGGCCAGGCCGCGCTTCTCGCGCACTTCACGCGTCAGGCGCGAGACGAAGCCGCCGCCGCCGAGGATGTAGTTTCCGACGGTGAGCGGGAAGAGGTCAGGGTCGCCGCGCGACAGCGCCGGCATGCCGACGGTGATGTGCGACTGCGAGGCCGGGTGCGGAATGCGCTCCTCGGCCCCCATGGACGGTGCAATGGCAGGCAGGCCCGGTAGCGGCTGCCCCTGGGGCAGGCGCTTGGTCAGCTCGCGCGCGATGGCATCGGCTTCGGCACGGCCGAGATCGCCAATGATGGAAATGACCGCATGGTTGGCCACGTAATGCTGCTGGTGGAACTGCACGAGATCGTCACGCGTGATGGACTCGATGCTCTCGACAGTCGCCTCGGCCGCATACGGATGTGTGCCATAGGCGAGACGCCAGAAAGCCTTCTGGCCGATCGCCTCCGGCTTGGTGAGCGACTCGCGGATAGCCGATACCGTGCGTGCCTTATCGCGGCCGAAGAGCTCGTCGGGAAAGCTCGGGTGTGCGAGCAGGCGGGCCAGTACCAGCAGCGCGCGTTCGCGTTCGTCGCGCGAGGACAGCGTGCGGATCGACTGCCCGGCACGGTCGGTACCTGCGCCACCGCCGCGCTGCGCCGCGATGTCGGCAACGGCGTTGGATATATCGGCTTCGTTCATGGCCGGCTCGGTGCTGCCGTCAGGCAGGGTTGCCTGCCGGAAGCCACGTGCCAGCATGCCGTTGGTGAGCGAGGCAAGGCCCGCCTTGCCGGCAGGATCGCGGCGGCTGCCGGCATCGAAATCGAGATTGACGTCGACGACCGGAATGGTGCGGCTCTCGACGAAGTACACGCGCGCGCCGTTGTCGAGCGTCCAGTGCTGGATGGCGAGCCCGGCCTGCGCCGTGCCAGCGACTGCCAGAAGCATGCAGAAAATGAAGCGTGTGAACATGGGGCCTCCGCTTAGTGACGCAGACCAGAAACCGACGGCTGGCCCTCGGCGCGCGCAGTCAGCGGCAGCGGCGAGAGCGTAGCGACGGTCAGCTGGTCGTCGGAAAAGTATTTCTGCGCAACCGCCTGCACCTGTGCAGGCGTGACCGCCGACAAGCGTTCGATGATGCGGTCGATGCGTGCGTGCGAGATACCGGCCATTTCCATCGCACCGATTTCCATCGCCTGCCCAAACACCGAGTCGCGCTTGTAGACCTGGCTGGCGATCAGTTGCGCTTTGACGCGCCGCAGCTCGTCGGCCGAGACACCTTCTTTGGCGATGCGCTCGATCTCGGCGCGCAATGCTGCTTCCAGTTGGTCGATGCTGGTGTCCTTGGTCGGCACGCCCGAGAGCATAAACATGACCGGCCCGCGCGAGATGCCGCTGTAGCCGGCATCGACCGAGTTGGCGATGCGCTCGGTGCGTACCAGCTTGGCCGGCAGCCGGGCGTTGTCGTAACCGTCGAGCACAGCCGACAAGACTTCGAGCGCGAACGGATCGTCATCCTTCTCGACATCCTGCAGCTTGGGCACCTTCCACCCCATCAGCAGATAGGGGTTCTCGGCCGGTGCCTTGACCGTGACTCGCTTAATGCCTTGCTGAGGCGGTTCTTCCTGCGGCTTGGTCTTGGGCAGTGTTTTTGGCGGAATCTTGCCGAAGTGTTTCTCGGCCAGCTTCAGGACTTGTGCGGCATTGACATCACCGGCGATGACGATGGTTGCGTTATTCGGCGCGTACCAGCGGTCGTACCAGGCCTGCGCATCGGCCGCAGTCATGTTCTGCAAGTCATTCATCCAGCCCACGACCGGGTTGCGCTGGGGGCTGGCGACATAGGCGGTGGCGTTGAAGGCCTCGTAGAGCAGCGACAGCGGTTTGTCGTCGGTGCGCAGGCGGCGCTCTTCCATCACGACGCGAATCTCCTTGGCGAATTCGGCCGGATCGATGACGAGGTTCTGCATGCGATCGGCCTCAAGTGCCATCACCTGCTCAAGCCGCGACTTCTCGACCTGCTGGTGGTAGCCGGTGTAGTCGCGGCTGGTGAAGGCATTTTCGCGTCCACCGAGGGCGGCAACCTTCGCACTGAACTCACCTGGTTTGAGCTGCTTGGTACCTTTGAACATCATGTGTTCAAGCACATGGGCCACGCCGGTTGTACCGTTCTGCTCGTCGATGCTGCCAGCGCGGTACCAGACCATGTTCACCACGGTCGGTGCGCGCCGGTCTTCCTGCACGATCAGCTTGAGGCCGTTGGCCAGCCGGAATTCTTTCGCGTTGGGCCCGGCGTGAACGCCAGAGGGCAGGAAGGCGAGGCTGAAGACGGCCGCAAGGAGCAGCGATCCGAGTCGGAAAATCATGGTCTGTGCTCTGTTAAAATGAACGCCGTTGATCGATGCGCCCGCAGGATGTCCGGCTTACCGGCGCGCTGCCGGGACGCCATCACGACGGACACAGAGCGGCGATTGTATAGGTTGCCGCTTTCCCTCGCAGCGCAACCCCGTTTCCATTCCGGATGTTCAGTTTTTTCAAGAAGAAGACCCCGGCACCGGCCGCAGAGCAGACCCCGGCAGGGGCAGCGGATGTCCCGGCCAGGGTGCCTGCTGCTCCCGTTGATGCACCTGCTGCTGCAGCTCCCGTTGGCAATGAAGCGGCGAAAAAATCCTGGCTGGGCCGGCTGAAGGCCGGGCTGTCGCGTACCTCGTCGAGCATTACGACCCTGTTCACGGGAACGACGATCGATGACGCGCTCTATGAAGAGCTCGAGTCCGCGCTGCTGATGGCTGATGCCGGTGTCGATGCCACCGCCTACCTGCTCGAAGCGCTCAGGACGAAGGTCAGGGCTGACAAACTGACCGAGGCTTCGCAGGTGAGAGGCGCATTGCGCGAGCTGATGATCGATCTGCTGCGTCCGCTGGAGAAGCCGCTGATGCTGGGCCGCGAGCAGCCGCTGGTGATGATGATTGCCGGCGTCAACGGTGCCGGTAAAACAACCACGATCGGCAAGCTCGCAAAGCATATGCAGTCACATGGTCAAAAGGTGCTGCTGGCCGCCGGCGACACCTTCCGCGCGGCCGCGCGCGAGCAGCTGACGGTCTGGGGCGAGCGTAATGGCGTGGCCGTCATCGCACAGGAATCTGGCGACCCGGCCGCCGTGGCATTCGACGCCGTGCAGGCGGGCCGTGCGCGCGGCATGGACGTGGTAATGATCGATACCGCGGGTCGCCTGCCGACACAATTGCATTTGATGGACGAGCTGAAAAAGGTCAAGCGCGTCATCGGAAAAGGTTTGGAAGGTGCGCCGCACGAGGTGCTGCTGGTGATCGACGGCAATACCGGGCAGAATGCGCTCGCGCAGGTCAAGGTATTCGATGATGCACTGTCGCTGACCGGGCTGGTGATCACCAAACTCGACGGTACGGCCAAGGGTGGTGTGCTGGCTGCGATCGTCAAGCAACGCGCGGTTCCCGTCTATTTCATTGGCGTCGGCGAGGGCATCGATGACTTGCAGCCATTTGTGGCGGCCGAGTTCGTCGACGCACTGCTGGGCTGAATTACGACCAACATCATGTCGATCATTTCCTTTTCCCATGTCTCGAAAAAATATCCGGGCGATGTCACGGCGCTGACGGATGTGTCGATGGAAATCGAGGAGGGCGAGCTGGTCTATCTCGCCGGCCCGTCGGGCGCCGGCAAGTCCACGCTGCTCAAGCTCGTGGCCGGCATCGAGCAGCCGAGCGGTGGCTTGCTGCTGGTGAGCGGACAGGACATGCGCAAGCTCAACCGTACCACCCTGCCCTACCTGCGCCGCAAGCTCGGCGTGATCCTGCAACAGCACCGGCTACTGCAAGACCGCAGCGTGCTGCAGAATGTGATGCTGCCGCTGATCGTCAGCGGTGCGAGCACGAAAGAGGCCACGCAGCGGGCTGGCGTCGCACTGGATCGCGTGGGTCTTGGCGGCAAGACCGGTTTGCTGCCCCAAGCCCTCTCCGGTGGCGAGCAGCAGCGCGCATCGATCGCACGGGCGATTGTGCACCAGCCTCGCATCATTCTGGCCGACGAACCGACGGCGAACCTTGACCGCGCCAGCGGGAAACTCGTCATCGAATTGCTGCAGGCCTTCAATGCCGCAGGCGCAACCTGCATCATCTCCACCCATGACGAGCGGCTGCTGCAGAACGCCGACCGCGTCGTGCTGCTGGAACGGGGACGCGTGATCGCGATGCATGATGCGCAGAGCGAGGTGGGCGCATGAACTGGCTGCGTTCGCACTGGCTTGCTTTGCGCACGGCGCTGGCGCACGTGGGCAAGTATCCGAGTGGCTTTACCTTCAACGTGGCCGTGATCGCACTGGCGCTGGTGCTGCCGCTGGCCGGCCTGACCCTGCTCGAGAACCTGCGGCCGGTCTCGCGCGACCTGGCGGTCGATCCGGAGATCAGCGTGTTCATCTCGACCGAGGTGGCGCG
>CAZESK010000098.1:0-6418 GCA_964515155.1 uncultured Bifidobacterium sp.
GACTCGGCACAGTTCGGTGACGCGCAGGCTCGACAGTTTTTCATGCGTGTGCACTTTGCTCTGGAAGACGCCTCAGTGAACGAGGACAGGCTGCGGACTCGCTTCCGCGAGATGGCAGAGGGCATGGGTATGAACTGGCAGCTTCATGACGCAGCGCGCAGGCCACGTGTGCTGATCATGGTCTCGAAGATCGGACATTGCCTGAACGATCTTCTGTTTCGCTACAAGAGCGGGTTGTTGCCAGTCGAGATGGTGGCGATTGTGTCGAACCACACGGACTTTTATCAGCTGGCTGCGAGCTATAACATCCCCTTTCATCATTGTCCGTTGGCGGCCGGCGCTTCGGCCGAGGCCAAACGCGCGCAGGAGCAGAAGGTGCTGGAGATTGCGGATGCGCAGAAGGTTGATCTGGTGGTACTGGCGCGCTATATGCAAATATTGTCGCGAGAGATGTGCGATACGCTACGCGGACGCGCGATCAACATTCACCATTCTTTCCTGCCGAGCTTCAAAGGCGCGAAGCCTTACACCCAGGCGCATGACCGCGGTGTGAAGCTGATCGGTGCGACCGCACATTTCGTGACGCCGGACCTCGACGAGGGGCCCATCATTGAGCAGGACGTGGAGCGTGTCGACCACGCGATGAGCCCGGAGACGCTGAGCGCGATTGGCCGCGACGTCGAGTGTGTGGTGCTGGCGCGGGCAGTAAAGTGGTTTGTTGAGCACCGCATCCTGCTCAACGGGCACCGGACGGTAGTGTTCAGGTAGGTTGGTGGCGGTGTTGGTACGCCGCGAGCGGCTCGCTGCCTGACGCCGATCGCCGGCTGCACACTTCAGGCTGCTTTCAACACCTGCTTCAGCCAGAGGCCGATGTCGTCGAGTTCCTCTGCGCAGACCGAGTGGGGCATCAGGTACTCATGCCAGTCGATCTCGTAACCCAGCTCCTTGAGCAGATCACGTGAGGCTTCCGCACGGTTGATCGTCACCACGCCATCGCCGCGCCCGTGCGCCATGAAGATGGGCGTCTGCCGGTTGGCGTCGCTGCGCTCGGCGGCAACCGTGCCGGCCAGCGGCAGATAGCCGGACAGACAGATCAGGCCGGCGAGCTTGTGCGGATGGCGCAGGCCGGTTTGTAGCGTCATCGCGCAGCCTTGTGAGAAACCGGCCAGCACGATGTTATCCGCCGCAATGCCGCGCTCGACTTCGCGCATGATCAGGTCCTCGATACGTTGCTGGGAGGCGCGCAGCCCGGCCTCATCTTCGCGCCGCACGAGGTCCATGCCGAGGATGTCATACCAGGCTCGCATCACATAGCCATTATTGATCGTGACCGGCATCGTCTCCGCATGCGGGAAGATAAAGCGGATACCGGGGCAGCCGGTGAGATCGAGTTCGCCCACAATGGGTACGAAGTCGTTGCCGTCGGCTCCGAGGCCATGCATCCAGATTACGGCAGCGGTCGGGTTGTCGGAGGTCTCGACCTCGATGGTGTCCAGCAGAGGCAGGGTGCTCATTCTCTTGGCTTGAGGTGGTTACTTGGCGCGGATGGCGGATTTCGGACGGAAGGCCTTGCAGACTGCGTCGTGGGTCTCGATGTAAGGGCCGCCAATCAGGTCGATGCAATAGGGAACGGCTGCGAAGATGCCGGGGACCAGGGCCTTGCCGGACTCGTCTTTCAGACCTTCGAGCGTTTCGCGTATGGATTTTGGCTGGCCGGGCAGATTCATGATGAGCGCAGCATGCTGGCCGGTATCGCGGATCACCGCAACTTGTCGCGAGAGGATCGCGGTCGGTACGAACCTGAGGCTGATCTGCCGCATTTGCTCGCCGAAGCCCGGCATTTCCCTGGTTGCGACCGCCATAGTTGCCTCTGGCGTCACATCGCGCCGTGCTGGTCCGGTACCGCCAGTGGTCAGGACAAGGTCGCAGCCGACATCGTCGACCAATTCGATGAGCGTCTTTTCAATGACGGGGCGCTCGTCAGGAATCAGTCGCGTTTCCATTTGCCATGGGCTGGCCAGCGCTTGCCCGAACCAGTCGCGCAGTGCCGGTACCCCCTGGTCTTCGTAGACGCCGCTGGAGGCCCGGTCCGAGATTGATACGAGACCGATGATTAGTTCGTCAGGATGCGTTCTCGTCTTCTTCATCTTCGCCATCGGTGTCGGTCGGGATGGGGGCGGCCTGCAGGGACTTCAGGATCTGGAAGATTTCACGGTAAGCCTTAGGGGGCTTGTTGTCTGCCTGTTCCTTGCGGGCGTTGCGGACCAGCGTACGCAGGTGCTGGATGTCGAGCTCGGGATACTGCGCACGCAAGTCGGTCAGGGCGACGTCGTCGGCGATCAGCCGGTCGCGCTGGCGCTCGATCGCATGCAGCGCCGCTGTCTCGGCCTTCGACGCACCACGCCAGCTGTCGACCACTTTCTGGATCGTGGCGGCTTCATCTTCCGTCAGCGAGCGCATTTTTTTGCCGACATATTGCAGTTGTCGCCGCCGGCCTTCATGGCTACTGATTTGCTGGCATGCGAGGATGGCCTCGAGCACATCTTCGGGCATCGGGACTTTTTTCACACGATCGCGTGGCGATTCGACCAGGATTTCACCGAGTTTTTGTAGCGCGGTCATTTCGCGCTTGAGCTGGGACTTGGACGGGCGCTCGTATTGCTGCTCGAATTCGCTGGACTTGAATCCGACCGCACCGCGGTTGGAATTGGGCATGATGGACGGCCAATGTGAAACTTGAACGACTGCTATGATACCCGCTTTGACTCTGCGCAGAGAGACCGTGCCCATGAACAAGGACATTTTCACCCACACCCAGGACCAGTTGAGGCAGATCGCGACCGATGTGCTGCGCTTTGCAAAGGAGAAGGGCGCGTCCGATGCCGTGGTGGAGATCAGCGAGGGCGGTGGCCTCTCGGTCAGCGTGCGCAAGGGCGAGGTCGAGACCATCGAGCAGAACAAGGACAAGGGCATCGGAGTGACCGTGTACCTTGGCGAAGGCAGGGCGATCCGCCGCGGGAATGCGAGCACGTCGGATTTTTCGGCACGCTCGCTGAGGGATACGGTCGATGCCGCTTACAACATCGCCCGCTTCACTGCCGAGGATGACTGCGCGGGCCTGCCCGACGACGATATGCTCGAGCGCGCACCGCGCGATCTCGACCTGTTTCATCCATGGCTACTGTCTGCTGAAGAGGCGGTGGAGATCGCACGGCGCTGCGAGGCAGCAGCGTTTGCCGTCGACAAACGTATCACCAACAGCGAGGGCGCAAACACTTATGCGCAGCAGTCGCATTTCGTGATGGCGAACACGCGCGGTTTCATGGGCGGCTATCCCTATTCGCGGCATTCGATCTCGGTGTCACCGATCGCGGGCAAGGGGAACAACATGCAGCGCGACGACTGGTATACCTCGGACCGCAATCCGGCCAAGCTCGCCCTACCTGAGGCAATCGGCCGCTATGCTGCCGAGCGCGCGCTGTCGCGCCTGAGCGCGCGCAAGCTGGACACGCGCAAATGCCCGGTGCTGTTCGAGGCGCCGCTCGCCGCCGGTCTGCTCGGCGCATTCGTGCAGGCCATCTCTGGCGGCGCGCTGTACCGCAAGTCCACTTTCCTCACTGACTCGCTAGGTACCGCTGTCTTTGGTAAAGACGTCAGCATCATTGAGGATCCGTCCATTCCCGGTGCCGTGGGCTCGGGGCCTTTCGACGAGGAGGGCGTGCGCGTGCAGCGCCGCGAGGTGGTGAAGGACGGGATCGTTCAGGGCTATTTCCTGTCGTCGTACTCGGCGCGCAAACTGGGCATGCAGACGACCGGGAACGCCGGAGGCTCGCACAACCTGCAACTGCTCTCCAGCCGTACGCAGCCTTCTGATGATTTCGCCGCCATGCTGCGTAAGCTGGGTACCGGCCTGCTTGTCACCGAGCTGATGGGGCATGGCGTCAATTATGTGACCGGTGATTACTCGCGCGGCGCATCGGGCTACTGGGTCGAGAATGGCGTCATTCAGTATCCGGTCGAGGAAATCACGATTGCCGGCAACCTGAAGGACATGTTCAAAGATATCGCCGGCATTGGCGCCGACGTGCTGGTGCGCGGCACGAAAGCCACCGGCTCCATCCTCATCGGTGGCATGACGGTCGCAGGTGCTTGATAGGCGAACAAGATATCGGCTGACCGCACGCGCTTGCGATCAGCCAATCTGACCGTTCGCAATCCCCCCCATTGATCCGTGTCTGTCCCGCTGCCGGCGGGCAAGACGGACTTCGATTTTCTTCCTCTGACTTTGTCGACCGGCGCGGGTTATTTGTCGTCTGCCCGCAACAGGCGTGGTGCGTCATTTTTTTCGTCATGGCGCGAGGAAATTTTACTTATTGGCGCGGCAACACCAAAGGTAATGCGCGCTTACAACACTCGGATTTTCCTCAGGTTTTTGCACTTGCTCCCCCCCGAAATGCGCCCCTAGAATTGCCAAGCTTTTAACAAAACGTGCTCGTTCGCAATCAGCCCGGTCGGCGAGCCGGCACCGCGTCTAGACCGGGCAAAGGGGACACATTCATGAAACGCCGTTCTTTCCTTCATACCGCCGCTGCAGGGGTTGCTGCCGGCGTCGTGGCCGCACCTGCCATCGCTCAATCCGGCCCGACGATCAATTGGCGCCTGGCGTCCAGCTTTCCGAAGTCGCTTGACACGATTTACGGCGCCGCCGAAATCATGGCCAAACGCGTTTCCCAGCTGACCGATGGCCGCTTCAATATCCGCGTATTCCCGGGCGGCGAGATCGTCCCGGCCTTGCAGGTCATGGACGCTGTACAGGCTGGCACTGTGGAAATTGGCCATTCCGCCTCCTACTATTACTTTGGCAAGGATGCGACCTTTGCGTTCGACACGGCCGTACCGTTCGGCATGACCTCCCGTCAGCAAACTGCCTGGATGGATCAGGGAGGCGGACGTCAGCTGATGCGCGAGTTCTTTGATGATTACGGCATCATCAACTTCATGGGCGGGAATACCGGTTGCCAGATGGGCGGCTGGTTCCGCAAGGAAGTCAACAATCCGCAGGACCTGAATGGTCTCAAGATGCGCGTCGGCGGCTTTGCCGGCCGGGTGATGCAAAGGCTCGGCGTGGTACCTCAGCAGATCGCCGGTGGGGATATCTATCCCGCGCTCGAAAAGGGCACGATTGATGCTGCCGAATGGATCGGTCCTTATGATGACGAGAAACTGGGATTCAACAAGGTTGCACCGTTCTACTACACGCCGGGCTGGTGGGAGGCCAGTGCGCAGCTCTCGTTCTACGTCGGCAAGAAGGAATGGGAAAAGCTGCCCAAGGATTATCAGAACGCGCTTGAGGTAGCCACGTACGAAGCACATGTCGCAATGCAGGCGATGTACGATGCACGTAACCCTGCAGCGCTTGCCCGCCTGCTCAAGGGTGGTGTCAAGTTGCGCACCTTCTCGAAATCGATTCTCGATGCTTGCTATACAGCTGCTCAGGAAGTGATGGATGAGGAGGCTTCGAAAAACCCGAAGTTCAAGAAAGTGCTCGATCCGTGGCGCCGTTTTCAGCTTGATCAGAATAACTGGTACTCAGTTGCGGAGTCGCCGATACAGTCTTATATGATCGGTCGGCGCAAGTCTTGACCGCATCATCCGCTATATGACTAAGCCCGCCGCAGAGCGGGCTTTTTTGTGTCCGTTGGTCTTGTTGCCCGTACCCGTGTCGGCCTGATCGCAAGCCAACTATCGAGGCGGTACGATCACGGACCTTTCTGATTGATGAGGCACCGTGCCGGCGTATGCTGCGTGTGGAGTGACAGGCGGCTACGGCACATGACTGCACAGGAGAATCTGGGTACGAAAAAAAACGCATCCCGGAGGATGCGTTTTCAATCAGAGTGCTCTCTGGTTATCGGGGAGGTACCGAGCTGGACGCGGGTATCAACCCAGCATCGGTCGCATCGTCGATTATGAATTCGACATCCGGTATTTCGGTGTTGAGGTCCGAATCCCCCATATCGATCTTCAGCTCTATTTGTTCTTTCATGTCTGTCTTGCTGGCGACCGAGATCATGCTGGGGAAGGCGATGATCAGCGCCACCATCATTAACTGTATGCCGACGAACGGCACCGATCCCCAGTAGATATCACTCGTCTTCACAGCTTTCGGGGCCACCGACCGGAGGTAGAAGAGTGCAAAGCCGAACGGCGGATGCATGAACGAGGTCTGCATATTCACCGACAGCAGTACCCCGAACCATATCAGGTCGATACCCATCTTCTCGGCCACCGGTCCCACCAGTGGCACGAGAATGAAGGCCAGCTCGAAGAAATCGAGGAAGAAAGCGAGGCCGAAGAACAGAATGTTCACGACGATCAGGAAGCCGATCTGGCCGCCGGGCAGCGAGGTCAGCAGATG
>CAZESK010000099.1:0-6371 GCA_964515155.1 uncultured Bifidobacterium sp.
CGAGCCCGTCGTCAGTCTCGCTCAGGAAGCCGGATTTCTGCTCGATCAGCAGCACCCGGCCATCGGGCGCGAGTACGATGAAGTCGACCTCGCCGAAGGCGGAAAAGCCGTTGTCGAGGTTGGTCCAGTGCACGCCATGAAACACAGCGTAGTCATCCGGCAGCGCCTGGGCCAGTAGTGACAGGGTCTCGATCTCGCGCTGCGCAGCGCCGGTGACAGCCAGCTCGCGCCAGCCCGGGGGATGGATGTGGGCCATGCTTCGTCCTCGGTAAAGGTGCGTCATTGTAGGCTGCGCCGCTGGTAAACTCCTGCGATCGATCAGCGGAGAAGTTTCATGGACATGTTTGCAGCCCTGCTTGCCCTCGTCGCCGGCCTTGCGATCGGCGCGCTGGCGATGGCCCTCAAGGCGCGTAGCCGGCATGCCGAGTTCGCTGCCCTGCAAGAGCGGCAGCGCCTGACCGAGATTCAGCATGCCGAAGCCGCGCGGCTCAACGCGGTGCTGCGTGAGGAGTTGTCCGGATTGCAGCGTGAGCTGGCCGAGGTCAGTACCCGGCTCGAGGAAGAGCGCAAGCAAGCCACGGAAAAAATCCTCCTCTTGCAGGAGATGAGTGATTCGGCGCGCAAGTCGCTGACCGAAGAATTCCAGAACCTTGCCAACGGCATCCTCGAAGACAAGACGCGCCGCTTCAGCCAGCAGAATATCGAGAGTCTTGGCAACCTGCTCCACCCTTTCAAGGAGCGGCTGACCGAGTTCAAGCAGCGCGTCGAAGAGATCCACTATCAGGACGCGCAGCAGCAAGCGATGCTCAAGGCCGAGCTGGCTCAGTTGAAGGATCTGAACCGGCAAATGACCGAGGAAGCCCACGAGCTGGCCACCGCGCTCAAAGGACAGGCAAAGAAGCAGGGCAACTGGGGCGAGCTGGTGCTGGAGAACGTGCTCGCGCGTTCGGGTCTGCAGCTGGGCAAGGACTACCGGCGCGAGGTCAGCTTCAACACCGAGGAAGGCAAGCAGCGTCCGGACGTCGTCATCTACCTGCCCGACGCCAAGCACCTGATCGTCGATGCAAAAGTATCGCTCAACGCCTACACCCGGTACGTGAACGCGGAAGACGAGCTGGAGCGCAAGCAGGCACTGAAGGAGCATGTCAAGGCCGTCGCTGACCGCATTACCGAACTGGCCGACCGCCGCTACTTTGATCTCGGCGACCTGAACTCGCCGGAGATGGTCTTCATGTTTGTGCCGATCGAATCGGCTTTCGTCGAGGCGCTGCGGGCCGATGAGAACCTGTTCCAGCAGGCGCTCGAGCGCAATGTGCTGGTCGCCACGCCAACCACGTTGCTGACCAGCCTGAATATCGTCCGTCAGCTCTGGCGGCTGGAGAACCAGAATGCGCACAGCGCAGCGCTGGCCGATAGCGCATCCAAGCTCTACAACAAATTCACAGTCTTCCTGAGCACGATGGAGGAACTGGGCCGCAAGCTCGAAGCCGCGCGCCTCAGCTATGGCAAGGCCTTCGGTCAGCTATATGAGGGCCCTGGCAATCTGATTAAACGGGCGAAGGAGTTCGAGCAGCTCGGCGTGGCGGTCAAGGGTACCCTGCCGCAGTATCTGGTCGACAAGGCCGAGCTCGAGATCGAACTGCTGCCGTCATCGGCCGCAGCCGAGGCCAGTGACGATACACCGTCGGAAGAAGATCGGGCTGCTTGAGGTCGGCAGCATGTGGACGGTTCCGAAGGACGAAAAAAAGCCCGCAGCATAGTGCGGGCTTGGAGGGCGTTTGAGTGGGTTAGAAAGCGTAGTTCGCCTTGATGCCGATGATGTAGTTGCGGCCGGGGGCAGGTTCGAAATAACGCTGGTTAGTGTAGTCGTTGACACGTACCGAGCCGATGTACTGTCGGTCGAAAATGTTTTCGATACGTGCGTACTCGGTAATCCTCCAATTGCCGACCTGTTGCTGCAGACTGGTCCGTACGTTGAAAATCGTATAGGACGGAGCAGCGTCAGTGTTTGTGTCGTTCACGTATACCTTGCTGTTATGCCTGCCTTCGAGCGCGACGCGGAAGTTCGACGGCTGATGGCTCCATGCGAGCTCACCGAAAAACTGGACGCGATAGGTGCCCGGAATATAGTTGTTCTTTGCAACGTTGTTATTTGTCGGATAGCTGAACGCCTCATCGAACTGTGCGTTCAGCAAAGTGTACGCTCCGTATACCGAGAAGTTATTCGGTAGCAGGGATTCGACGGACAACTCGGCGCCAGTTCGCTTGGTGCTCTTGCCGTTCTGGAAGCTGGTCCGGCCGCTGACCGTTTGGTTAGTGATGATCTCGTTCTCGGTACGGATATTGAACGCCGCAAGGTTGACCCGGGTCGTCTCACCGATGAAGGCCTTGGCACCGACTTCGAAGTTGTCGCTGGTGCTCGGTTTGAGGCCCAGGTTGGGGCCCGTACCGGCGCCTGCGTTCAGGAAAGAGATCTCCACCAGCGTCGGGGTTTCGAAGGCGCGTCCGAAGTTGGCATAGACATTCAATGTGGGCGTCAGCTTGTAAATTGCGCCAACTGCCGGGGTGGTTCTTTCATAATTTACCGAGCCGCTGGTATCGCAGTAACGCGCCGTGGCTGTGCAACGCGCTGGATCGATTTGGCGGTCTCTGACGCTGAGATCCACCTTTGTTCTACGCAGGCCGACGTGAACGTCAAGGCGCTCACTGGCTGCGAGACTGCCTTGCAGGTATTGGTCGAAGTTGCGGGCTGACTGCGCTTCATTGCGGTTGAAGTTGGCGTCAATGGCCGGCCGTGTTACACCGTTGTCTGCATTGATATCGTAGCGGCTGTCATTCATTTCTCCGAAGGCAATCCCGCCGGTCAGCGTGTAAGCCTTTGACATGATCTGCCCGCGGTTCGTCAGCCGAAGCTCGGTGCCGTAAAAATCACGTGCAATCTGACTCGACCGGCTGTTGGCAGGTGCGTTTGCCACAAACAAAACCTGATCATTATTGCGCCTGCCGCCGTAGGCAATCACATTCAGCGAATTATTCTGATCGATCGTCTTCTCGAAGTTGAATCCAATCTGGGTGTTGTCCCGGGCAACTCGGGTATTCACCAGTTTGGAATTGGCTGACGCTCCCGTCGGGTTGGCGAAGGCCGAGGGATCCCCAGCGCTTGCATTTCTTACGAGGCCTCCCGGATCTTGGGCGTTCTGGTCAAACCAGCTAATCAATGTGGTCAGACGTGCATCATTGCCGATTTGTGTTTTCAGGCGGGCAGTCGCAGACTGCTTCGAGCTTGCGCTTTGCTCCCGGAATCCATCCGAAGAGAAGTCCGTGTAAGTCAGCGAATATTCGAGGCCGTTACGTGTGCCGGCTGCCTGCAAGGTGTCGCGGCGAGTGTTGAAGCTGCCGAACATCACGTCAGCCGATACCTCGGGCCGTTTCGGCGCCTCGGCAGACAGCAGCTGGATTACGCCGCCGGACGAGTTGCCGTACATCGCGGAGAAGGGACCGCGCATGACCTCGATGCCACCGATCGTCGACAGATCAATGCTGCCCGGGTTACCGATGCCATCCGGCATCGACAACGGGATGCCATCCACGAACAAACGAATGCCACGAACGCCAAAAGCCGACCGTGCGCCGAAACCCCGCGTCGAAATCTGCGGATCCTGCGCCATCTGGTTCCGGTTCTGCGCAGTGATGCCCGGTATACGCGACAGGCTTTCCGACAGCGTCATCCGCAGCTGCGCGTCCTGAATGTCCTTCTTCTCGACCTTATCGATCGACATCGGCAAATCAAAGCTGTCTTGCTCGACACGGGTCGCCGTCACCACGACGGGTGAAAGGGCTTTAGTCTCTTCGGCAGCAGCAGCACCGGTACCGAAACAGCCGGCGATCAATATTGCAAGGGTAGTCTTACTGGTTTTCATGGCGGGGCGAATCACTCTGCGAAAAACGCGCAAGGATAGCGGAGTCGCCATGTCGGTTCCCTAATGAAAATCATGAATCCTTGGACAAAACGAAACTTTTTATCCCTTGCATGCATCAGGCCATAGTGAAATGACAACTTTAGGCGTAAAAAAAGACGGCCGCAAAGGCCGTCTCTTTGAAATCTCGCGTCGAACCGGCCATGAGACCGGCTCGCACACCGCCAATTAGCGGTTAGCGATGTACATCGTGATTTCGAAGCCGAAACGCAGGTCGGTTGCTGCCGGGGTGGTCCATGCCATGATTATCTCCTAATGACTTGAAAAGTTTATTGGTTATGCCGGTCGGAACCCGACCGACTGACGGATGATGCAAGAGCGCGTGGCGGGTCGCATCTGCGAACTGATGAAACGAGGCTCATGAATTTCATGAACGTCGGCGTACCTGAACGGCGAGGCAAGGCCGGCTGCTCTGCCGCAGAGGCAACGCTGCTATGATGCCGGCCAGAGACAAGGCGGTGCATCATGCGCCAAACCGCCAGAGAATTCCATCCGATGACTGCCGAAGCTGCCGACTCCCGGGCTACGCCCGCTGCCGCCGCCCCCCGCTTGGGCGGCCGGATGAGTTTACGGCTGAAGATCAACCTGATCTTCTCGACGCTGACCGTGATTGTCTTCGGTGTCCTGATCGCTGTCGAGATTGCCTCAACCCGCAATAGCGTGCGCGAGGAGATGGAAGCCTCGGGTCGCATCGCCGCGCAACTGCTCGGGCGCGTCGGGAGCCACTATACGCGCGAAGGGCTGCCAGACCTGCTGCAGTTCCTGCGTAGCACCGGCCGCGTGCGCGCCAACGACATCGCCGTCTATGACCCCTACGGCGAACTGTTGTACCAGTCGCCGCCGTCTCCGTACAAGGCGGGTCGCTTCGCTCCTGATTGGTACACACGGCTGGTTGCTCCACCGCGTGCGGCGCGCGTGATTCATCTCCCCGACGCAACGCTAGTCATCGAGACGAACTCCACTCGAGCCACCCTCGACGGCTGGGACAACCTGCGCGATATCCTGGTGTCACAGCTGGTGCTATTTGTTTTGGCCGACTTATTGATTTTCTGGTTGGTGGGGCGCTGGCTGGCGCCACTGGAGCGGATCGAGCGCGGCCTGCGTGAGATCGAGCAGGGTGATCATCAGGTACGGTTGCCGCCGCTGCCTGGCAAAGAGGCCGGCCAGATGGGCCGCACCTTCAACCGGATGGCGCAGGCGGTCGAGGACAATATCCAGGTTCGACAGGCCAGCGCCGAGGCGCAGGCGCGGCTGGACGCCCAGCGCGAGTTCACGCAGCAGCTGCATGCGCGCATTGAGGAGGAGCGGGCGGCGCTGGCGCGCGAGCTGCACGATGAGCTCGGTCAGTCACTGACCGCGATCCGCAGCATTGCCAAGTCGATGATGCAGCACCCCGATGTGGCCGGCGGTCCGCTGCAGCGCCATGCACACATGCTGTTCGACACCGCCGGCATGACCTCGGACGCAATGCGCCGCATGATTCCGCGCTTGCGACCGATTCAGCTCGAGGGCATGGGACTGGTCGATGCCGTGCGCGATCTGCTGACCGAGACCCAGCAGAACCATCCGGAGGTGCGTTTCGAGCTGACGGTTGAGGGCGAGCTGCCGCTGGTGGATGACGCGCTCGAGCTGTCGGCCTACCGCATCGTGCAGGAGGCCGTCACGAACGTGGTGCGGCATGCCGAGGCCACGCGCGGCCGGATCGCCGTTGCTGTATCCAACGGCACACTGATGCTGACAATCACCGATAATGGCAAGGGTGCGGAGACGCTCATGCGCGAGGGCCACTACGGTGTGCGCGGCATGCAGGAGCGCGCTGCGGCGCATGGCGGCAGCGTCAGTTTCCAGCCCGCCAGCGGAAGCGGGCTGGAGGTCAGGGTTTCACTCCCGCTGGCCGTAGGCATCAAGGGACAGGATGAAGAAAACAATTAATGTGATGCTGGTCGATGACCACGCCGTGGTCCGCTTTGGCTTTCGGATGCTGCTCGAAGCGACTGACGACATCAAGGTCGTTGCCGAGGCTGAGTCGGCTGAGTCTGCGTATCAGCAGATTCCCGTCGCCAAGCCGGACGTGATCGTGATGGATATTTCCCTGGGCGGCACCATGGGCGTCGAAGCGACGCGTCGCATTGTTGCGCGTGACAAGTCGGCCAAGATAATGGGCCTGTCTTCGCATGAAGACCCGAGCTATGTGCGCTACATGCTCAAGGCCGGCGCGCTCGGCTACTTGTCCAAGCGCAGCGCACCCGATGAGCTGATCCACGCAATCCGTCAGATCAGCGAGGGTCGCATGTACATTGACACCAGCCTGTCGCAGCGGATGGCGCTGGAAGAGTTCAATGGCGAGCGGAGTCCGATCGAGGTGCTCTCCGAGCGCGAGTTCGGTGTGTTTAT
>CAZESK010000100.1:0-6140 GCA_964515155.1 uncultured Bifidobacterium sp.
CTCAAGCCTCCGCCACCATCTCCGGCATCAGCACTCCCGCAATCGCGTCCTGCGCCACCTTCGCCAGCTCGCGGCGGTGCGCGCCTTCGGTGCCAATCGCAGGCAGCCGCACCAGCTCCGCCGTCATGCCGCCACTCTTCATGATCGCGATCACGCTCTCGACGAAACTCATCTCGCCGACAAAATCGGCCGAGCTGTGCAGACTGCCGTCAGCGTCGACATAGCGGATCGCATACGGCTGGACGGGCACCTCGGCCTCGATCGCGGCCTCGAACAAGTTAGCGTGGAAAGGCAGCACCGTGCCCTGCGGCGAGGTCGTGCCCTCAGGGAAGAAAGCGACGCGCTCACCGTCGTGGATGCTACGCACCAGTCCCTCGTAGATGCGGCGCACGTCGCGCGCTTTGCCACGTGCGATGAAGATGGTACCGGTGTGTTCGCAGAGCCAGCCAATCAGGGGCCAGCTGCGGATGTCGGATTTCGCGACGAAACGGCAGGGATGCAGCGTGTTGATCACGAAGATATCCAGCCACGAGATATGGTTGCACACAATCAGCGCCGGCGAAACCAGGTGCGCCTGCTGCAAAGTGTCAAAGCGCATGGCCACGCCACAGATCGCAACCAGTTGCCGCGACCAGCGCTGCACGCGCTGCTCGCGCCCCTTCGTGCTCAGAAAGGGAAACAGCAGCGCGACCTTCGCCAGACCGACCGCGAGGTGCACGGCGAGCCGCGCGAGTCCCAGTATCGGAAGCGCCACCGCCATCGTTAGCGGCTGAACGCGACGCGACCGGCGACCAGCGTGTGGCGAACCTGTCCGGGCAACTCGTAGCCGAGGAAAGGCGTATGCCGTCCCTGGCTGCGCAGCGCCGAAGGTACCACCTTCCAGCGCGCTTGCGGATCGAAGATGCAGATGTCAGCAACGCTGCCGACAGCTAACGTGCCGGCGTTAATGCCCGCGATACGGGCTGCATCGCAGCTGACGCGCGCGACGGCCGTCGACAGCCCCTCCTTGCCGGGCATGCAGTCCTGCGCCCATTTGACCGCCAGCGACAGCAGCAGCTCGAGCCCGGTGGCTCCGGGGGAAGCCTCACCGAAAGGCAGTAGCTTTTCCTCGTCGTCGAGCGGCGTGTGGTCGGAGCAGATGGCATCGATAGTGCCATCGGCCACGCCCTGCCGGATGGCGTCGCGGTCGCGCTGACTGCGCAGCGGCGGCGTCAGTCGCGCATTCGGATCGAAGAAGCCGATATCGTTATCGGTCAGATGCAAATGGTGGGCACCGACATCACAGGTGACCGGCAGCCCCTCGGCGCGCGCAGCGCGCACCAGCTCCACGCCTTGCGCCGACGAGATACGGCACAGGTGCACACGCGCGCCGGTTGTTCGCATCAGTTCGAAAATAATATGCAACGCGATGGTCTCGCTAATGACCGGCACGCCGGACAAGCCTAACCGCGAGGCCAGCGGGCCGCTGTGCGCAACGCCGCCTCTGCCAAGATAAGGATCCTGCGGCCGCAGCCACACGGTGTAGCCGAAGGTTTTCGCGTACTGCATCGCACGCAGGAGTACCGTGCTGTCCTGTATCGTTTCCTCGGCCTGTGAAAAGCCGACACAGCCGGCTTCGGTCAGCTCGGCCATCTCGGTCAGTTCCTTGCCCTTGAGTCCGACCGTCAGCGCGCCGAGCGGGTACACATGCGACTGGTCCAGCAGCCGCGCGCGGTGCACCAGCATTTCAACCAGCCCGGGCTCGTCGAGCACCGGATCGGTATCCGGCGGGCACAGCAGCGAGGTCACACCGCCCGCAATGGCCGCATTCAGCTCTGACTCGAGCGTGGCCTTGTATTCGTAGCCCGGCTCGCGCAGCCGCGCGGAGAGGTCGACGAGGCCCGGAGTAACCACGAGGCCACTGGCATCGATCACCTGCTGCGGTTCAAAACCGGCAGGCGCTGCGCCAAGGGCGACAATCCTGCCGCCGGCGATGAATACATCCTGTACTGCATCGATCTTGCTCGCCGGATCGATCACGCGGCCATTGTTGATCTGGATAGTCATGGTGTTCTTGTCCCGCCCGTCACGCCGATGCCAGCATGCTCATCACTGCCATGCGTACCGCAATACCGAAAGTCACCTGCGGCAGGATCACGGCCTGCGCCCCGTCGGCCACCGCCGAGTCGATCTCGACGCCACGATTCATCGGCCCCGGATGCATGACAATCGCATCCGGCCTGGCCAGCGCGAGACGTTCCGGTGTCAGGCCGTAACTCTTGAAATACTCCTGTGCCGATGGCAGCAGCGCACCGGTCATGCGCTCATTCTGCAAGCGCAGCATGATGATCACGTCAACGCCCTTCAGGCCTTCGTTCATGTCGGTGAACACGCGCACGCCCATCTGCTCGAGCCCGCCGGGCAGCAGCGTGCGCGGGCCGATCACCCGCACCTCGGGCACGCCCAGCGTGGTGAGACCATGGATGTCGGAGCGCGCGACGCGGCTGTGCAGGATATCGCCCACGATGGCTACGGTCAGGTTGCTGAAATCCTTCTTGTAGTGGCGGATCGTGTACATGTCGAGCAGACCCTGGGTCGGGTGCGCATGTCGGCCGTCGCCGGCGTTCACCACATGCACATGGTCCTGCCCGGTGGCGGTCAGATGCTTGGCGATGAGGTAGGGTGCACCAGACTGCGCGTGGCGGACGACGAACATGTCGGCATGCATTGCTGCCAGGTTGTCGATGGTGTCCAGCAAAGATTCGCCCTTGGCGGCCGAGGAGGCCGAGATGTTCAGATTGATCACATCGGCCGACAGGCGCTTGGACGCGATCTCGAATGTGGTCCGGGTGCGCGTGGAGTTCTCGAAGAACAGGTTGAAGACGCTCTTGCCGCGCATCAGCGGTACCTTCTTCACTTCGCGGTCACTGACGCTGACGAAGGAGGCCGCGGTATCCAGAATGCGGTTGATGATGGCCTTGGGCAGGCCATCGAGGGTCAGCAAATGCTGCAGCTCGCCGTGCTTGTTCAGTTGCGGATTATGCATGGTCTACCGTGAGTGAAAGTCGGCCATCGTCGGCCTTCTGCAATACCAGGAGTTCCTTGTCTGCCAGCGTGACGTTCTGCGCAACGAAATCGACCGCAATCGGCAACTGGCGGCCGCCACGATCGACCAGCGCCGCGAGCATGATCTTCGCGGGACGGCCGTAATCGAATAGCGTATTGATCGCGGCACGCGTGGTACGACCGGTATAGAGGACGTCATCGACGAGGAGGATCGTCGCGCCATCCACGTCAAAGGGGATCTGGCTCGGCCTGACCTCGGCCGACAAGCCACGCTCGGCCACGTCGTCACGATGGAAGGCCACGTCGACATGGCCGACAGCCGTCACGGCAAGCGCGCGTGCGAGCCGGTCGGCCAGCCACGCACCACCCGAGTAGATGCCGACGACGGCCAGCTTCGGCGTGCCAGCGAGCGTGGATATGACCTGAGATTCAAGCTGCGCGTAGAGCGCTTCGGCATCGAGTTCAGCTGGGCTCATGGTGTTCAAAGTATTGTTGGAGTATGAGTGCGGCGGCTTCGCTGTCGACATGCTGGCCACGCCGCTGCATCAGCACCGCAGAAGTGTAGCGCTCGTCGACCAGCACGACCGGCAGGCCGTAGCGGCCGTGCAGCTGGTTCGCGAAGCGCCTGCAGCGCACGCTCATCTCATGCTCGGCGCCGTCGGGGTGCAACGGCAGACCCACGACGGCCAGATCCGGTTGCCACTCCTGCAGCAGCGCGCTGATGGCAGCGAATTTACCGTCATTGGTCGGGGCCTCGATCACATTCAGCGGCGTTGCCTGCCTCAGCAGCGAATTACCGACTGCGGTACCAATGCGCTTCAAGCCGAAATCGAATGCGATCACCGTACTCATGCGCAAGGCGCGCCCTCACGCATGTCCGGCTTCTCCGGTCAGGTCGGTGGGATTGATGCCGAGCAGGTGCATGGCGGCGACAAAGCGTTCCTCGACCGGCGTATCGAACAGGAGGCGGGGATCGGCTTTCACGGTAAGCCAGCCATTGCGCAGGATCTCGTCCTCGAGCTGACCCGCGCCCCAGCCGGCGCAGCCGAGCGTGACCAGCAGCCGCTCCGGACCGCGCCCCTCGGCGACGGCCTCAAGCACGTCGCGCGAGGTGGTCAGCGCGACCTCGTCGGAAACTTTGAGCGAGGAGCTGTAGTCGGCCCGCGGCGCATGCAGCACGAAACCGCGCTCCACCTGCACCGGGCCACCGAACATCACCGGCTTGCCGGAGCGCGACTCGCCATGTGGGCTGATCTCGAGTGCGAGGTCGAGACGCTCAAAGAGCACATCCATCGTCATGTCGGTCGGACGGTTGATGATCATGCCCAGCGCGCCGCCCTCGTGGTGCTCGCAGATATACACCACGGTGCCACCGAAAACGGGGTCGAGCATGGACGGCATCGCGATCAGAAAATGATCGGCAAGTTGCAGGTCGGGGAGTTTGTGAGAAACACTGATCGCGTCCGCGTCGGGCGCGGCGGGCGGCGGGGAGAGTGGCTTTCCTTGCGTGGCCATGCGGCGCATTTTAGCAGCTTTGCACGTGCCTCCGGCATCGCCGCTACACTGCGACCTGGTTCTTTCCGCATCACTCCTGAAGCACGCCATGAAAACACACGACCGCGCACTGGTCTGGTTCCGCCGCGACCTGCGCAACTTCGACCATGCAGCGCTGCACCATGCGCTCGCTTCCAGCCGTACCGTCTACTGCGCTTTCATTTTTGACAAGGACATCCTCGATCCGCTGCTGGCCTGGGGCCGGCAGGATCGTCGCGTTGCTTTCATCCATGCGAGCGTGACCGAGCTCGATACCGAGCTCAAGCGCCAGGGTGGCGGCATGATCGTCCTGCATGCGCGCGCGGCCGAGGCGATACCGCAGCTGGCCGAAACGCTGGGCGTCGATGCGGTGTTCTGCAACCATGACTATGAGCCATCGGCGATCGTGCGCGACCGCACGGTGGCCGAGGCGCTGGCGCGGCAGGGACGACGGTTCTTCAGCTTCAAGGATCAGGTGATTCATGAGAAGGACGAGGTGCTGTCGCTGGCGGGCAAACCGTTCTCGGTGTTTACGCCGTACAAAAATGCATGGCTGAAGACCTTCCAGTCGGCCTCGGGTGCCGCTGACAGTGCCCTTCTGCCACATCACGACTGCACACCGGCCGCGGGCCAGCTGGCCCTGCCGTCACCGGTAACGGCGATGCCAACACTGGCCGACATGGGCTTCGATGAGATCGACCTGCAGGCCATCAACATCCGCACCGGCATGCACGGCGGACAAGCGCTGCTTGAGGATTTCCTCCTCCGCATCGACCGTTACCGCACCGCGCGCGAGTTCCCGGCGGTCAAAGGGCCATCCTACCTGTCGGTACACCTGCGCTTTGGTACGGTATCGGTCCGCGCGCTGGCGCGTCATGCGATGGATGCGATGCGCGCCGGCACCGGCGCCGATGGTGCCGCCGGCTGGCTGTCCGAGCTCATCTGGCGGGATTTCTATTTCATGATCCTGCACCATCACCCGCGCGTGGCCGATGGCGCGGCATTCAAAGCAGAATACGAACGCATCGTTTGGGAGCAAGGCGAAGAGGCCGATGCCAGCTTTGCGGCATGGTGCGAGGGTCGCACCGGTTATCCGCTGGTGGATGCAGCGATGTTGCAACTGAATCGTACCGGCTTCATGCATAACCGGCTGCGCATGGTGTCAGCCTGCTTCCTGATCAAGGACCTCGGTATCGACTGGCGGCGCGGCGAGGCCTACTTTGCCCGCATGCTGAACGACTTCGATCTATCGGCCAACAACGGTGGCTGGCAGTGGGCATCTTCCTCAGGCTGTGACGCGCAGCCCTACTTCCGCATCTTCAACCCGATCACGCAATCGGAGAAGTTCGACCCCGAGGGTCGGTTCATCAAGCGCTACCTGCCGCAGCTAGAAAAGCTGGACGCAAAGCATATCCATGCGCCGTGGATGGCGCCGGCAATGACGCTGCAGATGGCGGGGGTCGAACCGGGAAAGCAGTATCCGCGACCGGTCGTTGCGCATGATGAGGCGCGCAAACGGACGCTGGAGCGATATGCGGTGGTGAAGAAGTAGCGGACAGGTT
>CAZESK010000101.1:0-6136 GCA_964515155.1 uncultured Bifidobacterium sp.
AGCAGCTCAGCGGGATTGGGCGGCAGGCTACCGGTCGAGATGAAGTCGAGATTCTCGAGCACGCTGGCGCGCAGCACCTCGAGCGGTTTCACGCCGGCGAGAATATCAGACAGACCGCCGGCGCGCTCGCTATGGAAGTAGCGGTGCAGCTGACCGTCGCGCAGGTCGCCGTCGATCAGCAGAACCCGCTTGCCGCTGGCGGCCATGATCGAGGCCAGATTCACCGATACGAAGGATTTGCCCATGCCCTCGGTCGGACCAGTAATGAGGACCACATGATTGTCGGTACGGCTGAGGCAGAACTGCAGCGCCGTACGGAAGTTTCGCAAACCTTCAACGGCGACGTCCATGCTGGCGATGCGAGCGAGCAGGGGCAGCCGGGTCGGGTCGCGCCCGCCATCGACCAGGGTCTGCTGCATCTTGCTGTGCGGGATGCTGGCATAGACCGGCAGCCCGAATAGCCTCTCCACCTGATCCGGATCGTCGATCGCCGTCTGCAGCGCACGGCGCAGGAAGGCCAACAGCACGCCGAGGAAGATACCGGCAAAGATCGCGATGGCAATGATGCGCGGTCGGTTCGGCGTGACCGGCTGGTCCGGCTTCTCCGGCGAATCGACCAGCCGCACGTTGCTGGTCTTGCCGACCGTAATGAGCTGCAGCTGCTGCGCTGATGTGACCAGCGCGGTGTAGAGCTCACTATTGACCTTGACATCGCGGGCCAGGCGCACCATTTCCTGCTCGAGTACCGGCAGCTGCCTCAATTGCGCCGAAGCCTCGCGCAGTTCGCGGTTGACCTCGCGCAGCTGGTCATCAACGGCCTGCACCGCCGGATGCGCCGGCATGTAGCGCGCCAGTAGTTCAGTTCGCTTCTGCTCAAGCTCGATCTTGCGTGTGCGAACGGCAGCCGAGCGCTGCAGGTTGATCCGTCCTTCCTCGCCGATATCCACCGTTCCGTTCTGGTTGCGGAACTGGTTGTAGCGCGCCTCGGATTGCTCGAGCTGCTGCTTGAGCTCGGGCAACCGCTGGTTCAGGTAGACCAGTGATTTGTCCGCCTCCTCGGTGCGGCGTGCGCTGTTCTGCGCCATGTATTCCCGCCCGATCTCGGTCAGCAGCCGGTAGACACCATCGGCCGTGTCGCCCTTGAGCGTGGCGGTGACGACACCGGACTGCTTGCCGATTTCCTGTACATCGAGCGCCTTCTGCACGCTCTCGATGGCGGCCAGCCGCGAACTGCGCGTGAGCGAAAAGCGCGTTCCCGGCGGTGCGTCGAGACGCGCCACGGTCAGCTCGATCGGCCCGTAGGCGGTGGTCTCGACGAGCGCCTGCCCCGTGGCGCCCTCGATCCATATACCGCTGTCGGGCTCAGTCAGCATGAAGCGCCCGCCTGCCATAGTGCGCAACTCGAAGCGGCGGTTCTCCAGATACTCCGGTACGTCGAACGCAGCCAACTCGATTCGCTCCTTGCCCCAGGCATAGCCGCCGAGGCCCTGCAGCCATGGCAGCATCGCGACCACATCGGTGGAAGCGACGAGGCCGCCGATGACAGGTAGGCGGTCGGGGCTGGCGGCGATATAGAGCTTGAGCTTGTCGATGGCACGCGCAACGACCAGGCGCGAGCGCAGCAGCTCCACCTCAGCCGCCGCAGGGGTCTTGTAGTCGATGATGGATCCCGCCTCGCCGAGAATATTCTTCGGCTCGCGCTGCCCCTTTTCTTCGACCTGCACCATCAGACTAGCCTCGTACACAGGTCGGGCAACGAAGGCATGGATCGTACCGATGAGCGTGACGACCAGTGCGACAGTGATGATCATCCAGCGATACATGATGACGGTATCGAGGTAGGAAATCAGGTCGGTTTCACTACCGTCGGACAGGATCACGGGCTGCTCGCCCGCGTAACTGAGCTGGGGCATCGGGGAAGGCATCTTGGCTTGTCTCGGAGGGTTATCAGTTCAGCTCACATGCTGCTTGGGCTGCTTGGACTGCTTGAGCTGCTCATGCCGCTTATGCTGCTCGTGCCGCTTGTGCCATAAGTACCGGCAGCCTGCGATCGACCGCCTGCCGGATCAGCTGCAGCGATTGCCGAAAGACGTCCGGGCCTCGCTGGTAGGGATCGGGTATGTCGATGCCATCAGCCTCGCCGAGGCGCTCGACCTTGCCCGCCGCCGACGGATAGCGTTGGCGTACGCAGCGCCACTGCTGAAGATCCATCGTCAATACAAGGTCAGCCTCGTGCATCATCCAGCTGGCCAGCGGTCGCGCCCGGTGGCTGCCGATGTCGATGCCGAGCTGCCGCATGAGATCGACGGCGATGGGGTCGGCCGCTGCGCCGCCCGCTGCGGCGATACCTGCGGAAAACAGTGCATGTGCCGGCAGCCGCTGCCGCATCAGTCCTTCGGCCATCGGGCTGCGACAGAGATTACCGGTGCAGAGTAGAAGAATGTTCATGATCATCAGCGTCCGGGCGGCGTGGTTGCGATGACGGCCGTCGGCAGCGAGCCGGGGATCATCGCGCTGATGGTGCGGTTCCAGTTGGTTAGCGGCGTCGCAGCGACGTAAACCACATCCTTTGGCTCGAGATCGAAGCCCTCGGCCATGGCCAGTGCTCCCGGTGCGTTGGCGTCAAGCTGGTAGACCTTCGATTCCTTGTCGCTGCGGCGCACGACATAGACCTTGCGCGCGTCGCCAGTCACCGGGTTGATGCCGCCGGCCTCGCCCAGTGCCTCGTTCAGCGTAAGCCGCCCGTTGCGCATCGGCAGCGCGCGCGGCGATGTGACCTCACCCGAGAGGAAGATCTTGCTGTCGTCACGCGAGAGTACGCGGACGAGGTCACCGTTATCGAGCATGATGGATGAGGGATTGACGCCCCGCTGCACCAGCTGTGGCAGATTGATCGAGAAAGTCTTGCCCTCGCGCGTGACGAGGATGCGGCTCTGGTCAGCGGTCGGGTTCATACCGCCTGCGCGATTGATCGCCTCGGTGAGCGTCATCGGTATGTCGTTGATCGGTTGCACGCCGGGCGCCTTCACCTCGCCATCGACATAGACACGCTTGCTACGGTAGTTCAGCACGCGCAACGTGACCTTGGGATTGCGGATGTAGCCGGCCAGCTTCCGCGTCAGCAGCGCATGCACCTCGGCCGAGGTCATGCCTGCTACCTGCAGCTTGCCTGCGTAGGGGAAGTCGAGCGCACCGTTCAGGTCGACTTCGAAGCCGTTGGCCGGCTGCATCGGGCTGGCCGCGACGCCAATGGCGCCCGGCGGCGTGGCCGGCAGCATCGACGCAGACAGCTCCGGATGGTCCCAGACCACGATGTGCAGCACATCGCCGGGTGCGATCTTGTAGGGCCGCGACGGCTGCATCAGCGCGCCGATGTCCTCGGCCACGCGCTGGCTGCGCGCCTCACGCTCCGCCTTGACCAGTGCGGGCGTGATCAGCTCAATGCTTGGGTGGGTCTCCCTCGAACTATCGCCCGAGGCATTCGAGAACTGGATTCCCGGCGCCATGGCCGTACAGCCGGCGAGCAGCATGGCGATAATGATGCTGGCATGACGACTGTCCATGATTCCCCCGCCTCCACAACACAACCTGTGGACGAATGTAAGGGGAACGCCTGCGTGCCCGGTTGACGGTGCTCAGCCTTCCCGCAGGGTCAGTATGGGCGGCCTCGACAACACGTTCTTTAGCCCGAACCAGCCGCCCGCCAGCGCGCAGACCATGCCGAGTGCGATGCCAGCCAGCCAGATCATCGGTGAGAGCGTCCATTCGAACTCGAAGACCTGGTGGGCAAGTATCCAGCCGACCAGCGCGGCACCGGTGGCAGCCAGTGCGCCGGCGCTACCGCCAACAAGCAGGCACTCGACCCACTGTGCGCGCGCGAGTTGCGCGCGGGTTGCGCCTAGCGCGCGCAGCAGGCCGGCTTCATGCGAGCGCTCCTGCTGCGAGACCAGCATCGCGGCGGCCAGCACCATCACGCCGGCGGCCAGCGTAAACAGGAACAGAAATTCGACGGCAGCCACCACCTGGTCGATCACCTGCTGCACCTGCGCGACCATACTGCCGACATCAACAATCGTCAGGTTCGGATAGTCGCGGATCAGCTGGTTCACGAGACCCTGCTCTTGTGGAGGCAAATGGAACGCGGTGATCCAGGTGCTGGGCAGCGATTCGGCGATCGAGGGCGAGAGGATCACGAAGAAATTAACGCGCATCGAACTCCAGTCGAGTTTGCGCACGCTGGTGATCTTCGCATCCACCGGCATACCGGCTACATCGAAGCGCAAGGTATCGCCAAGCTTGAGGCCCAGGGTCTTGGCCAGCCCCTGCTCGATCGACGCCTCAGCGCCATCGCCGCTGAACCAGCGCCCCTCGACCACGCTGTTCTGCGCGGGTAGCTCGGCCATCGTCGACAGGTTGAACTCACGCTCGACGAGGCGCTGCGCGCGGTCTTCCTGATAACTGTCGGGGCCAATGCGGCGGCCATCGACCTCGATCAGGCGGCCGCGAATCATCGGGAACAGGCTGGCCTCGCGAATGCCGGCCTGGTTCATTACCGCGGCCAGCGGCGCCCGCTGCTCGGGTTGAATATTGATGATGAAGTGATTCGGCGCATTCTCCGGCGTGGCCTGCCGCCACGCGGCCAGCAGATCCTGCCGCACCAGTGTCAGCAGCAGCAGTGCCATCAGGCCCAGCGACAGGGCGACAATCTGCAGTGCGCTGGAAGCAGGCCGCCGCGAGAGCGAGCCCTGAGCGAAGCGCCACGCCGGCAGGTGCAGCGGCACACGCACGCGGCGCAGCACCTGCAGCACCGCCCACGCGACCAGCGACGAGACGGCGAGACCACCGGCAAAACCCGCCGAAGTCAGCAGCCCCAGCTTGACATCGCCGGCCTGCCAGACCAGCAGCCCCACAAAGCACGAGAGCGCAAGCAGGTAGCCGCCGAGTGTGAAGGGTTGGGGCGGCTGCTGCTCGCGCCG
Organism: uncultured Bifidobacterium sp.; assembly: GCA_964515155.1. Taxonomy (GTDB): domain Bacteria; phylum Pseudomonadota; class Gammaproteobacteria; order Burkholderiales; family Burkholderiaceae_D; genus Pernthalerella. The sequence continues at coordinate 4,977 of CAZESK010000101.1, forward strand.
GATCACGCGGTTGTGCGGAACATTACGCAGCTGCAGTACCGGGGGTACCGCGAAGCCGAGCAGCAGTAGGAGGCCCGTCACGATGCCCTGCACCAGCGGCAGCCACCCGGGCGGCGGAAGCGGGACAGTGAGCAGCGCGCCGAGCCATTGCAGCAGCAGATAATGCGCGCCGAAACCGGCCAATGCGCCAAGCAGGCCACCGGCGAGACCGACGAGCGCGAACTCGATCAGGTAGATGCGCGTGACCTCGGACTGCGTCAGGCCGAGGCAGCGCAGCATGGCAACCGCATCAAGATGCCGCTGCATGAAGCGCCGTGCCGCCATCGCGATGGCGAGCGCAGCCAGCATCGCCGTGAGCAGCCCGACCAGCGCGAGGAATTGACGCGCGCGCTCGAGCGTGGTGCGCATCTCCGGCCGGCCGGCTTCCAGCGACTCGAGCTGCACGCCGCGTACGTCACCGACCTCGATCTTCTGCTCCAGCCATTGCCGGAATGCGGTGACGTCAGCCGCGGATCCGGCCACCTGCAGGCGGTAGGCGAGGCGCGAGCCGTTTTGCACCAGCCCGGTCGACGCCAGATCATCGAGGGCGAGCATCACCCTCGGGGAAAAACTCATGAAGCCGGCGCCGCGGTCCTTCTCCATGATGATCTCGGCGGCGATCTTGAACTCGCGTTCACCGAGCGACAACACGTCACCGACGGCGAGCCTGCGCGCACTCAGAAACGAGCTGTCGACCCACACCGTGCCAGCGGCAGGCGCGCCACGCGCCGGGTACTCTCCTGCCCCTTGCCGCAAGGTCAGCTGGCCGCGCAGCGGGTAGGTGGCCGAAACAGCTTTGACCGCGACCAGACGCGAGTCGGCTTGCTCGCCGCTGCCGGTGGTGGCCATGCTGGGAAAGCTGACGGTGTCGGCGAGCATCAGGCCAAGGCCGTCGGCATGCGCGCGCCACTCGGGCCGTACCGGCTGATCGGCGCGCACGACCAGATCCGCGCCCAGTAGCTGGGCCGCATCCTGCGTCAGCGCACGATTCATCCGGTCGACGAAAAAGCCTACCGCCGACAAGGCCGCCACCGCGATGGCCAGCGCGGTCAGCAGGAAGCGTAGCTCGCCGGCGCGCCAGTCTCGGCGGGTCATGCGCAAGGCATGGGCAACGGAAGCAA
>CAZESK010000102.1:0-6054 GCA_964515155.1 uncultured Bifidobacterium sp.
AGATCGGCCGTCCGCGCCAGCTGTTTGTCGGTTCGCCGCGTCGCGACGTTCCGCCAATAGCCAAGCGCTGATCAAGCTTCGTTCGTTCACGATCAAGCGGGTTTCGGCCCGCTTTTTTGCTATGAGCCCATTGAATTTACAGAACTTTATTGCAGCATTTCTAACTCATGATTATTTGAATCATGGGAGTTCAAATTGAAAGCTAACAAAACACTGGTTCCAGTGCGTGTCCCTCAACCTCCCTCTGAGGAAAGCAGCAGCAAGAAAGTAACGGGACTTGAAAAACTGCCGCTAATGAGCTGTGAGGCCATCCGGAAAGCAGCGTGCAGGGTGAAAGAACTGGGTTCCCTGGAGGACCGGAAAGCCAAGGTTCGCCAACTGCACGACGAAATTTTGCGTTACGCGCACTACACAGAGCCTGAATTGGAGCCCGCCATTTTGCTAAACATCTGGGGAACATGGGTGAAGGACGGTGTGGCTAATCCGGATGCCGATCTGTTCGTTAGTTGTCTTGAAGCATTAGACTATGCCGAATGTGGTGCAATTATCCCGGGTACTGATTGGAATCAATGGCTGCAAGATTTGCCTAATCTTGCCAAAGTGGCTTCCCGTATCCTGCAGAGCGAGTACGAAGATGATCGCTGCGAGATGCTGCAGGCGGTAATTTTGGTCGTAAACAGCTTTGAGGGCCTTGCGACTCTGATCGACGTAATCGATCGGTTTGATGACCCGCAGGAGACTGAGGTTTTGTACAAAAAAGTCGGCGTGGCCTTTGATATTCTGGCGAAGGGTAAGCCGGATGTCGCCAATCGCTCGGGCGTAAAGCAGCGCCTGGATGATTTTCACAACTCTCGCGATGTTCACTCACAGGTTCAGGTCGTCATCAATGAAGGTTTGCAGCTTCACAGTATTCGTCCCAAACCGGCGAAGAATAGACAGAATGGCCAGATAGTCGTTGAGGAAGACTCGGAGTCGCCGGAAGCCGAATGGAAACGAATAAGACAGGAAATAGCTCAGATCCACTATAAGTCTAGGTACGATAACTATAAAGTGGCGCTCCTTCGAACGCTCGACGTTGTTCTGTCTGCGCCTGTTGAACAGGCCGCCGTGGCTTTTGCGCGATTACATCGAACTCTGTGCGGTAAGGAGCCCATTCACCAAGATCTTTGGCCTTCGTTCCTCAGTAATTACGTGTTGAAGAACCTACCCTCTGCGGGTGAGCGGTATGCCACGTTAATCCGGAGTTGACGTTCACCTTCGACCCGGAGCAGGCGCGTGCTTTCCACTATGGGGCGGCCTGCCGCTAGGCTCGCCGAGATTGGCTATTGAGGCCGGCATCCCGCGGCCTTTTTCTTTCCAAAAATAAAAAAACTCGGCGATTCCCCCTCTTCGCAACTTACCTGGTGTGTTACCCTTGCAACTCGCTCGCACGCAGTCAGAGCGTGCGGTCGGTCTGAATCCAGCCCTTTCCGCAGTGATTTGCAATCCGCTAACCGGTGTGGCCGTGTCGCGGAAGGTTGATGAACCCGCTATTTGCTTCGCGAAACGCGAAGAAAGGTGAGCAGCGATGATGCAGCAATTCTTCTCCAATTCGTATCTGTTTGGAGGTAATGCCCCGTACGTGGAAGAACTGTACGAGGCCTACCTTCTGAATCCCGGCGCCGTGCCCGACAACTGGCGCGCCTACTTCGACGCGATGCAAAACGTGCCCGCTGTCGATGGCACCGACCGACCCGATGTCCCGCACGCCAGCGTGGTGGCCTCTTTCGCAGAGCGCGCGAAGTACGGCCCGATCCGCACGGTGTCCGCATCGGCCGATGCCGAGATGGGGCGCAAGCGCGTCGCCGTCACCCAGCTCATCGCTGCTTACCGTTTTCTGGGTACCCAGTGGGCCAATCTGGACCCGCTGCAGCGTCAGGAGCGCCCGAACATTCCCGAGCTCGAGCCGTCGTTCTACGGATTCACCGACGCCGATCTCGACACCGTCTTCAACATCAGCAATACCTATTTCGGTCCCGAGACCGCCTCGCTGCGCGATCTGCTGCAGGCACTCCGCGACACCTATTGCCGCTCGATCGGCTCCGAATTCCAGTACATGACCGATCCGGCGCAGAAGCGCTGGATGCAGGAACGGCTCGAATCCACACGCTCGACCGGTAATTTCACTCGCGAGCAGAAAAAGCACATCCTCGACCGTCTGACTGCCGCCGAGGGTCTCGAGCGCTACCTGCATACGAGGTATGTTGGCCAGAAGCGTTTCTCGCTCGAAGGTGGCGAGAGTTTCATCGCCTCGCTCGATGAGGTGATTCAGCGCGCTGGTGCTCAGGGCGTGCAGGAAATCGTCATTGGCATGGCCCATCGCGGTCGCCTCAATGTTCTGGTCAATATTCTCGGCAAGATGCCGCAGGACTTGTTCGCCGAGTTCGAGGGCAAGCATGCCGACGACCTCCCGGCGGGCGACGTCAAGTATCACCAGGGCTTCTCGTCCGACATCTCGACTCCGGGCAGCCCGGTCCACCTGTCGCTGTCGTTCAACCCCTCGCACCTTGAGATCGTCAACCCGGTTGTCGAGGGCTCGGTCAAGGCGCGGATGGACCGCCGTGGTGACAAGGAAGGCAAGCAGGTACTGCCGGTACTCGTGCACGGGGATGCTGCTTTCGCCGGGCAGGGCGTTGTGATGGAGACGCTGAACCTCGCGCAGACCCGTGGTTATGGCACTGGCGGCACAGTCCACATTGTCATCAATAACCAGATCGGTTTTACCACTTCCGACCCGCGCGATTCCCGATCGACGCTGTATTGCTCTGATGTGGTCAAGATGATCGAAGCGCCTGTGCTGCATGTGAATGGAGACGACCCCGAGGCCGTCGTGTTCGCGACCCAGATCGCGCTCGACTTCCGCATGCAGTTCCAGAAGGATGTGGTGGTCGATATCGTCTGCTTCCGCAAGCTTGGCCACAATGAGCAAGACACGCCTTCCCTCACGCAGCCGCTGATGTACAAGAAGATCGGCCAGCACCCGGGCACACGCAAGCTGTATGCCGATCGGCTGGCCATGCAGGGCACCATCACCGCCGATGATGGCGACCAGATGGTCAAGGATTACCGGCAGGCGATGGACGAGGGCCGACACACGATCGATCCGGTGATCTCGAACTTCAAGAACAAGTATGCGGTTGACTGGATGCCCTTCCTCAACCGTAAATGGACCGATGCGGCCGACACCGCCGTTCCGGCAACGGAGCTCAAGCGGCTCTCGGGACGGATCACGACCGTGCCGGAGAACTTCAAGGTGCATCCGCTCGTCGAGAAAGTGCTCGCCGATCGTGCCGCCATGGGCCGTGGCGAAATGAATCTCGATTGGGGCATGGGTGAACATCTGGCCTTCGCCTCGCTGGTATCGTCCGGCTATGCGGTGCGCATCACCGGCCAAGATGCCGGACGCGGTACGTTTGTGCACCGTCACGCCGTGCTGCACGACCAGAACCGCGAGAAATGGGATGCGGGCAACTACATCCCACTGCAGCATGTCTCAGACCAGCAGGCCTCATTCACTGTGATCGACTCAGTGCTCTCGGAAGAGGCGGTGCTGGCGTTTGAATATGGTTACTCGACTGCCGAGCCGAACACACTCACGATCTGGGAGGCACAGTTCGGCGATTTCGCCAACGGCGCCCAGGTCGTTATCGACCAGTTCATCAGCTCCGGCGAAGTGAAATGGGGCCGCGCATCGGGCCTGGTGATGATGCTGCCGCATGGCTATGAAGGGCAGGGCCCGGAGCACTCATCGGCCCGTATCGAGCGTTTCCTGCAGCTCAGTGCTGACAACAACATGCAGGTCGTCCAGCCGACGACTGCCGCTCAGATCTTCCACCTGCTGCGTCGCCAGATGATCCGGCTGTTCCGCAAGCCGCTGGTCATCTTCACGCCGAAGTCCCTGCTGCGCAATAAGGATGCCGGCTCGCCGCTGTCCGAGCTGGTCAAGGGTTCGTTCCAGACGGTGATCGGTGAGGTGGATGCAAAGATCGACGCGAAGAAGGTCAAGCGCGTGCTGGCCTGCTCGGGCAAGGTGTACTACGACCTCGTGAACGCGCGCAAGGAGCGTGGTGCTGACGATATCGCGATCATTCGTATCGAGCAGCTTTACCCCTTCCCGCACAAGACTTTCGCCAGCGAGCTCAAGAACTTCCCGAACTTCAACGAACTGGTTTGGGTGCAGGACGAGCCGCAGAATCAAGGCGCATGGTTCCAGATTCAGCACAACATTTTCGAGAACCTGGCAGACGGCCAGAAACTGGCCTATGCCGGCCGTCCGGCCTCCGCATCACCGGCCGTCGGCTATTACGACAAGCACTACGCGCAGCAGAAAGCGCTGATTGACACGGCGTTTTCGAAGCTCAAAGGCTTCGTGCTCACAAAATAATGACCCCGCACTGCGCCGGATGCCGGCGCTTTGCGCGACAAACCCGAAACGGAGAATGTGATGGCAATTCTTGAAGTCCCAGTACCGCAGCTGTCGGAATCGGTCGCCGAGGCGACCCTGCTTCATTGGCACAAGAAAGTCGGCGAGTCGGTGGCCCGCGACGAGAACCTCATTGATATCGAGACCGATAAGGTCGTGCTGGAGCTCCCTGCGCCCGCTCAGGGCGTGATTGTCGAGATCCTCAAGGGCGATGGCAGTACGGTCGTCGCCGGCGAGATCATCGCCCGGATCGATACCGAGGCAACGGCGTCGGCAGCTGCACCTGCTGCTACTCCGGCAGCTGCCCCAGCCACCGCGCCTGCGCCGGCAGCGACCGCAAGCAGCGCCATTGCCATGCCGGCCGCTGCCAAGATGCTGGCCGAGAACAAGCTCTCTGCCGATGCAGTGCAGGGCAGCGGTCGCGACGGTCGCGTTACCAAAGGCGACGTCATCAATGCACTGGCCCAGCCGGCCGCCAAGGCGCCGGCACCTGCACCGGCGGCTGCCCGTGTGGTGTTGCCCTCCGTCCCGGCACCGGTAGCCATGGACCTTGGCGACCGTCCGGAGCAGCGCGTGCCAATGAGCCGCCTGCGCGCACGTATCGCCGAGCGTCTGCTGGAATCGCAGGCGACCAACGCGATCCTGACGACCTTCAACGAGGTCAACATGCAGCCGGTCATGGACCTGCGCAACAAGTACAAGGACAAGTTCGAGAAGGAGCACGGCGTGAAGCTCGGCTTCATGTCCTTCTTCGTCAAGGCTGCGGTCGCCGCACTGAAGAAGTATCCGGTGCTCAACGCATCGATCGACGGTAATGACGTCGTCTACCATGGGTATTTCGATATCGGTATCGCGGTTGGTTCGCCGCGCGGCCTGGTCGTGCCCATCCTGCGCAACGTTGACCAGATGAGCATTGCCGAGATCGAGAAGAAGATCGGCGATTTTGGCCAGAAGGCCAAGGACGGCAAGCTGACACTCGACGAGCTGACCGGCGGTACGTTCTCGATTTCTAACGGTGGTGTTTTCGGCTCGATGCTGTCGACCCCGATCATCAACCCGCCGCAGTCGGCCATTCTCGGCGTGCATGCAACCAAGGATCGCGCGGTCGTCGAGGATGGGCAGATCGTGATCCGACCGATGAACTATCTCGCGATGTCCTACGACCATCGTCTGATCGACGGTCGCGAGGCCGTACTTGGCCTCGTCGCGATGAAAGAAGCGCTTGAAGATCCGGCGCGACTGTTGCTGGATCTGTGATCACACTTCGTTGGCATTCACATCCGGATGTCGCGCGGTGGGTTTCGCTTTGCTCTACCCACCCTATAGCCCTGAAAAGACCATAGGGTGGGTAGAGCCAACGGCGAAACCCACCAGATCTTGCCAGAGCCATCGGGTGGATAGAGCCAGCGGCAAAGCCCGCCAGATCTTGCCAAGGCCATGGAGCGGTTAGAGCCGGTGGTGAAGCCCACCGGATCTTGTCAAGGCCATAGGGTGGGTAGAGCCAACGGCGAAACCCACCAGATCAAGGCGGACCATTGGAAAGCGATAAAGAAAGAACACTCATGACAAAGCATTTTGACGTCGTTGTGATT
>CAZESK010000103.1:0-5987 GCA_964515155.1 uncultured Bifidobacterium sp.
GCGGGCTTGGCCTGTTCCTTGCCCGCGGCAGCGACTACAGCCTCGAAATAAGAGGCCATAGCCTTCGATTGGGTGAGCACCATCGCATCGTATTCGGGCAACTGGTAGTCGTTCACGAAACGCTCGCGCATCGCGCCCGGCAGTTCCGGCAGCGAGGCTTTCACGCGCTCGATCCACTCCTGCGCGATGACTAGTGGCGGCAGGTCCGGATCAGGGAAGTAGCGATAGTCCATCGCGTCTTCCTTGCTGCGCATCGAGCGGGTTTCCTTTTTGTCAGGATCGTACAACCGGGTTTCCTGCACTACGCTCCCGCCGTCTTCAATCAGCTCGATCTGTCGGCGTACCTCGTAGTTGATCGCTTCTTCAAGGAAGCGGAACGAGTTGAGGTTCTTGATCTCGCAGCGGGTGCCGAACTCCTTCTGGCCGAGCGGGCGCACCGACACGTTGGCATCACAGCGAAACGAGCCTTCCTGCATGTTGCCGTCGCAGACACCCAGCCACATGACCAGCGCGTGCAGCGCTTTTGCATATGCGACCGCTTCGGCCGCGCTGCGCATGTCAGGCTCGGTGACAATTTCCAGCAGTGGCGTACCGGCCCGATTGAGGTCAATGCCGGTCATGCCGTGATAGTCCTCGTGCAGCGACTTACCCGCGTCCTCTTCGAGATGCGCGCGGGTCAGCTGGACGGTTTTCATTTCCGGCGTACCGTCTTTCTCGACAACAAACGATATCGTCCCGCCTTGTACGACCGGTATCTCGAACTGACTGATCTGGTACCCCTTCGGCAGGTCGGGGTAGAAGTAATTTTTGCGCGCGAAAATCGAGCGTGGCGCAATCGTTGCGCCGATGGCCAAGCCAAACTGGATCGCACGCTCGACCGCGCCCTTGTTCAGTACTGGCAGCACGCCCGGCAGCGCCAGATCCACGGGGCAGGCCTGCGTGTTCGGCTCGGCGCCGAACGTCGTCGCCGCACCGCTGAAGATTTTTGATTCGGTGGTGAGCTGTGCGTGCGTCTCAAGACCGATCACGACTTCCCATTGCATGGTCATCATCCCTAATCAAGCAGCCGGACGGCGAGTGTGCCAGTCGGTGGCGAGCTGGAACTGGTGCGCGATGTTCAGCAGCTTCGCTTCATTGAAGTAGTTGCCGATCAGCTGCAGGCCGACCGGGCGTCTCGCATTCTTGTCGCCCTGACCGAAGCCGCAGGGAATCGACATACCCGGCAAACCAGCGAGGCTGGTTGACAGTGTGTAGATGTCGGCGAGGTAGTTCGCGACCGGGTCATTAGCTTTCGCGCCGAGATCCCAGGCGACCGTCGGCGCGACCGGACCCATGATCACGTCGCAAGTTTGGAATGCCTGCTGAAAATCATTGGCGATCAGGCGACGAATTTTTTGCGCCTGCAGGTAATAGGCATCGTAGTACCCATGGGAGAGCACATATGCGCCCACAAGGATGCGGCGCTTGACTTCATCACCAAAGCCCTCGGCGCGGGTCTTGCGGTACATGTCCGACAGGTCGGCGTAGTCCTTGGCACGATGGCCGTAGCGCACGCCATCAAAGCGCGACAGGTTCGACGAGGCCTCGGCCGGTGCGATCACGTAGTAGGCCGGAATCGACATGGCCGTTTTCGGCAACGACACATCGACCAGCGTCGCACCGAGTGATTCGTATTGCTTCAACGCCGCCTGGATTGCCGCCTGTACGTCGGGCGCGAGGCCATCGCCGAAATACTCCTTCGGCACGCCGATCCTCAGGCCGGAGAGCGCTTCGCCGAGGTGGCGCGAGAAATCTTCCGTCTCGCGCGCAATACAGGTTGCGTCGCGCGCATCGTACTGCGTCATGGCATTGAGCAGCATCGCGCAGTCTTCGGCGGTCCACGCCATCGGACCACCCTGGTCCAGCGACGAAGCAAAAGCGATCATGCCGTAACGTGAGACGCGGCCATAGGTCGGCTTGATGCCGGTGATGCCGCACAGCGCCGCCGGCTGGCGGATCGAGCCGCCGGTATCGGTGCCCGTGGCTGCCGGTGTCAGGCCGCCGGCCACAGCGGCCGCCGACCCGCCCGACGATCCGCCGGGCACGGCAGTCTTGTCCCAGGGATTCTTTACTGGGCCGAAGTAGGAGTTCTCGTTCGACGAACCCATGGCGAATTCATCACAGTTCAGTTTTCCGAGCGTGACCATACCTGCCGCACGGAACTGTTCCACCACGCTCGCATCAAATGGGCTGTTGTAGCCTGAAAGCATCTTTGAGCCCGCGGTGGATGGCCATCCACGTGTGACGAAAATATCCTTGTGAGCGATCGGCAGGCCGGTGAGTTCGCCGGCATCTCCGCGCGCGATTTTTGCGTCGGCTTCACCGGCTTGCGCGAGCGTCAGCTCCGGGTTCACGCCGGTGAATGCATTAAGTTCGCTCGCTGCGATCTGGTCGAGGTAGAACCGGGCCAGTTCGGTGGCTGAGACTTGCTTGTTTCTCAGCTGCGCTGAGAGTTGCTTGAGTGTGTGCATGGGGAAGGATGCGTGTTGCGGGCGCGCCGAACCAGCGCGGCGGTTGCTGCGCCGTGGGTTATTCGATCACCTTCGGCACCAGATACAGGCCGTCTTGCACCATCGGCGCGGGTTGCTGGTACTCGTCGCGGCGATTCGGTTCAGTCGCCCGGTCCTCGCGCAACGGCATCGCCAGATCGTCACGCCATACCGCCACCGGGTGAGCCAGCGGTGTTATGCCGGTCGTGTCGACCGCTTTCATCTGCTCAACCAGTGCAAAAATATCGTTCAGCTTGACCAGTGCGTCCGAGGCTTGTTGTTCGGACAGGTCGAGTTGGGCGAGCTTGGACAGTCGCGCGATGTCGGAGAGGGTCAGTGACATGGGGGTTGGGGGCGGTATGCCCGGGTCATGGATTCCAAAAATGACAAACGCCGCAGAGGCCGCGTTCTCCCCGACGAAAAGTCAGGGCAGGCGGCATTTTTGGCGTTTCTGACGGCCAATAACGGCGAGATTATAAGGTAGAATGTGAGGTTAATGGCTGCTGCCGGCGCCTTCTGCGCCGCACTGTTTTTCGCCTGAATATCGAATTTTCGTCAGAGCCGACGCCGCTCTGGCTCATCTAGGACACGATTCATGTTTTCTTTTCTTCGCAGCTACTTCTCCAATGACCTGGCGATCGATCTGGGCACCGCGAACACCCTGATCTACGTGCGCGGCCTAGGCATCGTGCTTGATGAGCCTTCGGTCGTCGCGATCCGCCAGCAGGGCGGCCCGAACGCGAAGAAAAATATCCAGGCCGTTGGCAAGGAAGCCAAGCAGATGCTGGGTAAGGTGCCGGGCAACATCGAGGCGATCCGCCCGATGAAGGATGGCGTCATCGCTGACTTCACCGTCACCGAGCAGATGCTCAAGCAGTTCATCCGCATGGTGCACGACACCAAGCTGTTCAAGCCGTCGCCGCGCATCATTATTTGCGTTCCCTGTGGTTCGACCCAGGTCGAGCGCCGTGCGATCCGTGAATCGGCACTGGGCGCCGGCGCTTCGCAGGTATTCCTGATCGAGGAGCCGATGGCCGCTGCCATTGGCGCCGGCCTGCCGGTATCCGAAGCAACCGGTTCAATGGTCGTCGATATCGGCGGTGGTACGACCGAAGTCGGCATCATCTCGCTCGGCGGCATGGTGTACAAGGGCTCGGTTCGCGTCGGCGGCGATAAGTTCGACGAAGCAATTGTCAACTACATCCGCCGCAATTACGGCATGCTCATCGGTGAACAGACCGCAGAGACCATCAAGAAGCAGATTGGTTCTGCCTTCCCCGGCACCGAGGTGCGCGAGATGGAAGTCAAGGGTCGCAACCTGTCCGAAGGCATTCCGCGCTCCTTCACGATCTCCAGCAATGAAGTGCTGGAGGCACTGACCGATCCGTTGAACAACATCGTTTCCGCGGTCAAGAATGCGCTTGAGCAGACACCGCCCGAACTCGGCGCCGATATTGCCGAGAAGGGCATGATGCTCACCGGCGGCGGTGCGCTCCTGCGCGACCTCGACCGCCTGCTGATGGAGGAGACCGGCCTGCCGGTGCTGGTGGCCGAGGATCCGCTGACTTGCGTGGTGCGCGGCTCCGGCATGGCGCTCGAGCGGATGGACAAGCTCGGGTCGCTGTTCTCCTACGAATGATCCCCGGGGTTGCGCGACGGTGACTCGGCTGCGCCTGCCTCCGGGTTCTCGTTACCCGTTTTCCGCCGTGGCACGCACAGCGCGCGCGTCTGCCGGCACACTCACTGGCCGTAGTGATTGATGGAATACAGTCCGCCGCCACTTTTCAAGCAAGGCGCATCGGCGCGCGCGAAGATGCTGCTGTTCGCGCTGATCGCGATCGGCTTGCTCGTGGCCGACGCGAGGCTCAGCGCTCTGGCCGCAATCCGCCAGGCAGTCGGCGTTGCGCTGTATCCGCTGCAGATTGTCGCGATGCTGCCGCGCGATGCCTTCTTCGCCACTACCGACTACCTCACGACGCTGTCGACGCTCAAGGAAGAGAATCGGCGCATGAATGAGCAGCGCGTGCTCAATTCACAGCAGCTGCAGCAGACCCGCCAGCTACTCGCCGAGAACGCCTACCTGCGCAAGCTGCTCGACGCTTCCGAGCGCCTGCAGTTGCGAACGGTGATGAGCGAGATCCTGTACGACGCGCGCGATCCCTTCTCGCGCAAGGTGATCCTCGACCGCGGCGAGCGGCATGGCCTCCAGCCGGGACAGCCCGTGATCGACGACCTCGGTGTCGTGGGCCAGGTGACACGCGTATTCCCGTTCACCGCCGAGGTGACCCTGCTGACCGACAAGGACCATGCGATCCCGGTACAAGTCCTGCGCAGCGGCGTGCGCAGCGTTGCCTACGGCCGTGGACAGATCGGTGAGCTCGAGTTGCGGTTCATGGCCTCCAACGCGGACATCCAGAAAGGTGATGTGCTGACGACTTCCGGCATCGATGGCGTGTATCCTCCCGGCCTTGCGGTGGCGACCGTGGTGTCGGTCGATACCAAGACCTCCGATGCCTTTGCGCGCATCCTGTGCCAGCCGGCCGCCGGTGTCTCCCGTCATCGCCAGCTGCTGGTGTTGCTCGGTAACCCCGATGCTCTGCCACCGCCGCCACCCCCGGAGGATAATCCCGCCGATGGGCGCGGCAAGCGCGGCGCAAGGGAGAAGGGGGAATCATGATTGACCGCGACCATATCCTGCTGCCGGTCAATCCGGCGTTCATCGCATTCAGCCTGATCGGTGCTTTCTTCCTGAACCTGTTCCCGTGGGGAGGCTGGGCCTGGGTACCGGACTTCGTGGCATTGACGCTCGTTTTCTGGAGCATCTACCAACCGCGCAAAGTCGGCATCGGCATCGCTTTTCTGATGGGCCTCGTGATGGATGTGCACAGCGCGTCCCTGCTGGGCGAGAACGCGCTGGCTTACACCCTGTTATCGTATTTCGCCATCACCATTCACCGGCGCGTGCTGTGGTTCCGCCCCGCCGTCCAGGCGCTGCATGTGCTGCCGTTGCTGATGGTGATGCAGATCGTGCAGGTCATGGTGCAGCTGGCCGTCAGTGGCAAGCTGCCCGACTGGCTGTACTTCGCGCAGAGCATCGTCGCGACCGCGCTCTGGCCGCTGGTCTGCTGGCTGCTGCTCGCGCCTCAGCGCCGCGCGGTCGACCATGATGAAACACGCCCGATTTGATCATGCCCGGCCTCGTCCGCCGGGCTGTTGAAGAGCCGTCCCCGTGACCGAGATTAAAGACACCGAACGCGAGATACAGCTATTCCGGCTACGCCTGTCCATGGCCGGCCTGGTCGTGCTGATCTGTTTCGGGTTACTGATGCTGCGCTTCGTCTGGCTGCAAGGGGTGCGGTACAGCGAGTACAACGAGCGCGCTGAGAGCAATCGCATCTCGGTGGTACCGGCCGTGCCCAACCGCGGGCTGATCGTCGATCGCAACGGCGTCGTCCTGGC
>CAZESK010000104.1:0-5951 GCA_964515155.1 uncultured Bifidobacterium sp.
ACGCCGCCATCGGCCTCCTCGCTGTTCTCATGCGGGAACAGCCCCTCCTCAAGGCCGGTGATAAATACCGCGTCAAACTCGAGTCCCTTGGCGGAGTGCACGGTCATTAGCTGTATCGCATCCTGCCCGGCCTGCGCCTGGTTATCGCCAGCTTCCAGCGAGGCATGCGAGAGGAAGGCTGACAGGGGCGACATGACGGTAACGAGCGGCGCATCGGCGTCGATGATCTCGGTACCGTCGCCGGTGGTAACCAGCGCGGTGGCTGGCTGCGCCTGCGGGCCGAGCAGCGCCGGTGAATCCAGGCCGTAGCCCTCCTCCGACACGAACACGGTAGCCGCTGCGACTAACTGCTCGAGATTCTCGATACGGTCTGCGCCTTCCTTTTCCGAGTGGTAGTGCAGGATCAGGCCGCTCTTCTCGATCATGACCTGCACCATCTCCGGCAGCGGCAGCTGCTGGGTTTCGAAGCGCAGGCCCTCGATCAGCTTGACGAAGCTGCCGAGCACAGTACCGGCTTTGCCGGCCACGTAAGGCACGGCTGCATAGAGCGAGATGCCGTACTGGCGCGCTGCGTCCTGCAACTGCTCGATCGAGCGCGCGCCAATGCCGCGCGTCGGGAAATTCACGACGCGCAGGAAGGCGGAGTCGTTGTGCGGATTGTCGATCAGCTGCAGGTAGGCGATTGCGCTCTTGACCTCTGCACGTTCAAAGAAGCGCAGGCCACCGTAGACGCGATACGGCAGCCCGGCAGAAAAGAGTGCATGCTCTATCACGCGCGACTGCGCGTTTGATCGATAGAGCATCGCAATCTCGCTGCGCAGCCAGCCTTCAGCAACGAGGCTTTTCGTTTCCTCGATCAGCCACTGCGCTTCCTGCAGGTCGCTGGAGGCTTCATAGACGCGCACCTGCTCGCCATGACCGGCATCGGTACGCAGATTTTTGCCGAGGCGGCTGGTGTTATGCGAGATCAGCTGGTTCGCCGAATCGAGTATGTGACCATGCGAGCGGTAGTTCTGCTCGAGCTTGATCAGGTTCTGCACACGGAACTCGCGCTCGAAGGCAGCCATGTTACCGACGTTTGCGCCGCGAAAGGCGTAGATGCTCTGGTCATCGTCGCCGACGGCGAACACTGCATTGTGCTCGCCGGCGATCAGCTTTAGCCACTTGTATTGCAGGTCGTTCGTGTCCTGGAACTCATCGACGAGGATGTGCCTGAAGCGCGCCTGGTAGTGCTCGCGTAGCGGCTGGTGACGCGACAGCAGTTCGTAGCTGCGCAGCAGCAGCTCGGCAAAGTCGACCACGCCTTCGCGCTGGCATTGCTCATCATAGGCGGCATACAGCTCGACGAACTTACGGGTGAAGTCATCGCCGGCCTCGACCGCGTCGGCACGCAGCCCCTGGTCCTTTGCGCTGTTGATGAAGTACATCAGCTGCTTCGGCGGATACTTTTCATCATCGACGTTCAAGCGCTTGAGCAGTCGCTTGATGGCTGACAGCTGGTCGGCCGAGTCGAGAATCTGGAAGGTCTGCGGTAGCGCCGCATCGCGGTGATGCGCCCGCAGCAGCCGATTGCATAGTCCGTGGAAGGTGCCGATCCACATACCGCGTGTATTGATCGGCAACATCGCCGACAGCCGGGCCAGCATCTCCTTCGCTGCCTTGTTGGTGAAGGTGACGGCGAGAATACCAGCTGGCGATACCTGCTGGGTCTGGATCAGCCAGGCGATACGCGTGGTCAGTACGCGCGTCTTGCCGGACCCGGCGCCGGCGAGGATCAGCGCAGGCTGGGGGGGGAGGGTGACGGCAGCGAGTTGCTCGGGATTGAGGTTGTGCAGGAGATTGTGCATCCCGCGATTATATGCCGGCGCGTCAGCCGAACGCGCCGGCCGGCAGGGTCAATGAACCCCGACTGTCAATGCTCATCCTGACTAAAAACGTCTGCGTTATCAGCATCGTCAGGCTCTCTGGAAAGCTCCTCCGCCTGTGAGCGCTCAGCTTCAAGCGTCGCCTTTGCCAGAGACTTTACCGGTGCAGATGGCGCTGAGATTACCGAAGGCAAGTCGGGCAGGCTAGGCAAGACCGTGGGGATGCTGCTGTAAATTAAGGTAACGATCTGTGGCTGAGAATCGATGAACGATATCTGCGGATCGCTGCTGTGACTCGTTCCTTCCTTTCTTATGTCTGGTGTGCGGTGCTGTATGACGGGCACGCTCACCTGTCTCGTGGGCTGAGGGACTGCCACACGACTCTGGCCCTTCATCGGATCAGTCGCAACTGCTTCGAAAGTCTTGCGCCGCCGAGAACCGCGACGTATCGATACCCATGACGGATTGGAAGAAGTCTCCGATTCCGACTCCGCAGAGGATGATTTATCGTCAAATCCCCAGTCCTCGCTGCCGCCCCCGCGGTGCTTGAGGCGCTTGGCGCTCTGATATTGCTTCTCGATGACTGGACAGATCTTGTCCATCTCCAGTGCCCAGGATTCCGTACAAAACAGCTTGCGCCCGGATCGGTCCGGACCATCAAGCAATTGCCATAGCTTCGCAAACGTATAGGCGCCACGGGGAATCGGGTGACGCTGGAGAAAATCGACAAAAGACAGATCTTCGGTTTCTCGCAAAATCCGATAGGCAAAGAGCATTTGCTTCATTTTCTCAATAGCCATCTGGGATGTCGTTTCACCGTCTTCGCCAGCGATCCCGAGACTCAACGCATCACGCAGTTGAGTGAACATACTGCTATTCATATCGATGAATTGCTTGAAGCGTTTGGATTGCAACTGCGGATTACTAGCTGATTGTGTTCGGTGGGGAGAGGTGATGTCTTTCAATAACTGACGGTTATACGCCTTGGAAATCGAGCGCAAGGAATCACGAATATCACCTACGGTGAAATCACGCTGCTCTTCGCTCACCTTGATCGTCGTGCATCGCAGGGCGAATGCTGCACGCAATTCCGGGGCCTTGACGGGTGCCGCATTGAAAGTAGCCTCGACAATGGATCGCATGAAGCTAGCGAATTCTGCGCGATCATGACGGGCGTTCCGGTGAGCCACTGCATCCACAGGAGCTTTACCGACTTGCTTTGGCGGACGCTCGGGAAAATAGATAAGCGGCTGCGACCTCTTGTTGAAATCTCCTCGCACGAGGGTTTGATCGGGAAGGTTCTTGATTGCCTCGTAAATGATGACTGCGTTCCGAACCCCCTTATGCGGACTGAGCGGCACAAAGGGAGCGCCGTCATTCTGGATCTTTCCGGTTACTGGCTTCAACAAGCGAGGGGGCGAAATATTGGGTAAGGGGGTACTCATATACGTGCTCCTGTTATGGTGTAAATTTCAGATCTGGTTGATGCATGAAGGAGCTTGGCCGATTCACATCCGACCCAACGCTCTCGAAAGTGTCTGCGATCATCTGCGAAAACCTCGCGGCAAAGCCGAGGAACTCGGATAGCCGGTCACGTAGCCCATCGACCGTTGCCTCTTCAAACTCGTACTCACCAATCAGCATCACGTTGTCATCGGTATCGCCAAGTGCGAGCTTCACATCTGCCACGCCAGTCAGTAGACGATTCGCGCTGAGAAGCAATGCGTAAACATCCTCGCGCGAGTCTTGTGCCGGCTGCCCAAGCGCGCACTGCATCAGAACGTGACCTGATCGTGCTTCCCAGGCGATCTGCATCGATATACCTTCATCGAACTCGACCTGCCAGCTATCGATGGCTTCCTGAATGATCGTAGTGATCTCCGGCGTCGCCGGGCCAAGCTGATGTACCAGGAACTGTAGATCGGACAAAGTCAAGATGGATCTCCGCTGTGTCTGCATGCACAGGCATGCGAGGCGGCGGCTGAGTAGCGCAGGGGGGAGCCGAGTTCCAGCGATGAACGCAGAGAGCAGACTGCGCGAGAGCGTTAGTCAGCGATGACTGTACTCAGCGACAAGTGCAGATAAGTGAAGGGGATGCGTAGTGATCTTCGATGATCACTCCGATGATTCGACTATCGGAATAATGCAGCGAACTGCATAGCGGCCAAGCGATGATCGTCAACCGAATACACACTACTGATCGCAGCGACCATATGCGCGCCGAGCTTGACCAGCGGCCGGCTATTGTCGACTGTCATACCGCCGATCACGCATACCGGCACCGCAATCTCTGACAGCGCGTGCGTGATGATATCCGGCGGCGTCGTGACTGCGTATTGCTTCACGCGCGAAGGATAAAAGCCACCGAAGGCGATATAGCTGGCGCCGGCAGCCGCCGCATCACGGGCGAGCTGCAGATCACCGTAGCAGGACGCACCGACTACCCGCCCCTTGCCTAGGCGAGCGCGCACCTCGGCGACCGAAGCGTCGGTGCCACCGACATGAACGCCATCCGCATCCAGCCGCTCGCACAGGTCGACATGATCGTTGATGATCAGCGGCACATTCGAGCGCCGGCACAGCGCCAGTAATGCCACCGCTTGCTCGGTACGCAATGTATCGCTGGCAGTCTTGTGCCGGTACTGCAACAGGGATGCGCCACCAGCGATCGCTTGCTCGCTCGCGGCGACAAGTTGGTCAGTGTCATCCCAGTCGGGCGTGACGAGGTACAGGCCTTTCATGCCATCTCCTTCATGCGGCCGGGAATCTGCTGCCCCGGCGCGATGCTGAATGCGCTGGCGAGACAGCGCTGGGTGTAATGCTGGCCGCCGTCGATTGCGGCCGCCATGTCAATGCGCTGAGCAAGGCGCGCGGCGATTGCCGAGGCCAGCGTACAGCCGGATCCGTGGAACTGGCCCGGTAGCCGCGGCCATGACCAGTCACGCCGGCCCGTTGCGCAAAACCATGAATTAACGACCGTATCGCCGTCGCCATGCCCGCCCTTGATCAGTACATGCAGTCCATCACGCATTAGCACGGCTGCCTGAGCCTCGACCTGATCTACGCCGCATAGCGCGCGCGCTTCCGGAAGATTTGGCGTAATTAACGTCGCCAGCCTGCGCAGCGGCGCCAGCGCCTGTACAGCATCGCCCTTCGTGAGCAAATCGCCATGACCACTGGCCAGCACCGGGTCGAGCACGACGGGCAGGTCTTCATCGCCTGCACGCAGCATGGCAACCACGTCGGCGATGACCTGTGCATTCGCTGCGCTGCCGACGATGCCAATCTTGATGGCGTCGATACGGGTACGCTGCTGGACCAGCACCCGGGTCTGTTCACGCAATACGTCCGGTTCGACCGGATACACTGCATGGACATGCTCGTTGTCCTGCACAGTCAGCGCGGTGATGATGGGCAGCGGATGGGCACCCGCGGCGGAGATCGCCTGTATGTCGGCCTGTATCCCCGCCCCGCCGCTCGGATCGAGTCCGGAAAACACCAACACACACGCCACCGCCCTGCCTTCTGTCATACGACGCGGCCTGCCATGGGCGAGGACGGCGATGCGGCGAACTTGCGCGGAATGCGGCCGGCGAGAAAGGCTTCGCGACCAGCCTCGACTGCCAGCTTCATCGCACGCGCCATGCGTACCGGATCTTTGGCGCCGGCAATCGCGGTGTTCATCAGTACGCCATCGCAACCGAGCTCCATTGCGATCGCAGCGTCCGAAGCGGTACCTACACCGGCATCGACCAGCACCGGTACGGTCGCGTTCTCGATGATGAGTGACAAATTCCACGGATTCAGGATACCCATGCCCGAACCGATCAATGAAGCCAGCGGCATCACTGCGCAGCAGCCAATCTGTTCCAGCATCTTTGCCTGTATCGGGTCGTCGCTGCAGTAAACCATGACATCAAAGCCATCGTTCACCAGCGTCTCGGCCGCTTTGAGCGTCTCGGGCATATTCGGGAACAGCGTCTTCTCATCACCCAGTACCTCGAGCTTGACCAGTTTGTGCCCGTTCAGCAGCTCACGCGCCAGCTGCAGCGTATAGACCGCGTCTTTCGCGTTGTAGCAACCGGC
>CAZESK010000105.1:0-2828 GCA_964515155.1 uncultured Bifidobacterium sp.
TGGTGCTGATGGGCGGAATCGAACCGTCGACCTACTGATTACGAATCAGTTGCTCTACCAACTGAGCTACATCAGCGTAGCCTGCTATTCTAGCAAAAAAACATGCCGAACCGGCAAATCCTGGACCAGCCCATCTAGTCGCGGTGATAACCCGTCACGCGCTCGACCTCGTTCTTCGAACCCAGGAACACCGCCACCCGCTGGTGCAGCGAGGCTGGCTGGATATCGAGGATGCGTTGCCGGCCGTCGGTTGCAGCGCCCCCGGCCTGCTCGATGATGAGGGACATCGGGTTCGCTTCGTACATCAGGCGCAGCTTGCCGGGTTTGTCGGGTTCGCGTGCATCAGCCGGGTACATGAAGATACCGCCGCGGTTCAGGATGCGATGGACATCGGCCACCATCGAAGCGATCCAGCGCATGTTGAAGTTCTTCTCGCGCGGCCCTTCCTTGCCGGCCTCAAGCTCGCTGATGTAGCGCTTGACCGGCGGATACCAGTGACGCGAATTCGATGCATTGATCGCGTATTCAGATGTCTCGTCAGGAATACGCATGTCGCGCTGGGTCATCACCCACGAGCCCATCTCGCGGTCGAGCGTGAAGCAGTTCACGCCATTGCCGGTGGTAAGCACCAGCATGGTTTGCGGGCCGTAGACCGCATAGCCGGCCGCTACCTGGCGGGTGCCGGGCTGCAGGAAGTCCTGCTCGGTCGGATCTTTCATGTCCTCAGGGGCTTTGAGCACCGAGAAAATCGTGCCGATGGTGACGTTGACATCGATGTTGGACGACCCATCGAGCGGATCGAACAGCAACATGTACTCACCCTTCGGGTAGCGGTTCGGGATCGGGTGGAAAGATTCCATCTCCTCGGATGCCATGGCAGCGAGGTGTCCGCCCCATTCATTCGCCTGCAGCAGGATCTCGTTGGAGATGATGTCGAGTTTCTTCTGGATCTCGCCCTGCACATTCTCACTGCCAGCCACGCCCAGCACGTCACCCAGCGCGCCCTTGCCTACAGCATGACTGATGGTCTTGCACGCGCGTGCGACGACCTCGATCAGCAGACGCAGCTCGGCGGGAATCGTGTTGTGCAGGCGCTGCTCCTCGATCAGGTGCTGCGTGAGGCTGATACGTTTCATCGACTTTCCTGTATTGATAGTAAATTCGGGTCAGTAGGCCAGTGCCTTGCCAATGACCTCGGTAACGTCATTCGATAGCGTCTTCGTGGCGGCAACCTGCTTCAGCGCGGCCTGCATGCTGGCCTGTAGCGCCGGTGTGTACTTGCGCCAGCGGTCGAGCGCACGCGCGAGGCGCGCAGCGACTTGCGGGTTGATGGCATCGAGCGCAATGACCTGCTCGGCCCAGAACGCATGGCCACTGCCACCGGGCGTATGGAATTGCGCCGGGTTGCTATTGCAAAAGGCAAAGAGCAAGCTGCGCGCACGATTGGGATTCTTCAGTGTGAATGCCGGATGCTGCATCAGGTCGCGCACCTGGGCCACTGTCATGGTCGGCGCAGCGGCCTGCAGGCTGAACCACTTGTCGATCACCAGCGCCTCGCTCTCGAAGTCATCATGGAACTGCTGCAAAGCTGCAACCTTTCCGGGCGCATCATTGTTGACCATCGAAGCCAGCGCGGCGATGCGGTCAGTCATGTTCATGGCCCGCGCCAGCTGATCCTGCATCAGCCGGAGCGCGCCGTCATCGCCCAGTTCGGAGAGATAGCCGAGGGCGGTGTTACGCAGCGCGCGCCTGCCCGCGTGATCCGGATCAGGACGATAGGCTCCGCTGATGGCCTGTGCATGGTAAACCGCGCGCAGATCATCGCGTAGTTCTCTGGCCAGGTACCGGCGCAGCGCACGGCGTGCGCGATGGATGGCCTGCGGGTCAATCACATCGACCTGCTCGGCCAGTACGACCTCCGAAGGCAGCGTCAGCATGAGATCGCGGAAGGCCGGATCAAGCGAATCATCGCGCAACAGCTTGCGCAGCGCCCCAGCGATCAGACGGTCCTGGGCGGTCGGTGCGTAGCCAAGGTCGGCCGCGATGCCGGCATCGACCAGCGACAACAGCCGGCGCATGGCCAGGCGCTGGCCGGCTTCCCAGCGGTTGAACGGATCGCTATCGTGCGCGAGCAAAAAAGCGAGCTCGTCATCGCTATAGTCGATATCGAGAATGACCGGCGCCGAGAAATTGCGCAACAGCGAGGGTACCGGCTTGCGCTCAATGCCGGTGAAGGTGAAGGTCTGCGTGGTCTCGGTCAACTCCAGCACCAGCGTGGTCGGCGCGGCATGTACCTCGATCTCGTCAGCTGTTACATCGCCTGCCAGCCGCAGCGGCAAGTCGCTTCCGTCGGTATCGAGCAAGCCGACAGAGACCGGGATGTGCATCGGCAGTTTCATCGACTGCCCGGGCGTCGGTGGGCAGAACTGCTCAAGTTCGAGGCTCCAGGTGGCTGCGAGCGCGTCATATCGCGAGCGCGCGATGACACGCGGTGTGCCGGCTTGGCTGTACCAGCGCTCGAACTGCGTGAAGTCACGGCCGTTGGCGTCGGCCATCGCAGCGCGGAAGTCATCGCAAGTAACAGCCTGCCCATCATGCCGTGCAAAGTACAGGTCCATCCCTTTACGGAAGCCCTCGCGGCCGAGCAGGGTCTGATACATGCGCACTACCTCGGCGCCCTTCTCGTAGATGGTCAGCGTATAGAAATTATTGATTTCGACATAGGAATCGGGACGCACCGGATGCGCCATCGGTCCGCCATCCTCGGGAAACTGGGCGGCGCGCAGTACGCGTACGTCCTCGATGCGCTTGACGGCACGGCCGCTCTC
>CAZESK010000105.1:2928-5503 GCA_964515155.1 uncultured Bifidobacterium sp.
GACTCCATCGCATGCGACGTCTTGTCGAGATTGCCCTCCTCGACCCAGACCTGCAGCAGTGCCTCGCGCCCGGACTGGAGCCGCAGGGTCTGCTCTTCGCAGACCAGCTTGCCGGCCACCAGGGCGAACAGATAGGACGGTTTCCTGAACGGGTCTTCCCACAGCGCATAGTGCCGGCCATCGCCAAGATCACCCTGCTCGACCAGGTTGCCGTTTGAGAGTAGTACCGGATACTGCGTCTTGTCCGCGCGCAGCATCACGCGGTAGGTTGCCATCACATCGGGGCGATCCGGGAAGAAGGTGATCTTGCGGAAGCCCTCGGCTTCGCACTGGGTAAAGAAGTTGCCGTTGGAAACATAGAGTCCCATCAGCGAGGTGTTGGTATTCGGGCGCAGCAGGGTCTCGATTTCCAGCGTCACTTCATCCGGTGCACGCGGGATGACCAGCCTTCCGGACTGGAGCGAATACTGCTGCTTGCCAAGCGCCTTGCCGTTCATCCTGAGCGCAACCAGCTCCAAGTCCTCGCCATACAGCACGATCTCTCGCTTCGGGCTGTCCGGGTTGCGCCTCAGCGTGCTGCGAGCAGCGACACGGGTGGCCTTCGGATCAAGGTCAAAGCCCAGGTCGATGGTATCCACAAGGTAACCAGGCGGCACATAGTCGAGACGATGTGTGATGACGGCGGTGTCGGTACGCATGGGAGTCGGGAATGGGTAAGCGGTGATCGGATAACCGGACGAAATGTCCTAGATCGTCATTCTACCAAGCCGCACACCGGCATCGGGCTCGCGCTAAGATGATGCCGTTGTCATTTCATGTCGAGAACTGCCATGCGACATTCGCTGCGCCTGCTAATCCTGTCGCTGATCGGGACCGTGCTGCTCCTGACGGGGTGCGCCACGACCCTGCGGTCCGAAGTCACGGCCTATCACGAGTGGCCGAACGACACGTCCGGCAAAACCTTCGCGTTTCAGCACCAGGAAGGGGATACCCAGAGCCTCGAACGCCAAAATGTGGAAAACCTGGTGCGTGCGCAGCTGCTGCACGTCGGTTTGCGGGACCCCGCGCCGGGCGAGGCGGCGCAACTGTCGGTCCGGGTGGAGTATGCCAATGACGGGCGCGACGTGCGGGTAGTGGAAACGGTACTGGTCGACCCGTGGTACGGATCGCCCTGGTACGGGCCGGGCTTTTACAACCCCTATTGGGGCTGGAGCGGCTATGGCCACCCCTTCTACCGACCGATGTGGCCGGCGATACCCATGGCGCGCGATGTCGAGCGTCGCTACACAGTGTTCAGGCGTGAACTGAGGGTCAAGATCAGCGAAGCCGGTGGCGGCCGTCCACTGCACGAGGTCACGGTGCGCAGCGAAGGACAGGAGGGCAACCTCGCCATCGTGATGCCCTATCTGGCCGAAGCGGCTTTCCGGAATTTCCCCGGTCCAAGTGGCGTGCCGCAGGTGATCGAGATGAAGCTGAAACGGCGCTGATGAAGCGCACGCTTCCTTCTTAAGTCACCACTTCGACCGAGACCCAGGTAATTAGACCAATCAGCACCACCGCAATGCCGAGCACAACGAGTAACTTGCCGAACTGCGGCCCCTGATCCGAGCCATAGGGTTGCTCCTCGGGGTGGCGCATCGGGTTATCGGGATCTTCGTCTTTGCGGTCAGTCATTGCAGGTCTGGGCGCACCGGAATGGGTGTCAGGGCAGCAGGATGGTCGAGCCCGTCGTTTTACGCGCCTCGAGATCCCGATGCGCTTGCTGTGCATCCTTGAGCGCATAGCGCTGGTTAATCTCGATCTTCAACCGACCGCTAGTAACCATCTCGAACAGCTCATTGGCCGTAGCCTCGAGGTCGCTGCGCTTGGCGGTATACGTGAACAAGGTCGGGCGGGTGACGAACAGCGAACCGCGACCCGCCAGCTCCTGCAGCGAGAACGGCGGCACCGGGCCGGAGGCCGAGCCATAGCTGACCATCATGCCCAGGGGCGCGAGGCAGTCGAGCGACTGGGTGAAGGTATCTGCACCGATCGAGTCATAGACCACCGGCACGCCTGCGCCGTGGGTGATTTCCTTGACGCGGGCGACGAAGTCTTCCTTGTTGTAGTTGATGGTGTGGGTGCAGCCATGCGCCTTGGCGATGTCGGCTTTCTCGTCAGAGCCGACGGTACCGATCATGGTCACGCCGAGCGCCTTGGCCCATTGGCAAGCGATCAGGCCAACGCCGCCGGCGGCGGCATGGAACAGGATGGTCTCACCGCCCTTGAGCGGGAAAGTGCGACGGAACAGGTACTGCACCGTCATCCCCTGCAGCATCATGGCCGCGGCGGTTTCAAAATCAATGGCATCCGGCAGCCTGACCAGGGCAGCCGCCGGCATCACGCGCACCTCGGCGTAGGCGCCCGGCGGACGGCATGCGTAGGCGACGCGGTCGCCAACTTTCACCTCGGTGACACCCGGTCCGATCGCCTCCACCACGCCCGCACCTTCCATGCCGATACCGGCCGGTAGCGGCTGCGGATACAGGCCGGTACGGAAATACACGTCGATATAGTTCAGGCCGATGGCGTGATT
>CAZESK010000106.1:0-5333 GCA_964515155.1 uncultured Bifidobacterium sp.
T
Organism: uncultured Bifidobacterium sp.; assembly: GCA_964515155.1. GTDB lineage: Bacteria > Pseudomonadota > Gammaproteobacteria > Burkholderiales > Burkholderiaceae_D > Pernthalerella. The sequence continues at coordinate 2 of CAZESK010000106.1, forward strand.
TGAGTTGCGCGCGAATCTCCTGCAACGACGTGGCCCCGGCATCCACGGCACGGCGGATCGCTTTGTCGGAGACGTTGTGGCAGATGCAGACGATCATGATGAAGTCTCGGTTGGGTTCAGGCGGTCAGCCTGGGTGCTTGTGGCTAATTTGGTAAATGCGAACAATTCTTGTTTAGATTATTCGTCATCTCGAAAAGCTTGGCAAGCATTTTTTTACATCCCGGAAAAGCGATGCAGACAGGATTGCAAAAGCGACAAGGCCGGCATGAAGCCGGCCAGGTAATGCACAGTAAGCGTGTCTCAGTCGATGCCTGTGGCTGTTTCGATGATGCCGCCGCCGAGGCAGACCTCGCCGTCATACAACACGGCGGACTGGCCCGGTGTGACCGCCCACTGCGGCTGCTCGAATTGCAGTTCAAAGCGACTATGATCGGTTTGCTGCCGGGTACAGGCCATGTCCGCCTGCCGATAGCGTGTTTTTGCATGAACCTGGTCGTGTTCCGGCGGCGTGCCGGCGACCCAGCTAACCTGGCCGGCCGCGAGCGAGTTCGACAGCAGCCATGGGTGGTCATGGCCCTGAACCACGTAGAGCGTGTTGCTCTCGACATCCTTTCGCGCGACGTACCACGGGTCGTGGTTGCCGTCGTCGCCGCGGTGCTTGCGGCTTCCGCCAAGGCCAATGCCTTTCCTCTGGCCCAGGGTGTAGAAAGATAGCCCGACGTGCTCGCCAACCACCTCCCCGTCCGGCGTCTTCATCGGCCCCGGCTTGAAAGACAGGTAGCGGTTCAGGAATTCACGGAACGGACGCTCCCCGATGAAGCAGATACCGGTCGAGTCCTTTTTGCGCGCGTTCGACAGCTTGAGCTCCTCGGCAATGCGCCGGATCTCGGTCTTGTGCCGTTCGCCCAAGGGGAATAGGGTGCGCGACAACTGGGTCTGGTTCAGCCGGTGCAGGAAATAGCTCTGGTCCTTGGCCGGATCGACGGCCTTGAGCAGCTCGAAGCGCCCGTCGCGCTCGCGGACCCGGGCGTAGTGACCGGTCGCGATGCGGTCGGCGCCCAGATGCATCGCGTGGTCGAGAAAGGCTTTGAACTTGATTTCGGCGTTGCACAGCACGTCCGGATTTGGTGTCCGCCCGGCTTCATATTCGCGCAGGAAGTCGGCGAATACGCGGTCCTTGTACTCACTGGCAAAATTGACTGCCTCGATGTCCACACCGACCACGTCGGCGACGCTGGCTGCGTCGATCCAGTCCTGTCGGGTCGAACAGTACGCGTCGTTATCGTCATCCTCCCAGTTCTTCATGAACAGGCCGATGACCTCGTAACCCTGCTGCTTCAGCAGCCAGGCGGCCACCGAGGAATCCACGCCCCCGGACATGCCCAGAACGACCCGCTGCCTACGCATAGTCACTGCCGTAGACGCTCGGGTGCGTGTAGATGGCTGATAGCGGGCTGCGCTTGCCCTGCAGGTAATCCTCGACGCATTGCATGACCAGCGGGCTGCGGTGCAGTTCCCGGCAAGCTTCCATCTCTTCACGCGTCATCCAGACGGCGCGCAGAATACCAACATCCAGCGGCCGATCCAGCGCCGCACCCACATCGCCGGTGAAGGCAAAGCGCAGGTAGGTCACCTCCTCGCCAGTCCGGTTCGACAGGTAACGCGACATGTAGATACCAACCAGCGCAGTGGCCATGAACTCGTGCGCTGTCTCCTCCAACGCTTCCCGGCTGACGGCTTCGATCAGGGATTCGCCCGGGTCGAGGTGGCCTGCCGGTTGGTTGAAACGGATACCGTCGCTGGTCTCTTCTTCTACGAGCAGGAATTGGGCATCGCGTTCGATGATCGCGGCAACTGTAACGGAGGGTTTCCAGATGGTAGACATGGTTTCCTTCAAAGACGCCGCATTTTACCCGCTCGGGCGCGCAGGTCCCTGCGTGCCGCTCCCGGACGGGCTTGGTCGGGGACAAGTTTTTTGTGCGTTGCGAAGAACAGCCGGAAAAGGTATTGTTCGCCTTCTTGCAGAAAGGCAAAGCGGTGGCCACCTTCGTGTGGCACATTCCTGCTTGCCAAAAATCAAACGCCCGACTCTCCTTGCCGCCCTCACTGGGGGCAAGCCGATGCCGGGCGAATTTTTCATTGGAGAACGCCATGAAGATCGGCATTCCAGCCGAGACCCGCCAGGGTGAGACGCGTATCGCCGCGACCCCGGAAACCGTAAAAAAACTGGTCGCCGCCAAGCACCAGGTGATCGTGCAGTCGGGTGCTGGCATCGAAGCCAGCATTACCGATGAAGCGTTTTCCGCTGCCGGCGCGCAGATTGGCTCTGCCGCCGATGCGCTCGGTTGCGAGATGGTGCTGAAAGTACGCGCGCCGTCGGCCGACGAGCGTGCGCAGATGAAGCCGGGCACCGTGCTCATCGGCATGCTCAATCCTTTTGACAACGAGGGCATCACCGCCATGGCGGGCGCAGGTTTGTCCGCGTTCGCGCTGGAGGCCGTGCCGCGTATCACGCGTGCGCAGTCGATGGACGTGCTCTCCTCGCAGGCCAACATTGCGGGCTACAAAGCCGTGCTGATGGCTGCCAACACTTACCAGCGTTTCGTACCGATGCTGATGACCGCTGCCGGTACCGTCAAGGCCGCGCGCGTGCTCATCATGGGGGTCGGCGTGGCTGGCCTGCAAGCGATCGCAACAGCCAAGCGTCTGGGCGCCGTTATTGAGGCCTCCGACGTGCGACCGCCGGTCAAGGAGCAGGTCGAGTCGCTCGGCGCGAAGTTCATCGACGTACCTTACGAGACCGAGGAAGAGCGCGAGATCGCTCAGGGTGTGGGCGGCTACGCGCGCCCGATGCCGGAGGCGTGGATGAAGCGTCAGGCTGCGCTGGTCCATGAGCGCGCCAAGCAGGCCGATATCATCATCACCACGGCGCTGATCCCGGGCCGCAAAGCGCCGGTACTGATCAGTGAGGACACGGTCAAGGCCATGAAGCCGGGCTCGGTGATCGTCGACATGGCGGTTGAGCAGGGTGGCAACTGCCCGCTGTCCGAACTGGGCAAGACTGTGGTCAAGCATGGCGTGCGCATCATCGGCGAGGCCAATCTGCCGGCACTGTGTGCGGCCGATGCCTCGGCGCTCTACGCCCGCAACGTGATCGACTTCATGAAGCTGATCGTCGATGGCGAAGCCAAGCTTGCGATCAACCGCGAAGACGAGATTGTCGCAGCCACTTTGGTCTGTCACGGCGGCGAAGTGCTGCGCAAGTAATCGTGCCAGGTGCTGCAATGCAACGAGTCATGCTGCGCGCGAAGATCCATCGTGCGACAGTTACCCAATGCGACCTCAACTACGAGGGATCGTGCGGGATAGATGAAGTCCTGCTCGAAGCGGCCGACATCCGCGAATTCGAGAAGGTCGAGCTGTACAACGTAAATAACGGCGAGCGTTTCTCGACGTATGCGATCAAGGGCAAGCGTGGCAGTGGCGAGATTTCGCTCAATGGCGCGGCGGCCCGGCTGGCTCAGCTCGGCGACCTGCTGATCATCTGCACTTATGCGCCGATGACAGATGACGAGGCCGCCCGCTACCAGCCGAAGATCGTATTTGTCGATGACAGGAACGGCATCGTTGGCCTGAAAAAGCAAACATAGACACCAGCTAACAACCAGAGGACACCATGGAAGTCAGCCTTACCATCACCAACCTGATCATTTTCGTGCTGGCGATCTACGTCGGCTATCACGTGGTCTGGACCGTCACGCCGGCACTGCACACGCCGCTGATGGCCGTCACCAATGCCATCTCGGCGATCGTCATTGTCGGGGCTATGCTTGCAGCCGTGCTGACCGAGGGACCCGTCGGCCAGGTCATGGGCACGCTGGCCGTCGCACTGGCCGCCGTCAACGTGTTCGGCGGCTTCCTTGTGACGCAACGCATGCTCGAGATGTTCAAGAAGAAGGAACCGAAAGCCGCTGCGAAAAAGGAAGGGGCATAAGATCATGAGCATGAATCTCGTCACCCTGCTGTATCTAATCGCGTCGGTCTGCTTCATCCAGGCGCTCAAGGGCCTGTCGCACCCGGCCACTGCACGTCGTGGCAACGCCTTCGGCATGATCGGCATGGCGATTGCCGTGTTCACGACGATCGCCCTGATCATCAAATTGCAGGCTGAGGCGGCCACAGGCGGTGGCTTCGGTCTGCTGATTGGTGGTGTGCTCGTCGGCGGAACCATCGGCGCCGTGCTGGCCAAACGTGTTGAGATGACCAAGATGCCGGAACTGGTCGCCGCCATGCACTCGCTGATTGGTCTGGCGGCGGTCTGTATCGCAGTCGCGGCCGTCTCCGAACCGCATGCCTTCGGGATTGCTGCGGCCGGCGAGCCCATTCCGCTCGGTAACCGCATCGAACTTTTCATCGGTACCTTCGTTGGCGCAATTACCTTCTCCGGTTCCGTGATCGCTTTCGGCAAGCTGGCCGGTACCTACAAGTTCCGCCTGTTCCAGGGTGCGCCGGTCGTCTTCAAGGGCCAGCATATGCTGAACCTGCTGCTGGCCATCGTCATGATCGCCGCCGGTCTCGTATTCGTTGCAGCACCGGGCGCCGAGGCGGCCTGGACACCATTCCTCGTGATGGCTGCCATTGCCTTCGTACTGGGCGTGCTGATCATCATCCCGATCGGTGGCGCGGACATGCCGGTCGTGGTGTCGATGCTCAACAGCTACTCGGGCTGGGCAGCGGCCGGTATCGGCTTCTCACTGAACAACTCGATGCTGATCATTGCAGGCTCGCTGGTGGGTTCGTCTGGCGCGATCCTGTCCTACATCATGTGCAAGGCGATGAACCGCTCGTTCTTCAACGTGATCCTCGGCGGCTTCGGCGGTGACGCAGCAGCTGCCTCGGGTGGGGCGCAGCAGCAGCGCAACGTGAAGTCCGGTTCTGCCGACGATGCTTCTTTCCTGATGGGGAATGCGGAGACCGTGATCATCGTCCCGGGCTATGGCCTTGCTGTCGCCCGTGCACAGCATGCGCTCAAGGAGCTGACCGAGAAGCTGGTCGAGAAGGGTGTGAATGTGAAGTATGCAATTCACCCGGTCGCCGGACGCATGCCCGGCCATATGAACGTTCTGTTGGCCGAGGCTGAAGTACCGTATGACCAGGTCTTCGAGATGGAAGATATCAACAGCGAGTTCGGCCAGGCTGACGTGGTGCTGGTGCTGGGTGCGAATGATGTCGTGAACCCGGCTGCGAAAGATCCGAAGTCTGCGATTGCCGGTATGCCTATTCTCGAAGCGTACAAGGCAAAGACGATCATCGTGAACAAGCGTTCGATGGC
>CAZESK010000107.1:0-5316 GCA_964515155.1 uncultured Bifidobacterium sp.
GAGCTGCGCGTCTCGGTCGATGGTCATTTCATGTACAACCAGCGTTCCGACGGCCTGATCGTGGCCACCCCGACCGGATCCACCGCCTATGCCCTATCGGCCGGCGGCCCTATCCTGCAGCCGCAGATCGGCGGCATTGCGATGGTGCCGATCGCGCCGCATGCCTTGTCCAACCGCCCGATCGTGCTGTGCGACAGCGGCGTGATCGAGATCGAGATCGCCAACGGACGCGACTGCAGCATCAATTTCGACATGCAATCGTTGTCGGCCTTGCAGGTGCGCGACCGGGTCGTGATCCGGCGTTCAGTGCACACCGTTACCTTCCTGCATCCGCAAGGATGGAGTTACTACGACACCCTGCGCGAGAAGCTGCACTGGAACGAATACCCGTCCGTGTCCGGTCAACTAAAATAGACGTTTTTTCAACGCGTCCTTCCCATGCTGCGCACGCTGGCCATTCGTGACTTCGTTATCGTCGACGCGATCGAGCTCGATCTGTCGCCCGGCTTCACCGTCTTCACCGGCGAGACCGGCGCCGGCAAGTCCATCCTGATCGATGCACTCACGCTCGCCTTGGGTGGGCGCGCAGACGCCAGCGTGGTGCGCGAGGGCGCGACGAGGGCCGATATCAGCGCCGAGTTTGTCGGCACGACAGCGCCGGCATTGGACATCTGGCTGGACGAGCATGAGTTTGCCACCGGCGATGGCAGCCTGATGCTGCGGCGTGTGGTTGATAACGGCGGCCGCTCCAAAGCCTTCATTAATGGTGTGACTGCGACCATAGCGCAGTTGCGCGAGCTGGGTGAGATGCTGGTCGATATCCATGGCCAGCACGCGCACCAGTCCCTGCTCAAGGCCGATGCACAGCGACACTTACTTGATGCGCATGCCGGCCTGCAGGACGAGCTGAAGGCCGTTACCGTGGCTTGGCGCCAATGGCGTGCCCTGGCGCGCCAGCGCGAGGAATTCGAGCGCGATGCCAAGAATGTTCTGCTCGAGCGCGAGCGGCTCGAGTGGCAAGTCGGCGAGCTCGAAAAACTGGCCGCGAAGCCCGGCGAGTGGGCTGAGGTCGGCAACGAGCACAGCCGCCTGTCGCATGCGGCCAGCCTGATCGAAGGCGCGCAGCAGGCGCTGAACCTGCTCTCCGAGGACGAGTCCGCGCCGGTACTTTCGCAGCTCGTCATGATCGAGCAAAAGCTCGGCAAGCTTGCCGACATCGACGACAAGCTCAAGCCGGTAATGGATTCGCTCGAGCCGGCACGCATCCAGCTGCAGGAAGCGGTGTACGCGCTCAATGATTACCTCGGGCGCATCGAGCTCGATCCCGAACGGCTGCGTACGGTCGAGGCACGGCTCGAGGCGCTGCACTCGGCGGCGCGCAAGTTCCACGTGTCGCCGGATGAGCTGCACGACGAATTCCTCCGTTTGTCCGGCCGTCTGAGCGAGCTGGCCGACGCTACCGACCTCGACGCGCTGCGTGCGCAGGAGCAAAAGCTGGCGGACACCTATCATGCCCTGGCAGGCAAGCTGTCAAAGGCGCGCGCGAAGGCGGCCAAGTCCCTGTCGGCCGCCGTCACTGCCGCGATCCAGGAGCTGTCGATGTCCGGCGGCCGCTTCGAGATTGCACTCGATGCCTGCGACCCGGCGGCACATGGCGTTGAACAAGTCGAGTTTCTGGTGGCCGGCCATGCCGGAACCACGCCGCGCCCGCTGGCGAAGGTTGCCTCCGGCGGCGAGCTGGCGCGGATCTCGCTGGCGATTTCGGTCATCGCGTCGAGCGCGACGGCTACGCCAACGCTGATCTTTGATGAAGTCGATAGCGGCATTGGCGGCGGCGTCGCCGAGGTGGTCGGCCGGCTGCTCAAGAAGCTCGGGCACGACCGCCAGGTGCTGTGCGTGACCCATCTGCCGCAAGTCGCGAGCCAGGCCGGCCAGCATTTTCAGGTCAGCAAGGGCACGGTGGCCGACGGTCGTACGGTGTCGCGCATTACCCCGCTGGGCAGCGCCGAGCGCATCGAGGAAATTGCGCGTATGCTCGGCGGTCTCGAAATTACGGCAACCACGCGCAAGCACGCCCGGGAGTTGCTGGCGTCATAAGGCGGGTCGAGCGTCAGCGATACCCGTCGCGTTCCCTTACCAAGAAAGGCTTTGCTTCATGGGCTTCAACACGGAACCCTCGTATCGCCATGGCTCGGTCAACCGGGTCGGTATCCTGCTGGCTAACCTCGGTACGCCCGATGCGCCGACCCCGGCGGCTGTGCGTGTTTACCTGAAACAGTTCCTGTCCGACCCGCGCGTGGTCGAGATCCCGCGTGCGATCTGGTGGTTCATCCTCAACGGCATCATCCTGCCGTTCCGCTCGCGGCAGTCGGCGCACAAGTACGCGTCGATCTGGACCAACGAAGGCTCGCCGCTGAAGATCCACACCGAACGCCAGGCGCAACTTTTGCAGCAGGCCATGTCCGACCGCGCCCTTGCGGTGAAGGTTGTCTATGGCATGCGCTACGGGAACCCCTCGATTCCCTCGGCGCTGGAGCAGTTGAAGGCCGAGGGCTGTGACCGCATTCTCGTGCTGCCCGCCTACCCGCAGTATTCAGGCACGACCACCGCATCGGTATTCGATGCGCTGTTCTGGCATATGACCCGAATCCGCAACGCGCCCGAACTGCGCATGATCAAGCACTACCACGATGATGCTGGCTACGTCGCCGCGCTGGCCGAGTCGGTGCGCGCGCATTGGGCGCAGCACGGCCGCCCTGACAAGCTGGTGATGAGTTTCCACGGCGTGCCCAAGCGCACGCTGCTGCTCGGCGATCCGTACCACTGCGAGTGCCACAAGACGGCCCGCCTGGTGGCTGAGAAGCTGGGACTTGGTAAAGGCGACTACCTCGTCACCTTCCAGTCGCGCTTTGGCAAGGCGGAATGGCTGCAGCCGTACACTGCGCCGACGCTGGAGAAGCTGGCGAAGGAGGGGGTCGGACGGGTGGATGTCATGTGTCCCGGTTTCACCAGCGATTGTCTCGAGACGCTGGAGGAGATCGCGATGGAGGCCAGAGAAGACTTTCTTGCCGCCGGCGGTAAAACCTTTCACTACCTTCCCTGCCTGAACGAAGATCCGGCGTGGATTGCCGCAATGGCAACACTGGTCGAAGGCCACATGACCGGCTGGCCCATTTCGGCAGACCCGGCCGTGCAGCAGGCGCATCGCTCCGACGCCGAGACCAGCCGGCGCGAAGCGCTCGCGCTCGGGGCTGCCGACTGAGCGTCGGCTCGCCCATCTTCTCGGGGGCCGGCGGTCCCCGATCCTCTCAGGAAATTGTCAGCGGCGCGTCTTGAAAACCCGCTGGCCATCCCCATATCTGCGACATTGTTTTGCAAGTCATTGAATTAACTGGAGATTTTATGACACAAGGCGAACACCGCCCCAACGCCGAGTCGGTAGTGCCCGAGGGGGTGCCGGCCGACGCAGCGGCCGAAGCTTCCGCGCCGGTGGACCAGCCGGCGGCCGGTTCTGACCTGCTCGCGACGCAACTGGCCGAATTCCAGGCCAAGCTCGCCGAGATGCAGGACGCGTATTTGCGCGCCAAGGCCGAGGCCGACAACACCCGCCGGCGTGCGCAGGATGACATTGCCAAAGCCCACAAATTTGCGGTTGAGTCTTTCGCCGAGGCCTTGCTGCCCGCGAGAGACAGCCTCGAAATGGCGCTGAAGATCGAGTCGCCTTCACTGGAATCGCTGAAGGAGGGCGTCGAAATGACCCTCAAGCAGCTTTCGACCGCCTTCGAGAAGCATCGCCTGCTGGAGATCAACCCGCAGCCGGGCGAGAAACTCGACCCGATGAAGCACCAGGCGATCTCGATGGTGCCTGCCGACCAGGAGCCCAACACGATCGTCAACGTGCTGCAGAAGGGCTACATGATCGCCGACCGGCTGCTGCGCCCCGCGCTCGTGACCGTATCGCAGGCAGCTTGAAAAGTGCCGTCCCTGCCGCACATTTGCGGTAGCGAGGCATCCAACCAGTTTCAGTTTTAGAAGGGATAACACCATGGGCAAAATCATCGGCATCGACCTCGGGACCACCAACTCCTGCGTCGCCATCATGGAAGGTGGCCAGCCGAAGGTCATTGAAAACTCCGAAGGCGCGCGCACCACGCCATCGATCATTGCGTATCAGGAAGACGGCGAGATCCTCGTCGGCGCGCCGGCCAAGCGCCAGGCGGTCACCAACCCGAAGAACACGCTGTATGCGGTCAAGCGCCTGATCGGCCGTAAGTTCGAAGAGAAGGAAGTACAGAAGGACATCGGCCTGATGCCCTACGAGATCATGAAGGCCGACAACGGCGATGCCTGGGTGGGCGTGCGCGACAAGAAGCTCGCGCCGCCGCAGATCTCGGCCGAGGTGCTGCGCAAAATGAAGAAAACTGCCGAGGACTATCTCGGTGAGGAAGTAAGCGAAGCCGTGATCACGGTACCGGCCTACTTCAATGACGCGCAGCGCCAGGCGACCAAGGACGCTGGCCGCATTGCCGGTCTCGATGTCAAGCGCATCATCAACGAGCCGACCGCTGCTGCCCTCGCATTCGGCCTCGACAAGACCGGCAAGGGCGACCGCAAGATCGCCGTCTATGATCTCGGTGGCGGCACTTTCGACGTATCCATTATTGAGATTGCTGACGTCGATGGCGAAATGCAGTTCGAAGTACTCTCGACCAACGGCGACACTTTCCTCGGCGGAGAGGACTTCGACCAGCGCCTGATTGATTTCATCATCGATGAATTCAAGAAGATCAATGGTCTCGACCTGGCAAAGGATCCCATTGCCCTGCAGCGTATCAAGGCATCAGCAGAGCGCGCGAAGATCGAGCTGTCCTCGTCGCAGCAAACCGAGATCAACGAGCCCTACATCGCGATGGCCAACGGTGCGCCGGTCCACTTGACTCTCAAGATCACGCGCGCCAAGCTCGAGTCACTGGTCGAGGATCTCATCGCCAAGACCATCGAGCCCTGCCGTATCGCGATCAACGATGCCGGCGTGAAGGTCTCTGACATTGATGACGTGATCCTGGTGGGCGGCCAGACCCGGATGCCGAAGGTGCAGGACAAGGTCAAGGAGTTCTTCGGTAAGGAAGCGCGTCGCGACGTTAACCCGGACGAAGCCGTAGCCGTCGGTGCCGCAATCCAGGGCTCGGTGCTCTCGGGCGACCGCAAGGACCTGCTGCTGCTCGATGTGACTCCGCTGTCGCTCGGTATCGAGACGCTGGGCGGCGTGATGACCAAGATGATCAAGAAGAACACCACGATCCCGACCAAGTTCAG
>CAZESK010000108.1:0-2937 GCA_964515155.1 uncultured Bifidobacterium sp.
TTCATCACCAGCCACATCACACCGGCAACGAACAGGCCGAACATCACGATGACAATGTTCACGTGAAGATCGAGGCTGATCAGCAGTGCATACAGCGCAAGCATCATCAAAATCGACAGGTTTTCGCTGAAGTTCTGCACAGCGATCGAATGGCCGGCACTCATCAGCACATGACCGCGATGCTGCAGCAAGGCATTCATGGGCACCACGAAATAGCCGGACAGCGCGCCGATCAGTACCAGCAGCGGGTAGGCAACGTTGACCGACGTGACGACGGCCATGATGCAGACGATGATGCCCATCGCGAAGCCGAGCGGCATGACGGTCAGCGATTTCTTGAGCGGTATGCGACGCGCCGCCGCCACCGCGCCGAACGCCACGCCGAACGCGACCACGCCCTGAAGAATCGCGGCTTTCGAGAGCGGCATGCCGAGTGCGGACTCGGCCCACTTCAGTACGATGAATTGCAACGTGGCGCCAGCGCCCCAGAACAATGAGGTTACCGCCAGCGAGATCTGGCCGAGGCGGTCGGTCCAGAGCGCCACCACGCAACGCGAGAAATCGACCACCAGCTTCCACGGGCCGTGCTCCTGGGGCGGGTAGTGGGCATTGGTTAGCGGGATCTTCAGGTTGAACGCAGCGGCAACGACGTACGACACCATCACGATACCCAGTGCGATTTCCACTGAGAGCCCGAGCGTCAGCGGGTCAAAGGGCAGCAGGTCGGCGACGGCTGCCGCGAAACGGGTGCTGACCAGGGCGCCGCCCAGCACGGTACCAAGGATGATCGAAGATACAGTGAGCCCCTCGATCCAGCCATTGGCGGCGACCAGCTTTTCCGGCGGCAGCAGTTCGGTCAGGATGCCGTACTTGGCCGGCGAGTAAGCGGCCGCGCCAAAGCCGACCACTGCGTAGGAGAGCAGTGGATGAACACTGAAGAACATCATCATGCAGCCCGTGATCTTCACCAGGTTGGTGATGAACATCACGCGGCCCTTCGGAAAAGCATCAGCGAAGGCGCCGACAAATGGGGCGAGCAAGACGTAGGACAGCACGAAAAACAGCTTGAGCATCGGCGTCATCCAATCCGGCGACTGACCCGATACCAGGATGGCGATGGCGACGATAAGCAGCGCATTGTCGGCAAGCGACGAGAAAAACTGCGCTGCCATGATGGTGTAGAAGCCGCGGTTCATTGAGATGATGTGCTGGCGGTTGGCTTGCAGGTGCTTTCAGTGGGGCAGGCGGCTTGCTTTATACCATGAAAACACGACCGCTCTCGGCGCGCTCGCGCGGGCCGGGTGCCGGCTCCGGTAAAATGAGTGGCTTGCCCGACCCTTTCCGTTGCCTGCCTGATGCCCCGACCGCTTGTAGCCATAACCGACCTTGACGCGATGCAGGCCAACCTTGCCCGCGCGCGCGAGGCGATGCCCGGCGCCCGGATATGGGCTGTGGTGAAGGCTGATGCCTACGGGCATGGGCTGCGCAATGCCATGCACGCCTTCGCCGATGCCGACGGACTGTCGCTGGTGGAACTGAACCGCGCCGTTCAGTTGCGTGAGGCCGGTTGCCGGAAGCCACTGATGATGATGGAGGGTATGTTCGCTCCCGCCGACCTGCATGAGATGGCTGCACACGCGCTGCAGCCCGTGCTGCACAATGATGAGCAGCTGGTCATGCTGGAAGCATTTGACGGTCCGGCACTTGACGTTCATCTCGAGCTCAATACGGGCATGAACCGGCTCGGCTTTCGGGCTGAGCGCGCGCGCGAGCTGTTTGAGCGGTTGCGCGGCATGCGTGCCGTGGGCAGGATTTCGCTGCTGACCCATTTCGCCAATGCTGATAACCCGGCGGCAGCGCTCAGCGCCGAGGTGCAGGTCCGGCGTTTTCGCGAGCATTGCGCCGGGCTCGACGCGGAAATCAGCCTGTCGAATTCGGCGGCATTGCTGAACTCTCCGGGCATCCGCTGTGATTGGGTGCGCCCCGGTGTGATGCTGTACGGCGGCTCGCCCGGCGGAGGCACGGCGGAAGCATTCGGGCTGAAGGCGGCCATGACCCTGCGCAGCGAGCTGATCTCGGTGCAGGCGCTCGAGGCCGGCGACAGCGTCGGCTACGGTAGCCTGTTCACTGCTGAGCGTGCGATGCGTGTCGGCGTCGTCGCCTGCGGCTATGCCGATGGCTATCCGCGTCATGCGCTGACGGGCACGCCGGTGATGGTCGGTGGTGTGCGCACGCAGCTTGTCGGACGGGTGTCGATGGATATGATCAGCGTTGACCTGACACCGGTGCCTCATGCACAGGTTGGTACCCCGGTCGTGCTGTGGGGAGATAACCTCCCGATCGACGAGGTGGCCCAGGCCGCCGGCACGATCAGTTACGAGCTCATGTGTGCGATTACGCCGCGCGTGCAGCGCGAAGTACGTGGTAACCCGACCGCTTTCCCGTTTTTACCCTGAGGTAAGCGACCGACATGGCCAAGGCAAAGACCAACTACACCTGCACTGAGTGCGGTGGCGTGAGCAACAAGTGGTCCGGGCAGTGTCCGTCCTGCGGCAAGTGGAATACCCTGGTCGAGACCGTCGTCGAGCTTGCAGGTAACCGTTTCTCCAGCCAGCCACAGGGGCTGGTGCAGGGCGCGCCGGTGGTCAAACTCTCCGAGATCGCCGCAGCCGATGTACCGCGCTTCCCCACCGGTATTGATGAGTTCGACCGCGTGCTCGGCGGCGGGCTGGTCGCCGGCGGCGTGGTGCTGATCGGCGGCGATCCGGGCATCGGCAAGTCGACGCTGTTGCTGCAGGCATTGGCTAACCTGTCGAAGCTGAAGAAGGCTCTGTATGTTAGCGGCGAGGAATCAGGGGCGCAGGTCGCGCTGCGCGCGCGACGGCTGGCCATTGATGCGGACGACCTGGAGCTGCAGGCCGAGATCCAGCTGGAAAA
>CAZESK010000108.1:3037-4911 GCA_964515155.1 uncultured Bifidobacterium sp.
GGCTGGCCATTGATGCGGACGACCTGGAGCTGCAGGCCGAGATCCAGCTGGAAAAAATCCTCAACACCCTGGCCGAGCAGAAGCCGCAGGTCGCCGTGATCGACTCGATCCAGACGCTCTTTTCTGACGCGCTGACGTCGGCCCCGGGGTCGGTCGCGCAGGTGCGTGAATGCGCGGCGCAGCTGACGCGGGTGGCGAAGCAATCGGGTATCACCATCATCATGGTTGGGCATGTAACGAAGGAAGGTGCGCTGGCCGGGCCGCGCGTGCTCGAGCATATCGTCGATACCGTGCTCTATTTTGAGGGCGATACACACTCGAGCTTCCGTCTGGTGCGGGCATTCAAGAACCGCTTCGGCGCCGTCAACGAGCTGGGTGTGTTCGCGATGACCGAGAAAGGGCTCAAGGGAGTGTCGAATCCGTCGGCCCTGTTCCTGTCGCAGCACGAGACGCAGGTACCCGGTTCCTGCGTCATGGTCACGCAGGAAGGTACGCGCCCGCTGCTGGTCGAGATACAGGCGCTGGTCGATGCCTCGCATGTGCCGAATGCGCGCCGGCTGTCGGTCGGCCTTGAGCAGAACCGGCTCGCAATGCTGCTGGCGGTGCTGAACCGGCACGCCGGTGTGGCGGCCTACGACCAGGATGTATTCATCAATGCGGTCGGTGGCGTGAAGATCACTGAGCCGGCGGCCGATCTGGCCGTGCTGCTCGCCATCCAGTCATCCATGCGCAGTAAGCCCCTTCCACGCGGATTGGTGGCCTTTGGCGAGGTGGGGCTGGCCGGCGAAATCCGCCCTGCACCGCGCGGGCAGGAAAGACTGCGCGAGGCGGCCAAGCTCGGTTTCTCGATGGCGCTGGTGCCGAAGTCCAATCTGCCGAAGCAGAAAATCGAGGGCCTGCAGGTGATCGGCGTTGAGCGGATCGACGAGGCGATGGCGAAGGTCAGGGAGCTGAGTTGATGGCTCTTGCAGTCGCCAGCCCGCTGCGAACCGCTGACTCGATCGTGGCAGGGTACTCGCCCTCGGTGTAATCGCCTGCGAGCCATAGCCCGTCATGCGCGGTCGCGTTCGGCGGCCGCCGGAGTCCCGGTGTACAAGCAAAGGTGGCGCGCTTCTCAGTCACGGCCTTGCTCCAGTGTGGGGAATCCAGCGCGGGTATGTGCAGCGCATCGGCCAGCTGCCGCGCGATGGCCTGTTCGAGCGCGGTTGTGCCGCCGGCGAGTGCCTCGCCCGAGGCACTGACGACTACGGCCAGCAAGCCCGCCTGCGCTGTATCGAGCTGCCCCCGATCGAAGACAAACTGTCCCCAACGCTCACGCAGCGGATCGTCGCGCAGTGCAAGCATGGGCAGCGGCAGCGCGAGGTCTGGCGAATACTGCAGATAAACCGTCGTGATCGGCTCGACATCGAACCGGACGGCCTCGGCCAGCGCGGAATCGACACCAGTCAGCAAAGGAGCGGCATTCAAGGGGGCGGTGGCGACGACAACATGCCGGAAGCCCTCGTGCTCCCGGTCGCCGTTAACGATCCATCCTGCACCGCCGCGTTCAAGGCTTGTCACATGCGTGCCCATTCTGACGGTGCCGCCATGCTTTTCCAGCCAGGCAATCGCTGCATCGGGAAACAGGGCGGAAAGATCGACTCTGGGCAGCAGCATATCGGACGCATGGCGGGCCGCGCCCAGACTGTCGCGCAGCACCGCGAGGAAGACCTGCGCGGAGGCGCGCTCCGGTGGCGTGTTCAGTGCAGAGATGCATAGCGGCCGCCACATCAGTGCGGTGACCCGTTCCGTTTGGTCGAAGCGATCGAGCAGCTCGGCGACGCTGCAGTCCTCGTTGAGCTGCCATCCCATCCAGCGCGCAGCCGACGAGAAGC
>CAZESK010000109.1:0-1254 GCA_964515155.1 uncultured Bifidobacterium sp.
TGGATGGAGGCGATCACGCCTTCGCCGCCGAGCTTGAGCACGACGGTGGAGGCGCCCGTGTCCAGGCACCATTGCAGCGCGGCCTCCGGATCAGACAGGCCAGACAGCGCCGTCACATCATCAAGGCTGGGTAAAAACACATCGGCCAGCGCGGCGGTAGCACGCACAACGGCGCGCGCCCGATCAGCCGGCCACAGGCGCAAGCGCAGGTTGGAGTCATAGCTGACGCGGACACCGGCCTGGCGTGCCGTGGCGATGGCCGCGAATACGGCATCGCAGGCGGATGCGCTGATGGCCTGGCTGATGCCGGACACATGCAGCCATTGCGCGTGCGTGATCAGCTCGCGCGGCAAGTCGGCGGGCGTCATGCGGCTGGCGGCGCTACCGGCGCGCAAATAGCTGAAGGCATGGCCGGTGCTGGTGTGCGAGACGAAGTAGACGCCGGTATGTGCGGCGGTATCGCGCGCCACACCGCGCACATCCACGCCCTCGCGCTGCCAGAGATCGATGAAGAGATCGCCGAAGGTATCGGCGCCCACGCGTGTGATGATGCCGACGCGCGCGCCCTGCCTTGCCGCGGCGATGGCCGCATTCGAGGTGTCGCCACCGAAGCCTTGCAGATAAGTCGCTGTGGCGGGATCAGTCTGGTTGAACTCGATCAGCGGTTCGCCCAGCGTAACGATCGAGGGCCAGTAAGCGGCGTCAGCGGCCTCAGTTGCCTCAGATGCGGCCATACTTCGCCAGCCCCTTGCGCAGCGAGCGCTCCTCGATGATCAGTTTGGCCTGCTCCAGCTCGCGTGCGTCGATCTCGCGCGCCATCGCCAGTACAGCTTCGGCGCTGTCCTTGGGCACGACGACCACGCCATCGACATCACCGACAATGATGTCGCCCGGATGCACCATCACACCGCCGACGCACACCGGTACTTGCGAGGCTACCGTGCGATAGCGGCCGACCGTGGTGGCCGGGCTGACGTCGCGTGCGTAGACCGGGAGGCCATAGTCGCGGCGAATCTCGGTCAGGTCGCGCACGCCGCCATCGAGCACCGCGCCGGCATGGCCGTTGGCCACCGCACCGGCCGTCATCAGCCCACCCCAGACAGCCACATTCGGCTCGCCACCTTCAATGGAAATCACGATCACGCTGCCGGCCGGCGCCTCGTCGATCAGGTCGAGCGCGTGCTGTGGCGGCAAGACTTCATCGGTCGCCGCTTCGAGCACCGTAGCCGCAGGGCCGCAGATGCGCTTGTCATT
>CAZESK010000109.1:1354-4893 GCA_964515155.1 uncultured Bifidobacterium sp.
CGCACCGGCGGCTGGGCTACACGCCGGAAGACATCAATTTCCCCGGGCGAGAGCACCGTCACCTGCATGCCGTGCTTCTCCAAAATCTCGCGCGCGGCAAGGTCCTGTGCCGATGTCATCTGGCGATGCACATCGCGTGCGCGCCGCGTTCCCTCCAGGATTGCGGCCTGGTGCGCGGGATGAAGCCGGCGGAGGAAGCGATCATTGATCATGTAAGCGTGCACGCTCCAGACATGGCCATCGAGTGTCGCGTATTTCTGGTACTGGTAGAGGCTGGCGCCAACGATGTTGGTCACGCCATTTTCCTGGCCATCAACCACGCCCGATTGCAGCGCTGTCGGCAGCTCCGCCCAGGGTATCGCCGAGGGCGACGCACCCAGCGACTCGACCAGCGTGCGGTAGACCGGGCTGGGCTGGATACGCAGCTTGAGGCCGCGCATATCCTCCGGCGTGCGCACCGGCCGTACCGAGTTCGTGAAATGGCGCACGCCATTGTCGGCCAGTGCCAGCAGACGCACGCCGGTCTTCTCCAGCATCAGCGCGCTGAGTTCGTTGCCAAACGGAGAGTCATAGACGCGCCAGGCATGCGCATGGTTATCGTACAGGTAGGGAATGGCCAGTAGCTGGATGGGCCGGAAAATGCTGGCGACTGCGCCATCATGCGCGGCGGCCATATGCAGCGTGCCCAGCCGCAGACCCTCCATCACTTCGATGTCCTTGCCAAACTGCCCGGCCGGATAAATCTCGACGCGTATCGCGCCACCGGTCGCGCGCTCGACATGCTCCTTGAGCACCAGTGCGCCACGGTGCATGGGCTGGTTATCGCGTGCAGGCTGGAAGTGGGCGTAGCGAAGCACCATCGGCGCAGCCTGCACGGCACTGGCCAGCAGCAGTGTTGCCGACAGCAGGATCGTGAACAGCCGGATCGTGTACAGCCAGTGCAGCGTCATGGCATTCGCTCCTTCCGTTTATTTCGCCAGGCCTAGCGTCCGCGGCAGCCACAGCGAGATCTGCGGAACCACGATCACCAGCAGCAGCACGAGCAGCTCGGCCGCGACAAAGGGCAGGATGGCCCGCGCGATCGGCTCGATCCGCAGCCGGCTCACTGAAGAGAGTACGAAAAGTACTCCGCCAACCGGCGGTGTAATCAGGCCGATCGTCAGGTTCAGCACGATCGCCATGGCAAAGTGCAGCGGATCAATGCCAAAGGCCGGCGCCAGGGGCGCCAGCACCGGCACGAGGATGATGATGGCCGGCAGCGTGTCGATGAACAGCCCGCAGACCAGCACGAAGACGCAGACGATCAGCATCACCAGCAAGGGATCGGTGGTCAGCTGGCCGATGGCCAGCGCCACAGTCTGCGGCAGTTGCAGCACAGTCAGAATCCACGCGAACAGCGAGGCCATGGCAACAATCAGCAGCGCGCCGGAGGTCACCAGCGCGCTTTGCAACAGCACCTTACCGATGAGCGCAGGGGTCAGCGTGCGCGTGACCAGCGTGCCAACCAGAAGCGCATAGACCACGGCCACTGCCGACGCCTCGGTCGCGGTGAATACGCCGCTGCTGATGCCGCCGATGACCAGCAGCGGCATCAGCAGCGCTGGCAGTGCCGCGCGCAGATGCTTGCCGCGTTCGCGCCAGCTGGCCGCCGCACGGGCTTCACCATAGCCGCGCCGGCGCGAGATCAGGTGGTTAGTGATGATCAGGCTTGCACCCAGCAGCAGGCCCGGCACGATACCGGCAATGAACAAGCCGCCGACGGTCACCTGGTTATCGGTAATTGCGTAGATCACCATGATGATGGAGGGCGGAATGATCGGCCCGATCGTGGCGGCCGCGCCGGAGAGCGCGGCGGCATAGTGAGGGTCGTAGCCGGCGCGCTGCATCATTCGCATCATGATTGCGCCGGGGCCGGCGGCATCGGCCAGAGCCGAGCCGGAGATGCCAGCGAAAATCATGTTGGTCAGCACATTCACATGGCCGAGACCACCGCGGATGTGGCCGATCAGGCTGCTGGTAAAGCGCAGGATCGCGGTCGTGATGGCGCTGGCCGACATCAGGTCAGCGGCCAGGATGAAAAAAGGAATGGCCATCAGCGAGAACGCATGAATGCCATGAAAGAAGCGCTGCGGCATGATCAGTAGCGACATCTCGCCCTCGACCAGCAAGGCCAGCAGCCCGGCACCGCCCATCACGAAGGCCAGCGGCACGCCGAAGGCAAGCAAGATCACGAAACCAGCCAGCAGCGTGAGTCCCATCCTCAGTCTCCGCTACCGTCGACCGGCTCGAGGTTTTCCGGCGGGGCGAAGCGGCCGGCGATGAATGCTTCGCGCACCAGCAGCAGGTGCGCCAGGCACAGCAGCGCGCCCAGCGGCAGGCACGCATAGGCGAGGGCATAGGGCAGGTTCAATACCGGCGTTTCCTGGCCGATGGCAAACAGCACGTAGCGCACGCCGAGCACGAGCAGCGTGATCAGGAAGGCCGCCAGCGCGTAAAAAATCACCGTACGCGCCCAGTGGCGTCGGGCTGGCGTCATGCGGTCGAGAAAAAACTCGACGGCCACATGGCGGCCTTCGCGCAGGGCCAGGCCGGCGCCAACGAACACGATCCACACCATCAGTAGCTGCGAGAGCTCCTCGGCCCAGACCAGCGACTGCCGCAAGCCGTGGCGCATCACAACGTTCGCGAACACCAGCGCCACCATGGCCGCCATCATCAGCACGATCGCGCGCCGGTTCCAGGCCACAAAACGCGCCTCCAGCGGCCCGGGTTGCCGGTCGGGCGGCACGGGGGCTGCTGCGGGTGCAGTAGCGCGCGGCGGTGGCGGGATGCTTGTCATGAGGCACTAGCATATCAGATCTTAGATTGTGCGCTACGGCTGCCTGTGGCATAGTGCGCCCCATGTCCTCGCCTACCTCAGCCCCCACCCGGATCGAACGCCCGAAGCTGCTGGCCGACCTGGCGGCCGATCAGATCCGCCATGCCATCATTGATGGCCGCCTCGCTTTCGGCCAGCAGGTGTCAGAAGTCAGCCTTGCCGCTTCGCTAGGCACCAGCAAGACGCCGGTGCGCGAGGCGCTGCTGCGACTGGCGCTCGAGGGCCTGGTTGAGATTCACCCGCAGCGCGGCAGCTTCATCGTCAACCTCTCGGCGCGTGAGGTCGCTGAACTGACGCGTTTTCGCGCACTGATCGAGTCGGCGGCCATCGGGGAGGCTATCGCGCACGACCGCCAGGCCATGGTCGATAGATTGCAGGTCAATGTGGCGTCACTGCACGCCGCACAAGCCGTACATGATGTGGCGCGTGTACGCGCTCTCGACACCGAGTTTCACGAAGCCATCGTCGAGTGCAGCGGCAACGCCTATCTTGCGCGCTCTTACGCGTTGATCGCCTTCAAGGTGCGCGCGCTGCGTGCCCGATTGCCCGAGCAGACGAAGCCGGTAGATGACTGCCATGCCAGCCACGGACTGATCCTGCAGGCGGTCGTCGAGGGTGATGTCGCGACGGCACAGCGCTTGCTGGCCGAGCATATTCGGAG
>CAZESK010000110.1:0-4729 GCA_964515155.1 uncultured Bifidobacterium sp.
CAGGCGAAACCCGCCGAACACTCACTCGCCGCCAAACCTCACCCTATCCAACCACGCCAACAGCGGTATCGTCGCCGGCAACACCGGCTCGACCTGCACGCTGCCCTGCCATGCAAGCCGCTGCCCCTCCAGCCCATGCGGCTCGCCCTCCCACTCGCGGCTGATATAGAAATGCAGCCGCACATGCGCATGCGGATACACATGCTCGACGCCGCACCACGGCTCGGCGCTGACGATATGCACGCCAATCTCTTCCTGAAACTCGCGTATGAGCGCATCCAGCACGGACTCACCCGGCTCGACTTTACCGCCCGGGAATTCCCAATAGCCGGCATAAGGCTTACCCTCAGGGCGACAGCCAAGCAGCACATCGCCGTTCGGCTTCATCAGAATGCCGACCGCAACATCGATCGGCTTCGGGGATTCCGCCATGAGCAGATTCAGCCCGCGTGCCTGCCGGCCCAGTCGCGCGCGAACTGCCACGCAACACGCCCCGAACGCGAGCCGCGCTGCAGCGCCCAGCGCAGGGCCTCGGGCTCGGCTTCGGCATAAGCGGAGGCCGGCACACCAAAATGCCCGAGCCAGTGGCGGACGATGTCCAGGTAATCATCCTGCCGGAACGGATAGAAGGACAGCCACAACCCAAAGCGCTCGGAGAGCGAGATTTTTTCCTCGACTGTCTCACCGGGATGCAGGTCGCCATCGGCCACATGCTTGTACGTCTCGTTGTCAGAAAACTTCTCCGGCAGCAGATGACGCCGGTTCGAGGTAGCGTAGATCAGTACATTGTCCGAGGTTGTGGCGACGCTGCCATCGAGTACCACCTTGAGCGCCTTGTAACCGCCCTCGCCCTCTTCGAACGACAGGTCATCGCAGAAGATCACGAAGCGCTCGGGACGTGCGGCGATCTTCTCCACGATATCGGGCAGATCGACCAGATGCTCCTTGTCGACCTCGATCAGGCGCAGCCCCTGCGGCGCGAACTGCGCCAGGCAAGCCTTGATCAGTGAAGACTTCCCAGTACCACGCGCGCCGGTCAGCAGTACGTTGTTGGCCGGCTTGCCGGTGACGAACTGGCGGGTGTTCTGCTCGATGGCTGCTTTCTGTGAACCGATATTGCGCAGGTCGTCAAATGCCATCCGGGCGGGGTTGGTGACCGGCTGCAGATAGCCGCGACCATCACGCGGCACGCGCCAGCGGAAGGCGGTGGAGGCGTTCCAGTTGACCTCGGCCGGGGCCGGCGGCAGGAGTTGTTCGACACGCGCGAGCAGGGATTCGGCGCGTTGGAGGAAGTGGTCGAGTTTGTCCATGGGTGTTGGGGGAGGGAATGGCGGGTTTCGCTTGCGGCTCTACCCGCCCTATGAATTCGCTATTTGGCCATAGGGCGGGTAGAGCCGCAGGCGAAACCCGCCGAAACAACTACGAACGATAATCCGCGTTGATCGACACGTAGTCGTGCGACAGATCACAGGTCCATACCGTAGCGGACGCATCGCCGCGCGCGAGCGTAACGCGCACCGTGATCTCGCTCTGCTTCATCACACGCTGCCCGTCCTCTTCCTTGTAATCCGGATGACGCCCGCCCTGCTTCGCGACCCAGACATCATCGAGGTAGAGATCGATCTTGGCGACATCGAGGTCGGTCACGCCGGCATAGCCGATGGCCGCGAGAATACGGCCGAGGTTGGGGTCGGAGGCGAAGAAGGCGGTCTTGACCAGCGGTGAGTGGCCGATCGCGTAGGCGATCTTGCGGCACTCCTCGGCATCCCGTCCCTGCTCGATACGGATGGTGATGAACTTGGTCGCGCCTTCGCCATCGCGCACGATCAGTTGTGCGAGCTCTTGCGACAGCCAGGTGACGGCGGCGGCGAGCGCCTGATACTCATCCGACTCCACACTCGTGACCTCCAGCTCGCCAGCGCCCGTGGCGATCAGCATGAAGGAATCATTGGTCGAGGTGTCGCCGTCGATGGTGATGCAATTGAACGAGGCATCGGCCGCTTCCTTCACCATGCGCTCGAGCAGCGGCTGCGGCACCTTGGCATCGCAAGCGACGAAGCCGAGCATGGTGGCCATGTTCGGCTTGATCATGCCGGCACCTTTCGAGATACCGGTGAGCGTGACCTTCTTACCCGAGATCGTCACCGTGCGCGACGCTGCTTTGGGCAGCGTATCGGTGGTCATGATCGATTGCGCGGCATTGAACCAGTTGTTTTCGTTCAGGTTCGCGATCGCCTGCGGCATGCCGGCCACCAGCTTCGGGAGCGGCAGCGGCTCAAGGATGACACCCGTCGAGAACGGCAGCACCTGCGTCGCATCGACACCGAGCTGCGCGGCCAGCGCGTCGCAGGTCGCCTGCGCATTCGCAAGGCCCGCCTCGCCCGTGCCGGCGTTGGCGTTACCGGTGTTGATGATCAGCGCGGCAATGCTCTTGCCTGTCGCTGCAGATTGCGCGAGGTGCGCCTTGGCCAGCTGCACCGGTGCGGCGCAGAAGCGATTGGTGGTAAACACACCGGCCACCGTTGCGCCCGGCGCGAGCTTCATCACCAGCAGGTCCTTGCGGTTGGGCTTCTTGATGCCGGCTTCCGCGTAGCCGAGCTGCAGGCCAGGGACGGGTTTGAGTTTGCCGGGGGTGATGAGGGGGAAATTGACGGCCATGGCTTTGGGGGAAATGGCGGGTTTCGGCTTTGCCTCTACCCGCCCTATGGTTTATCAGGGATGCATTACCGTCAGGGAGACCAGCCTGCTCCCGATGCGAGGAAGGCATAGGGCGGGTAGAGCAAAGCGAAACCCGCCACCAAAAACATCAAGCCAGCTTCCCGTGGCACTGCTTGTACTTCTTGCCACTGCCGCACGGGCAGGGGTCGTTGCGGCCGACCTTCGGCATCGCGTTGGCCATCCTCGGCATACCGCGCGGCTCATCAAGCGCCGGTGGCGCCAGCAGTTCCTCGGGCGACGCGGACGGGTTGAATTCCGCGTGCTGATAGTTCACGTTCTCGAGTTGCGGCTGGCTCATCGCCGCTTCGGCCGCCGCGATTTCTTCCTGCGACTGGATGCGCACGGTCATGATCACGCGCACGACATCGTTGCGGATCAGGTCCAGCATCTGCGCAAATAGCTGGAAAGCCTCGCGCTTGTATTCCTGCTTCGGGTTCTTTTGCGCATAGCCGCGCAGGTGGATGCCCTGACGCAGATGATCCAGCGCGGCAAGGTGCTCGCGCCAGTGCGTGTCCATGCTCTGCAGCATGACGTTGCGCTCGAAGCCGCTAAAGGAATCCACACTCACGAGATCCACCTTGGCCTGATACAGCTGATCCACCTTGGTAATCAGCCGCTCGAGCAGGTCCTCGTCCGTCAGATCGGATTCCGCCTCCACCATGGATTTCAGCGGCAGGTCGATCTGCCACTCGAGCAGCAGTACCTCCTGCAGTCCGCTGAGATCCCACTGCTCCTCCATCGACTCTTCAGGCACGTACTGGCGGAAGAGGTCGGTGAAGACGCCATGGCGCAGGCCGAGGCTGGTCTCGACCATGTTCTCGGCCTCGAGCAGTTCATTGCGCTGCTGGTAGATCACTTTGCGCTGGTCGTTGGCGACATCGTCGTACTCGAGCAGCTGTTTGCGGATATCGAAGTTACGCGCTTCGACCTTGCGCTGCGCGGATTCGATCGAACGCGAGACGATGCCGGCTTCGATCGGCTCGTCTTCCGGCATGTTCAGCCGCTCCATGACCGCGCGGACGCGGTCGCCAGCGAAAATGCGCAGTAATGAGTCATCGAGCGAGAGGTAGAAACGCGACGAGCCCGGGTCACCCTGGCGACCGGAACGGCCGCGCAGCTGGTTATCGATACGGCGCGACTCGTGACGCTCGGTGCCGATGATATGCAGGCCACCAGCCGCTACCACCTGCTCATGGAGCGATGCCCACTCATCGCGCAGCTTCTGCGAGCGCGATGCCTTCTCGTCGGCCGACAGTGACTCGTCAGCGTCGATGAACTGGATCTGCTTGTCGACATTGCCGCCCAGGACGATGTCGGTACCGCGACCGGCCATGTTGGTCGCGATCGTGATCATCTTCGGCCGGCCGGCCTGCGCGATGATCTCCGCTTCACGCGCATGCTGCTTGGCATTGAGCACGTTGTGCGGCAAGTTCTCTTTGGTCAGCAGCGCCGAAATCACCTCGGAGTTCTCGATGGAGGTGGTACCGACCAGCACCGGCTGGCCGCGATCAAAGCAATCGCGGATGTCGGCGATCAGCGCGCGGTACTTACCGTTGGCGTTTTTGAACACCTGATCCTGACGATCTTTGCGCTGGCTCGGTCGGTTAGGCGGGATAACCACAGTCTCGAGACCGTAGATTTCCTGGAATTCGTAGGCTTCGGTATCGGCGGTACCGGTCATGCCGGCCAGCTTGCCGTACATGCGGAAGTAATTTTGGAAAGTGATCGAGGCCAGCGTCTGGTTCTCGTTCTGAATGCGCGCACCTTCCTTGGCCTCGACCGCCTGGTGCAGGCCGTCGGACCAGCGCCGACCCGTCATCAGGCGGCCGGTGAATTCATCGACGATCACCACCTCATCGTTCTGCACCACGTAGTGCTGATCCTTGTGGAACAGCACGTGCGCGCGCAGCGCGGCGTACAGGTGATGAATGAGGGTGATGTTGGACGGGTCGTACAGCGACGCGCCCTCGGCCAGCAAGCCCATCTCGGTCAGGATGCGCTCGGCCTTCTC
>CAZESK010000111.1:0-3026 GCA_964515155.1 uncultured Bifidobacterium sp.
CTGACTGGGACCAGCGCGTCTATGCGCTCAACCACGTGGCGCACGCAATGCTGTCGTCGCTGAAGGTCTGGAATGCGATGGACGCTACCCGCATTGCACCGATCGACGCGATGGCGGTGCACGGTGATGGCTTTGGTGAGGCCGAGGCCACGAGCAGGCACGCTGCCGGGCATCTGGCTTTCGATGCTTTTGGCGCGCGAGTAAATGCCTTGGCATGGATTGTCGAAGACCAGAACCTCAATCATGCGCTCGATGCCGCCGTGCGGTTCGCATCCAACCTGCGCGTCGTGCAAGGCACTGCAGCGCGGATGCAATGCGAAGCCGAGCGCGCGTCGATCACGCTCAGCTCGGGCGATACGATCGACACCTCGCTCATCGTCGGTGCCGATGGTGCCCATTCCTGGGTGCGCACGCAGTCCGATATCGGCATGGATTACCGTGCCTATGGCCAGACGGCGGTGGTCGCGAATGTCGCCACCACCCGGCCGCATCATGGCGTGGCGCGGCAGTGGTTCCTTGGTAGCGACGGCATCGTTGCGCTGTTGCCGCTGCCGGGTCAGCGCGTGTCGCTCGTGTGGTCCGCGCCCGAGCCGCTGGCGGCCAGCTTGCTGCGCGCATCGCCGGAGGACTTGTGCGAGCGGCTGCAGGCTTTGCCCGGTCAGTCGCTGGGTGAGTTCTCGATGCTCCCGCCGCACACCGCGCGCGGCTTTCCGCTGCGGCTGATCCGCTCGCACTCTCTAGTCGCGCATCGTGTAGCGCTCGTCGGTGATGCCGCGCATGTCGTGCATCCGCTGGCCGGGCAGGGAATGAACCTCGGTTTTGCAGATATTGATGCGCTGCTGGCTGCGCTCGATCAGCGCGAGTCGACAGCTGACTGCGGAGATGCCCGCACGCTGGCTCGCTATGCCCGTAGCCGCAAGGAAGAAATTCTGCTCATGCAGCTCACCACCGACGGCTTGCAGCGATTGTTCGCTTCCGAGCTTGGTCCGATCAAGGCCTTGCGCAACCTCGGCATGACCGCTGTCGACAAACTGCCCTTCCTGAAGCGTCGCCTGATGAACCACGCATTCGGACGCTCTCTTTCCTCTACCATCACGGGATCATGATGATATCTACGCTGCGCAGCCTCGTGCTGCTGGCCGGCGCGCTGTGCGCTGGCGCTTCCTTTGCCCAGACGACCGAGGCCAATCTCAAGAAGCTGCTGCAGAGCCGGCTCGGTGCCGAGGCGCCGGTCGAAACGGTGACGAAGACACCGTACAGCGGCCTGTACGAGGTGAAGGTCGGCAGCGAGATCATCTATACCGATGCCGAGGCGAAGTACGTGTTCATCGGCCGCGTTCTCGATACTGAAACCTCGCGGGACCTGACGCAGGTGCGGCTCGATGAGCTCAACAAGATCAAGTTCGCCGACCTGCCGCTGGACCTGGCCGCGAAGACGGTGAAGGGCAATGGCAAGCGGGTGGTTGCAGTGTTTGAGGATCCGAATTGTGGCTATTGCAAGCGCTTCCGCAAGACGCTCAATGAGATGAAAGACGTCACGATCTACACCTTCTTCTACCCGGTGCTGGGTGAGGATTCGATGAAAAAGGTGAAAGACCTGTGGTGTGCGTCGGATAAGGCCAAGGCCTGGGATGCGTGGATGATTGATGGCAAATTGCCGCCGGCAGCACCTGCCTCGTGCACGACGGCGGCGATCGACAAGGTGCTCGAGCTGGGCAACAAACACGGGGTGCGCGGGACGCCGACGACCTTCTTTGCCGACGGGTCGCGGATTCCGGGGGCGATTGATGCGAAGACCTTGGAGCAGAAGCTGGCGCAGGCTAAGTGACGTTGGCGTTGTGATGGCGGATTTCGCTTCGCTCTATCCGCCCTATGGTCTGAGCTCCCGTTAAACATAGGGCGGGTAGAGCCGTAAGGCGAAACCCGCCACCCCACCCGCCATCCCCCCCCCCGCTACACGTGAAAATCATTCATCCCTCCACCCAATAAACCCCACCAAAAGCACAATCGTCTTCCGCTACCATCTCCTGAACAATAACCACAGGAGATGTCCCGATGTTCCGCGCCATTCTGCTCAACAAGAACGACGACGGTTCCACCCGCGCCGAGCTCACGCAGCTCGATGACGCGCAGCTACCGCCGGAAGGCGATGTCACCGTCGCTATCGACTACTCGACGATCAACTACAAAGATGGCCTCGCCATTACCGGCAAGTCGCCGGTGGTGCGCAAGTGGCCGATGGTGCCCGGGATTGATGGCGCGGGTACGGTGCTGGCGTCGTCGCACCCGGACTGGAAGGCGGGCGATGCCTTCATCCACAACGGTTGGGGCGTGGGCGAGACGCACATGGGGTGCCTGTCTGAGCGTGCCAGGCTCAAGGGTGATTGGCTGATTCCCATGCCGCACGGTATGTCGTCGCGCACGGCGATGGCGATTGGTACCGCTGGCTACACAGCCATGCTGTGCGCAATGGCGCTGGCCGAGCAGGGCGTCAAGCCTGAGGACGGCGAGGTCTTGGTCACCGGCGCGTCTGGCGGTGTGGGCAGCGTGGCAGTCGCGATTCTGGCCGCGCGCGGCTACAAGATCGTTGCTTCCACCGGCAAGCTGGCCGAGGCGGACTACCTGAAGTCGCTCGGCGCTGCCGAGGTGATCGATCGTGCCGAGCTCTCGGCGCCGGGCAAGCCGCTGCAGAAGGAGCGCTGGGCCGGTGTGGTGGATTCGGTTGGCTCGCACACGTTGGCCAATGCGGTGGCGCAGACGCGCTACGGCGGGACTGTGGCGGCATGCGGCCTCGCGCAGGGGATGGATTTCCCGGCGACAGTGGCGCCGTTCATTCTGCGGGCGGTGAAGCTGATTGGGGTGGATAGCGTCATGGCCGCCAAGGAGCGGCGCGTGGATGCGTGGTCGAACCTCGCGTCGGAGATGAAGGTCGAGACGCTGGACCGGATCACGCAGGAGATTTCGCTGGAAGAGGCGATGGCGTGGGCGCCGAAGATTTTGGCGGGTGGCGTGCGGGGGCGGTTGGT
>CAZESK010000111.1:3126-4615 GCA_964515155.1 uncultured Bifidobacterium sp.
AACATAGGGTGGATAGAGCGCAGCGAAATCCACCATAATCCACCGACAGCCTCCCAAGGACCCCCCCCATGCCCCGCACCGACACCCTGCTCTACACGATCGCCCCGACCGACCCCGGCCTGCATCTGTTCGAGGTCACGCTGACGATCGCCCGCCCCGATCCCGACGGCCAGGTCGTGTCGCTGCCCGCCTGGATCCCTGGCAGCTACATGATCCGCGAGTTCGCGCGCAACATCGTGCAGATCCGCGCGGAGTCGGAAGGGCGCAAGGTCCGCCTCACCAAGCTCGACAAGCACAGCTGGCGCGCCGCGCGCAGCAACGGACCGCTGACCCTCGTCTATCAGGTCTACGCATGGGATTTATCCGTGCGCGCCGCGCACCTGGACCACACGCACGGCTTCTTCAACGGCACCAGCGTGTTCCTCAAGGTCCATGGCAAGGAGACCCTGCCGCATGTCGTCGACATCCGTCCTCCGCAGGGCGAGGCCTTCACACACTGGCGCGTTGCGACCTCGCTGCCGGAGCTCAAGGCACGACGTCACCGCTTCGGCACCTACATCGCGCAGGACTACGACGAACTGATCGATCACCCGGTCGAAATGGGCGAGTTCGCGCTCATCCGCTTCGAGGCGTATGGGGTGCCGCATGAGATGGCCATTACCGGTCGTGTGCCCAATCTCGATACCGAGCGTCTGGCCGCCGACCTGAAAGCCATCTGCGAGCAGCAGATCGCGCTGTTCGAGCCGACGACGAAGCGCGCGCCGATGGAGCGCTATGTATTTCTCACGCTTGCCGTTGGCGATGGCTACGGCGGACTCGAGCATCGGGCATCGACTGCGCTGATCTGCTCGCGCGCCGATCTGCCGGTCAAGGGGCATTCGCAGATGACGGACGGCTACCGCGGCTTCCTCGGCCTGTGCAGCCACGAGTACTTCCATACCTGGAACGTCAAGCGCATCAAGCCGGCCGTGTTCGCACCCTACGATCTCGCGCAGGAGAACTACACGCCGCTGCTGTGGTTGTTCGAAGGCTTCACCAGCTACTATGACGACCTGACGCTGGTACGCGCAGGACGCATTGATGCCAAGGCCTACCTCGGCCTGCTCGCAAAAACACTGAACGCTGTCCTTCGTGGCAGCGGCCGCTTGAAGCAGAGCGTTGCGGATTCCAGTTTTGATGCCTGGACCAAGTACTACCGGCAAGACGAGAATGCGCCGAATGCCATCGTCAGCTATTACCAGAAAGGCGCGCTGGTGGCTTTGCTGTTCGACCTGACGATACGCGCGCAGACCAAGGGCAAGCGCTCGCTTGATGACGTGATGCGTGCACTGTGGCGTCGCTATGGGCGTGACTTTTACAGCGAACGCGGCGGGCGCGGCGTGACCGAGGCAGAGGTCGAGGCGCTGTTCGACGAGGTCAGCGGCCTGAAGCTCAAACCCCTGTTTGAACTCGCCGTGCGTGGAACGAAAGATTTGCCACTGGACGAGGC
>CAZESK010000112.1:0-4557 GCA_964515155.1 uncultured Bifidobacterium sp.
ATGATGAAGTCTGGCTGTATGGTGATGCCCAGTCCCTGCGCGGCCACCTCGGTCAGCGCCTCGCCGTTATTGGCGCTGATGCGCGCATCCACGGGAAAAGCCGTCCATGCGCCATCGACGAGGTAGGTCCACGCGGCCGGCGTGCCGCCAATGCTGTAGCCAAGGCATTCGTGCTGGGCCAGTTCTGATGGGTGGCGCGGGCAGCCATAGCGAGCAAGGTAATCGGGTGCGGCCACCGTGCGCATGCGTACCGTACCCATGCGACGCGCGACCTCATTCGGGCCGAGCCTGCCGGTAATGCGGATGGCGAGGTTGACGCCCTCCTCGATCAGATTCACACGGCGGTCGGTGTAGTCCATGTCCAGCGAGACCTCGGGATGCTCGCGCGCGAATTCCAGCAGCAGTGGCATCATGCGCGCCAGCCCGTAGGACAGCGGCAGGCTAACCCGAATGGGGCCACGCGCCGCGAGCCGCTGCTCGGCAATGCCGGTCTCGGCCAACTCGACAAGATTCAAGATTACCCGACACTTTTCCAGATACGCTGCGCCGGCGGAAGTCAGCGTCAGCCTGCGCGTGCTTCGCTCCATCAGCTTCGATCCGAGATGCTGCTCGAGCGCCGCCACCTGCCGGGTCACGACCGAGCGGGCCACGCCAAGCTGCTGTGCGACCGCCGAAAAGCTGCCAAGCTCGGCCACGCGCACAAAGACATGCATTGCAGACAATCGATCCATTGTTGCGCTCTGCGCAATAAAGATGTCCGAATTGTCCACTATTTCAATGCAATTATCAGGACTACAGTAGGCCCATTGAATAGAGGAAACCGAGATGAGCCTGCCCACGCTGTTCGTCCCGCATGGCGCGCCGACCTTCGCGCTGCGCCCGGGTGCCGCCGGTGCGGCCCTGACCCGGCTTGCGACAACCCTAGCAAGACCAAGGGCTATCGTGATGGTGAGCCCTCACTGGGAGATGCCCGTGCCGACGGTCGGTACGGCCGACCGGCTGGACACGATTCATGATTTTCACGGTTTTCCACCACCGCTGTACGAGATTCGCTACCCCGCCACCGGTTGCCCGGAAGCCGCGCGTGAGGTCATGCAGGCACTGTGTGCGGCCGGACTCACGGCCGAGGAAGCACCGGCACAAGGGCTCGACCATGGCGCATGGATTCCGTTGCGGCTGATGTACCCGGACGCGGACGTTCCGATCATTCCGCTGTCGCTGCAAAGCCATGAAGGCGTACAAGGTGCTTACCGGCTCGGCGCGGCGCTCGCTCCTCTGCGGGAGCGCGGCTTCCTCGTGATCGGCTCGGGCAATCTCACCCACAATCTTGGCGACTACCGACTTGCCCGCATGAATGGCAGCGACGGCCTCGACTATGTACGCCGCTTTCCCGAATGGATGACCAACCGGCTGAAACAGCACGACCTCGACGCCCTGCTTGACTACCGCCGGCAGGCGCCCGACGCGGTGCGCGCGCACCCGAGCGATGAACATCTGCAGCCGCTGTATGTGGCCCTCGGCGCGGCTGGCCGCAACGCATCGGTCGAACACCTGCATGCAAGTGTCAGCGACTATGTGCTGGCAATGGATGCCTATGCATTCACGCCGCTGCAATGACGCCCAGGCCGCATGAACCATCACACCCGGACGGCCGAAAGTATGCACTGGCTGATAAGCCGGGCCAGCTTCAACATCGTCACCAATGAGACGTAAATAAAGTGCCGCATCACCACAACTGCAGTGAAGTCATTCGCAACTAATTAACCCAAGGAGAAACTACGATGAAAACCTTTGCCAAGATCGCCACCACCCTGCTGCTCGCCAGCGCCTTCAATGCGCCGGCCATGGCCGCACCGGAAAGCTACGCGATCGACAATCACCATACCTTCCCGCGCTTCTCGTATAACCACCTCGGCTTCTCGCAGCAGGTGTCACGCTTCAATACGACCTCCGGCAAGGTCGTGTTCGACAACGAAGCGAAGACCGGCTCGGTCGACATCACCATCGACATGAAGTCGGTCGACACCGGGTCCAAGCTGTTTGACGAACACATCCAGGCCGAGGACTTCCTGCACACCGCGAAGTTTCCGACCGCAACCTTCACCTCGACCAAAGTAAACTTCAGCGGTGACAAGCCGACCAGCATCGAGGGGGACCTGACGATGAAGGGCATTACGAAGCGGGTCGTGCTGACCGTAACCTCATTCCAGGCCATGCCGCACCCGATCCTGAAAAAGGACGCAATCGGCGCCAATGCACACACCATGGTCAAGCGTTCCGACTTCAATATGGGCAAATACGCGCCAGCGGTCAGCGACGATGTGCGTATCGACATCGCATTCGAGGCCATCAAGCAGTAAAACCCTGCGCTGCCGATACAATGCCCGCTCGACCATCCGTGTCGGGCGGGCATTTTTCTTTCGGGCGGCAATGAACAACTCTACTCCCCCTTCCTCTTCACCCTCCGTATTGCGGCGCATGCCGGCCGGCGTGTGGGCGCTCGGCTTCGTGAGCCTGCTGATGGACATCTCGTCGGAGATGATTCACAGCTTGCTGCCGCTCTTCATGGTCGGTACGCTCGGCGCCAGCGCGCTGATGGTCGGACTCATCGAGGGTGTGGCCGAAGCCACCGCGCTGATCGTACGGGTGTTTTCCGGCGCGCTGTCTGACTACCTCGGCAAGCGCAAGGGGCTGGCCGTGGTGGGCTACGCCATGGGCGCGCTGTCCAAGCCACTGTTCGCGATCGCCTCCGGCAACGGGCTGGTACTCGGGGCACGCTTCATGGACCGCGTCGGCAAAGGAATACGCGGCGCGCCGCGCGACGCCCTGATCGCCGACCTGGCGCCGGCCGGCATGCGCGGCGCAGCGTTCGGGCTGCGGCAGTCACTCGATACGGTAGGCGCCTTCCTCGGGCCGCTGCTTGCGGTCGGCCTGATGATCTTATGGAGCAACGACTTTCGTGCCGTGTTCTGGGTTGCCGTGATCCCCGGGTTACTGTCAGTAGCGGTGCTGATACTCGGCGTGCGCGAGCCACAGGTCGCGCCCGACCATCGCCGCAGCAATCCGGTGACGCGCGCAAACCTCGCACGCATGGGCAGTGCCTATTGGTGGGTGGTCGCCATTGGCGCGGCCTTCACGCTGGCGCGCTTCTCCGAAGCCTTTCTCGTGCTACGCGCTGAGCAGGCAGGTATTGCGCTGGCACTGGTACCGCTGGTGATGGTGGCGATGAATGTCGTCTATGCTGCCTCCGCCTATCCCTTCGGTCGCCTCTCGGACCGTATCAGCCACACCTGGCTGCTGGTGGCGGGCCTGCTGGTGCTGGCCGCCGCCGACGTCGTACTCGCGCTGCCACCGACCACCACGACGCTGCTCACAGGCGTAGCGCTCTGGGGTATTCATATGGGGATGACGCAGGGATTGCTGGCCGCGATGGTGGCCGAGTCCGCGCCAGCCGACCTCCGCGGCACCGCATTCGGTTTCTTCAACCTGATGTCGGGCCTGACACTGCTGGCTGCCAGCGTGATCGCCGGCCTGCTCTGGGACAGCCTCGGCGCGGCCTTCACCTTCCATGCCGGCGCCGGCTTTTGCGCACTAACGCTGCTGGTGCTCTTGGTGCGCGGCCGAGGATCGCAAGTGCCGGCAAGCTAGGTGCCCTGCCGGGCTGCTCTCCAATGCCACGCCACCCCCTGCTGGCAGGCACCCACCTAAGAAGACTCAGGAACGCGCACCGCCGGCTTCCCCGGCCGCCACCGGCGTCACGCGGGCGACGCTGATCTGCGCCTCGAATGCGCGCAGTCGCTTGTACACCGAGATCAGCTCGACGATCGTGCTCCAGCTGCGTACGAGGAACTGGAACGACATCTCGACCCGGCCAAAAGCGCGCACGATCTGCTGCATCACACCCAGCGTAATGGCGCCAGCCACCACCGTGGGACCGAGCGCGATGTACGGCACCAGCACGCCAAACTGCAGGTAGGTGAACTTCGCCACGTCAAAGTACATGTAGTGGAAGAACAACCGGAAATAATTGGTGCGCACATGCGAGAACAGGTCGCGCACGACCGGTGCGCCGGCGCGCGCGGGATCATCCTCGCCGTGTACCAGCTCCTTGCGATAAGCCGCTTCCACCCGCTGGTTATTGAACTCGAGCCCGGGCAGCTTGATACCAACCAGCGCCAGCACGACGGTGCCGAATATCGCGAACAGGATCGCGACGTACACCAGCGCATGATCGATCTGTCCAAGCACCGGCACCTCGGAGACTTTCTTCGACAAGTTCCAGAGGATAGGCATGAACGCAAACAACGTCATCAACGAATCCAGCATGTTCGAGCCGAGCGACTCCATGATCGTTGCGAAGCGCTTGGTATCCTCCTGCACACGCTGGCTCGCACCTTCGATCTGGCGCAGCACGGGCCAGTTACCCATGTAATAGTCGTTCATCGCCTGCCGCCAGCGGAACACCCAGTGCTTGGTAAAGAAGCCCAGTACCACGGCCACCAGCACATAGGTGCCAGCCAGCTTGCCGAAGGTCAGCAGGAAACCAAAGAATTCATC
>CAZESK010000113.1:0-1803 GCA_964515155.1 uncultured Bifidobacterium sp.
CCAGGTCAATGACGGCTACCTCCAGCTGCTCGGGCTGACGCGGGCCGAGGTCGAGGGCCGACTATTGACCGAGGTTTTCGGTCACGCGCGCGCAACCGATATCGACGATCTCGCGATTTACGGAAAAATTGCGCGCCATGGCGGCGAGGCCAGCTTCGATGCCAGGTTCGACCTGTCCGGCAAAAGCTTTCGTGTTTGTGTCCACCAGACGGGCAGAGACCAGTGCACAGCCATCATCACCGACATTACCCGGCAAAGCGATAGCGAGCAGGCGCTGCGTGACAGCGAGGCGCGCCTGCGGCTGGCGGTCGAGATCGCCCATCTCGGTGCGTGGGAATGGTCGGTCGCCGACGGGCGAGTCTATCTCTCACCGCAGTGGAAACGGCTGCTCGGTTATGCCGAGCACGAGCTGCCCGACGAACTGGCGACCTGGGTTGACCGTTTGCACCCGGATGATCGTCATGCTGCGTATGAGGCGTTACAGGCATTCATTGTCCACCCCGAGGGCATGATGCAATCTGAGTACCGAATCCTGCATCGCGACGGGCGCTACCGCTGGATGATTGCGCGGGCCATCGCCGACATCGGCCTCGATGGCCGCGCGCAGCGGCTGATCGGCACCATGCTCGATGTCACCCAGCAGAAAATGGCGGAACAGCGCGTCAAGGAAGCTGCGCAGCATGACCCGCTGACCGGGCTACCGAACCGCGCGCTCATCTTCGAGTACGCCAGTCACCTGCTCGCCGCTGCCAGCCGCCGGCACAGCCGGGGCGCACTGCTGTTCATTGATCTTGACCGCTTCAAGCCGGTCAATGATCTCTACGGACATGAGGTTGGTGACCGCCTGCTGCATGAAGTCGCGCAGCGGATAAAATCCTGCGTCCGGCACGAGGATCTGATCGGCCGCCTTGGTGGTGACGAGTTCGTGATCATGCTGCCCTATCTCAGCAGGGGTCACAGCGCACCCACGGTAGCGCGTCATGTCATCGAGGCGCTGAGCCGCCCCTTTTGCTTCGATGGCCTCGAGCTGGCGATATCGGCATCGGTGGGCATCAGCTTCTATCCACAGCATGGCGCCGAGATTGACATCCTGCTGCACCGGGCCGACCTGGCGATGTATCGCGCCAAGGAAAGCGGGCGTGCCAGCTACCGCGTGTTCACGCCAGAGCTGGGGTGCCGCGCCGATGAGTCGCATAGTATTGAAACGCAGATCAAGGAGGGTCTCGCGCACCAGCGCCTGTGTCTGCACTACCAGCCCGTGATCGATATCGCGTCCGCCCTGCCGGTGGCGGCCGAGGCGCTGCTGCGCCTCCCGCCGCGCGACGGCACCGCGGTCGGACCAGACCGCTTCATCCCGGTAGCCGAGGCCAGCGGCATCATCGCGCAGCTCGGCGATTGGGTCGCCAACGCTATCTGCCGCCAGCAAGTCGTCTGGGCGCGTGAAGGCTTACCACCGCTGCCGGTCGCGATGAATATCTCGCCGCTGCAGTTCCGCCAGCGCGGCTTTGCGCAGCGCCTGCTGCGCATCGTCGGCGACGGAGGTTGGGATCCGTCATTGTTGCAGCTGGAAATCACCGAGGGCGCACTCGTCGATCGTATTGACGATGCCGCGCGCGTGCTGGAGCAACTGCGCGGCGCGGGCATGCGCATCACGCTCGATGATCTGGGTACCGGCTGTGCGAGCCTCGCTGTGCTGGCCGGACTACCGCTGGATCAGCTCAAGGTCGACCAGTCCTTCGTGCAGCGCCTCGGCCATGATCGCGGCAGTCGCGCCGTGACCGAGGCCATCATCGCGATGGGACG
>CAZESK010000113.1:1903-4107 GCA_964515155.1 uncultured Bifidobacterium sp.
GACGAGTGCAAGCACTCTGCGCATGGTCCGAATGACCAGATCGGCAACCTCAACTACATCACCCCGGAAAAGACGCTGGCCGCGACCAAGCTGGTCAAGACTGGCAAGTCCTACCAGCTGGGCATCGAGACTAACCGCGCCACGCCTGCTTTCGCGCCCCGTAATTACGCGGTCACGATCCTGCAGCCGGGCCAGGTCGGCGGCACCGCGCTCGGCGACAAGAAGCTCACCTACAACGACGATATCGTCATGGGCTGGAACGGCGTCGGCTCGCAGATCGACGGCCTCGGCCACATCGGCTACGACAACCTCTACTACAACTGCCTCAAGGGTAGCGACTTCGCGCAGACCACTGGCCTGACCAAGCTCGGTATCGAGACCGTACCGCCGATCGCCACCCGCGGCATCGTGCTGGATATGGCGGGTCTGAAGGGCACAGCCATGCTGACCGAAGGCACCGCCTTCAACCGCGCTGACATTGAGGCGGCGATGAAGCGTCAGGGCATCAAGTCCATCGAGAAAGGCGACGTCGTGCTGTTCTACACCGGCTGGCTGAGCCTGATCGGCAAGGACGACAAGCGCTACGGCAGCGTCGAGCCTGGACTGGGCGTGGAAGGCGCGCGCTATCTGTCGTCGCTCGGCGTCGCAGCGGTTGGTGCTGACACCTGGGGCCTGGAAGTCGTGCCCTTCGAGAAAGGCGCCGGCGTGTTTGAGGTGCATCAGATCCTGCTGCAGCAGAACGGCATCTTCATCCTCGAGAACATGAACACCGAGGAGCTGGTCAAGGACAAGGCCTGGGAATTCCTGTTTACCCTTGGCCCGGCCCGCATGACCGGCGCAGTGCAGGCGATCATCAACCCGATCGCCATCCGCTAATCGTTGTATCCGAGATGCGCAGCCGGCAGGCTGCGCATCTTTCCCCTATACTTCGGGTCGGGTTCGGTGGTTATTCTGCCATCGGAGGATTAGCGCAGGTCGGGCCGCCGCGCACATTCCTCATTGCCCATGCCGACCACGCCCCTGATCGACGTCCTCGCTGCCGCATTGTTCGCGATTGCCGTCATCCACACCTTCTCCGTCAAATTCTTCGAGCGCCTTGCGCACACCCATCCGCGGCATGCCGGTATCTGGCACCTGCTCGGTGAGATCGAGGTCGTATTCGGCTTCTGGGCGATGGTGCTCATGGCGTTCTATTTCGGGATTGCCGGCTCGGATCGTGCCATCGAGTATCTCGACACGCGCAACTTCACCGAGCCCATGTTCGTATTCGCCATCATGGTGATTGCGGCATCGCGCCCGGTGCTCGAGTTCGCCAACGCGATGGTGCGCGGTCTGGTGCGCATGATGCCGATGCAGTCATCCATGGCGCTGTACTTCGTCGTGCTTGCCTTCGTGCCACTGCTGGGCTCGTTCATCACCGAGCCGGCGGCCATGACAATCGCCGCGCTCATGATCCGCGACCTGCTGTTTTCAAAGCAGGTGTCGAACTGGTTCAAGTACGTCACGCTCGGCGTTCTGTTCGTCAATATCTCGATCGGTGGCACGCTCACGCCGTTTGCCGCGCCGCCCGTGCTGATGGTGGCCGCGAAATGGAACTGGGATATCGTCTTCATGATGTCGAACTTCGGCTGGAAGGCCGCCATCGCGGTCGTGATCAACACGATCGGCGCGATGATCATGCTACGCACTGAGCTGCGGCGGCTGGATGTCGCGCAGGCCGATGCCGGAGTCACCGTACCGCCGGCTTTGGTCGCGGTCCATCTGCTGTTCCTGGTGGGCGTGGTCGTGTTCGCTCATCATCCGAGCGTCTTCATCTCGTTGCTGCTGTTCTTCATGGGCGTGGCGACCGCGTATCGGCATCATCAGAACCCGTTGATCCTGCGCGAGGGTCTGCTGGTGGCATTCTTCCTCGCGGGCCTGGTGGTGCTGGGCGGCAAGCAGCAGTGGTGGCTACAGCCGGCGCTGATGCAGATGAGCGAAGAGGCCGTCTTCATCGGCGCGGCCGCACTGACCGCAGTGACCGACAATGCGGCGCTGACCTATCTTGGTTCGCTGGTCGAGGGACTGAGCCCGGCTTTCCAGTATTCACTGGTAGCGGGTGCGGTCGCCGGCGGTGGCCTGACCGTGATCGCGAACGCGCCCAACCCGGCGGGCGTGGCCATCCTGCGAGAGCGTTTCGACGAGCAGACCATCCATCCGCTGGG
>CAZESK010000114.1:0-3981 GCA_964515155.1 uncultured Bifidobacterium sp.
GCCGACCAGCCCATGGTGTTGGTCAGGTGCAGTTCGATCTGGTGCACGCCCTCGTAGCCGTGCGCGAGCATGCCCTCATACCATTTCGGGTTCAGCATGCGCGTGCGGGTCTCCAGCGCGACTTGTTCGGACAGGGTTCGCACCTTGCCGCCGCCGCGCGTCTGGTCGCCGATGTAGACCGGGGCGACGGTGGCATCGGTACCCTTGGCGCGCTTAACCGCGCGGCTAACGCCGCCGAGTGTGTCGAAGTAGGTGTCGATTGTGGTCACGCCCACTTCGACTGAGTCGAGGTTCTGGTAGGCCAGGTCCACGCGCGCGAGTACGCTCTTGAGCAGCGCCGGCTGGGATACCGGACGGCCGCTGGTGCCGTAGGCGAAGCCCTTGCGGCTAGTCCAGGTCTCAGCCAGTTCGTCTTCATCATCCCAGCGACTGCAATCGACCAGCAGGCTGACGTTGGCACCGTAGGCGCCCTCGGCATTGCCGAACACGCGCAGCGCAGCTGTGGCCATGTCGCCGCCGTGTTCATCGAGATAGGCCAGTGCATGCTTGCGCACGAAATTCTGCTCGATCGGTTCGTCAGCCTCGGCCGCCAGTAACGCCGCCTCGGCCAGCATGCGGATCTGCAGCGGCAGCAAGTCGCGGAAGATGCCGGAGAGCGTGATCATGACGTCCACCCGCGGGCGGCCCAGCTCGGTCAGCGGGATCAGTTGTGCGCCGGCGAGTCGGCCATAGGTGTCGAAGCGCGGTGCGGCGCCCATCAGGGCGAGTGCCTGCGCGATCGGCCCGCCTTCGCTCTTGAGGTTGTCGGTACCCCACAGCACCATCGCGATCGATTCCGGGAAACTGCGCGTGTCCTCAAGATGTCGCTGCAACAGGCGCTCGGCCTGGCGCGCGCCATCCCTGACGGCGAATGCGCTTGGCAGGCGGAACGGATCGAAGCCATGCAGGTTGCGTCCGGCCGGCAGTACCTCGGGCGTTCGCATCAGGTCGCCGCCGGGCGCGGGGCGCACATAGCGGCCATCCAGCGCAGCAAGGATGCCGTCGAGCTCGAAGTGCTCGTGCATCAGCGCATTGCTGTCGGCGAGCTTCTGCATCAGCGCGCGTCCGGCCTCATCAAGCGTGACCGACTCGCCGGTCAGCATTGCGCGAATCGTGCTGCGCAGCGCTTCATCGATGGTGGCGCCATGCGCGGCCTCGGCCAGCGCTGCCAGCATGTCGACGCGCTCCTCCAGCGTCGGCGCCTTGCCGACCACATGCAGGCCGTGAGGTATGAGCGTGTACTCGAGCTCGAGTAACTTGTCGTTGAGCGCCACGATGGTGGCATCGCTATCCTCATCCCATGCCGGCTCAGGCTGCGCGAGCTCGAGCTCGCAAGCCTGCGACTGAATCATGGCGGCCAGCTCGGGACGCTCGTGCGCCTCCTCGGGTCCGAGCTGACGCCAGCGCGAGAGCGAGGCCTTGAGTTCGTTGAGGCCACGGTACAGCCCGGACTCGGCCAGTGGCGGCGTCAGGTACGAGACCAGCGTGGCGTTGGCGCGACGCTTGGCGATCGTGCCCTCGGAAGGATTATTGGCTGCGTACAAGTAAGCGTTCGGCAGGTCGCCGATCAGCCGGTCGGGCCAGCAGGCACCGGACATGCCCGCCTGCTTGCCCGGCATGAATTCAAGTGCGCCGTGCGTGCCGAAGTGCAGCAAGGCATGCGCGCCGAAGTCCTCGCGCAGCCAGCGGTAAAACGCGGAGAAGGCATGCGTGGGTGCGAAGCCCTTGTCGAACAGCAGCCGCATCGGATCGCCCTCGATGCCCATCGCCGGCTGCACCGACACCAGCACGTTGCCGAAGCGCGCACCGAGCATGAAGATATTGCGGCCGTCCGTCTGGTGGCGTCCGGGTGCCGGCCCCCACTGGGCTTCGATCTCGCGCAGCCAGGTTTCCTTGCGCACATGCTCGTCAGCGGAGATCTTCGCCACGACGTTGGCCGGCGCGCCATGGTTTTCCGCGTTGCCTTTGAGGATAGTGTTGCGCAGTACATCGGTGCTTTCCGGGAGGTCGACCGTGTAGCCGGCGCGCTGCATGGCAGCCAGCGTGTTGTACAGCGACTCGAACACGGAGAGGAAAGCGGCCGTGCCGGTGCTACCGGCGTTCGGCGGGAAATTGAACAGCACCACCGCGACCTTGCGCTGCGCGCGCTCGGTGCGCCGCAGATCAATCTGGCGCGCAATGCGTGCGGCGATCATATCGGCGCGCTCGCTGCAGGATTGCATATCCTGCCCGGCCTCGGTGACCGCGAAGGTGCAGCCGCGGCTGCAGCCGGTGCAGGCGCGACCTGCCGCATCGCTGCGGCCACCGTACACCATCGAACCGCTGGCACCGTCGAGTTCGGGCAGCGCAACCATCATCGTCGCCTCGACCGGCAGCAGCCCGCGCTCGGAACCGCCCCAGTGCTCAAGCGTCTGGAATTCGACCGGCGAGACTGCCATAT
Source organism: uncultured Bifidobacterium sp. (assembly GCA_964515155.1). Taxonomy (GTDB): domain Bacteria; phylum Pseudomonadota; class Gammaproteobacteria; order Burkholderiales; family Burkholderiaceae_D; genus Pernthalerella. Next base: position 2,480 of record CAZESK010000114.1, read on the forward strand.
AGGGAACGTCAAGCGCAGCCAGCATGTCCTCGGCGGCACGCGCGTCGTTATAGGCCGGGCCGCCGACCAGCGAGAAACCCGTCAGGGAAACCAGCGCGTCGATAGCGGGGCGGCCATCCTTGACGTAGAAGCGCTCGATGGCGGGACGCGCATCAAGGCCGCTGGCGTAGGCCGGCAGCACCGAGAGTCCCCGGGCCTCGAGCGCGGCGATCACGCCGTCGTAGTGCCGCGCATTGCCGGCCAGCAGATACGAGCGCATCAGCAGGATGCCCACCGTACCGCGGCTGCCGGCCACGACCGGTACCTGATCGGTATTGCCGGCCATGCCCTTGTGCACGCCAGCGCCCTTCATGCGCGGATGATAGAGACCAACCTCTGGATATTCGACCGGCGCGGCCGGCGGCGCCTTGCCGCGCAACACCTTGCGCGGGCCATCCGCGTAACCATTCACCAGCAGCTGCACCATGCCCGCGATGTTCTCGTCGGAACCGGCCAGCCAGTATTGGAGCGTGAGGAAATAGGCACGCACATCCTGCGCCGTGCCCGGAATAAAGCGCAGCAGCTTGGGCAGGCGGCGCAGCATCTTCATCTGTTGTGCGCCAGCGGTCGCGGTCGGCTTGCCGGCCTCGCTCTTGCCGCGCAGCTTTTTCAGGAAGGCCATCGGGCCGCGCGTGCTGCCGTCCATCGAGAACCGCCCAATGCGCGTCAGGCGCATGACCTCGGCAGCGGACATGATGCAGACCATCGCATCGCATTGCTCGCGGCGCGCCTGCAGCGCCGGCAGCACCGGCAGGAAATGGTCTTCCATGAACAGCATTGCCGCCAGCACGATGTCGGCGCTGCCGATGTCGGCCACGCAGCGCGCCAGTGCCGATGCATCGTCGGCCCACTCGGAGGCCGCGTGCACGGTCAGAACCACACCGGGCAGACGCTGCTGCAGCAGCCGGTTGGCGCGCGCAGCGGCGCTGGCCAGATGGTTGTCCATCGTGACGATGACAACATGCATCGAGACCGCGTCAGCGGCCGTAGTGGGCTTTCGCGTCATAGAGTGTCTCGATGGTGATGGCCAGTACTCCGCATTCCTTTGCGAAGCGTTCGGTGTTGCGACGTGCCTTACCGCGCACGAAGAATGGGATCTTGCCGAGCTCGCGCTCGGCCTCGGGCGTCCAGGCTGGAATGAGGTCACCCGCATTCGCCGGCTCGGGAATGACGGCCGGCGCCACGACGGTTTGCGGCTCGGCCGGCAGGCGCTGCGGTGCATGCGCCTTGCCGAGATGCGAAGGCGCGGCGCCATCGTGAAATTCGAAATCGTCCTTGAACATGCCGAGCAGGTGCTCTTCAAGGCCCATCATCAGCGGGTGCACCCAGCTGTCAAAAATGACGTTCGCACCCTCGAAGCCCATCTGCGGCGAATGGCGGGCGGGGAAGTCCTGTACATGGACCGGCGCCGAGATCACCGCGCACGGCATGCCGAGGCGCTTGGCGATGTGGCGTTCCATCTG
>CAZESK010000115.1:0-3863 GCA_964515155.1 uncultured Bifidobacterium sp.
CAGGTTGGCGACCAGCGCGCCCAGCGTGTCGTTGTCGCCGAACTTGATCTCGTCGGTGACGACCGTATCGTTTTCATTGATGACGGTGATGACGCCCATCTCGAGCAACGTGAACAGCGTGGAACGCGCATTCAGATAGCGCTCGCGATCGGCCAGGTCAGCGTGCGTCAGGAGTACCTGGGCCGTGTGCAGCCCGTGCGAGCGGAAACTGGTCTCATAAATCTGCGCCAGCCCCATCTGACCGACGGCAGCGCAGGCTTGCAGTTCATGGATGCCGGTCGGACGCTTGTCGAAACCGAGCCGCTGCATGCCCTCGGCGACCGCGCCGGAACTGACCAGCACCACCTGCTTGCCCATGCGTCGTAGTTGAACGATCTGGTCGGCCCATTTCGCGATGGCTGCGTGATCCAGGCCACGGCCTTCGTTGGTGACCAGCGAGGACCCGACCTTGACGATCACGCGCTGGGCTTGCTGAATGACAGATGCCATGGGAACGCTTGCTTGCTGTGGTTGTCGGGTGCCGGCTCAGCCTGCCAGCGGGTCGTGCGGCTTGAAGCGCGGGTCGTCGGCCTCGATGCTGGCAATACCCATCGCCTCTTCGGCAATGCCCGACTGCTCGCGCTGCTCCTGCCCGCGCTGTGCGGCCAGGTATTCGTAAATGTCCTGCACCAGATCCTCGCAGCCCTCGCGGGTGAGCCCGGAGATGTGGAACACGGGGCCCTTCCAGCCGAAGCGCTTGATAAAGTCCTTGATGCGCTTGGCACGCTCGTCGTCGGGCACCATGTCCAGCTTGTTCAAGACCAGCCAGCGCGGCTTGTCGAACAGGGTCTCGTCATACTTCTTGAGCTCCTTGACGATCGCCTTCGCTTCCTTGACCGGATCCACATTGGTATCGAACGGCGCGATATCGACAATATGCAGCAGCAGCCGTGTGCGCTGCAGGTGCCGCAGGAACTGCACGCCGAGACCGGCACCGTCGGCCGCGCCTTCGATGAGCCCGGGAATATCGGCGATCACGAAGCTCTTCTCGTGGCTGACGCGTACGACGCCGAGGTTCGGATGCAGGGTGGTAAATGGATAGTCGGCGATCTTCGGACGCGCATTCGAGACCGACGCGATGAAAGTCGACTTGCCGGCGTTTGGCATACCCAGCAGCCCGACATCGGCCAGTACCTTCAGCTCAAGCTTCAACTCGCGGCGCTCGCCTTCCTTGCCGTCGGTCTTCTGGCGTGGCGCCCGGTTGGTCGATGACTTGAAATGGATGTTGCCCCATCCGCCCTCGCCCCCCTTGGCCAGCATCGCCACCTGTCCGTGCTCGGTCAGGTCGGCGATGATGGCACCATCATTCTGGTCGATGACCAGCGTACCGACGGGCATGCGGAGGTAGACGTCGTCCGCACCCTTGCCATAGCAATCGGAGCCGCGGCCGTTCTCGCCATGCTTCGCGCGATGCAGCTTCGCGTAGCGGTAGTCCACCAGCGTATTGATGTTGCGGTCGGCAATGGCAAAGATGCTGCCGCCCTTGCCACCGTCGCCACCATCGGGGCCACCGAACGGCCGGAATTTTTCACGGCAAAATGACGCCACGCCATTGCCGCCATCACCGGCCACAACTTCGATTCGTGCTTCGTCGATGAACTTCATGATTGCCGTGTGGTTGGTGCGCTTGTTGCGGCGGATTTCGCTGCGCTCTATCCGCCCTATGAGCTCCGAGGGGAGATAGGGCGGGTAGAGCCAGCGGCGAAACCCGCCAGTGACATTTCAAATCAAATGAAAAAGGCCCTGCCTGCGGCAGAGCCTTTTCGCAGGACCGGTGCAGCTTATCAGGCCGGGATTACGGTCACCACATGGCGCTTGAGCGCGCCCTTGGTAGCGAACTGTACCTTGCCGTCGATCAGCGCGAACAGGGTATGGTCCTTGCCCATGCCAACGTTCTCGCCTGCGTGCAGCTTCGTGCCACGCTGACGGACAATGATGCCGCCGGCATTGATGGCCTGACCGCCGTAGACCTTGACGCCCAGTCGTTTCGACTCCGAGTCGCGGCCGTTGCGCGTTGTGCCGCCGCCTTTTTTATGTGCCATGTGATGCTCCTGATTCGGTAATGGTTCTCGCCGGACTTAGCCGTTGATCGAGACGATTTGCAGTTCGGTGAAGTTTTGGCGATGGCCTTGACGCTTCTGGTAATGCTTGCGGCGACGCATCTTGAAAATCTTCACCTTGTCGTGGCGACCGTGCGCCACTACCGTAGCCAGCACCTTGGCACCTTGAACCAGCGGCGTACCGAATTTAATGGTTTCGCCGGCGCCCACTGCGAGCACCTGATCCAGGGTGATTTCGGAGCCGATGTCTGCCGGTATCTGTTCTACTTTAAGTTTTTCGCCAGCAGCAACTTTGTATTGCTTGCCACCGGTTTTTATGACCGCGTACATGGGAACCTCATCGATAATTTGGAAAGAACGCCCTCGGCCTTGCGGCGTCGGGATACAGCCTCTCCCGACTTGCCCGCGAGGGGTTGTCAAATCGGGAAAACCTCCAATTATACATGGACTTAGGTGGGCGGTCAAAACCGCAGGTGCCTGCCAGATCACACAGCACGACGGACCTAAACAAAGGCGAATCTGCCTTCCCCGTCAACGCCCGCCCTCCCCCGCTACCCCTGCATCGTATAATCGCCGCCTTTGACCGACTTTCGAAGCATCGTGTCCGCCACCACCCCCGCCCAGAACCACCCCCTGTCCATGATCGCTGCCGACATGCAGGCGGTGGACGCGACGATCCGCTCGCAGCTGCATTCGGATGTTCCGCTGGTCAGCCAGATCGCTGATTACATCATCAGCGCCGGTGGCAAACGGATCCGCCCGGCGCTGGTGCTGCTGATGGCCAATGCCTGGGGCTACCGGGGCGAGGATCACTACAAGCTGGCCGCCGTGGTCGAGTTCATCCACACCGCCACCCTGCTGCATGATGATGTGGTTGATGAATCCGAGTTGCGTCGTGGCCGGCAGACGGCTAACGCGATGTTCGGCAATGCTGCGTCGGTGCTGGTCGGCGATTTCGTCTACTCGCGTGCGTTCCAGATGATGGTCTCGGTGGACAGCATGCGTGTCATGCGCATCCTGGCCGATGCGACCAACGTCATCGCCGAGGGTGAAGTGCTGCAGTTAATGAACATGCACGACCCGGACGTCACCGAGGAGCGCTACCTGCAAGTGATCCGCTCCAAGACGGCCAAACTGTTTGAGGCCGCGACCGAGCTGGGCAGCCTGATCGCCGGAGCGCCGGAAGAAGGCATCGCCGCCTGCGCCGAGTACGGCCGCTCGCTGGGTACCGCTTTCCAGCTGATCGACGACGTTCTCGACTACTCGGGTAATGCCTCAGACATCGGCAAGAACGTCGGCGACGACCTGCGCGAGGGCAAGCCGACGCTGCCGCTGATCTACCTGCTGCAGCATGGCACGCCGCAGGAGCGAGCGCTGGTTCGCGACTGCATCGCCAATGGCGACGAGGCGCATTTCGACGAGGTGCTCGCGGCCATCACCAGCTCGGGCGCCCTCGACTACACGCGCGAGCAAGCCGAGCATGCGGCCCGGCGCGCCAAGGCGTCGGTGTCCATACTGCCGGACGGCCCGTACAAGTCGGCACTGAGCGCACTGGCCGACTTTGCGGTCGACCGCAATCATTAAATTGAACCGGAGCATCGCCACAAAGCCCAAGTTTTGATACACTCTCGGGCTTTCGCGGTCGCAGCAGGTCAGAAGCAAGCTTTTTGGCAAGACCGCAGGAATCGGGGTGTAGCTTAGCCTGGTAGAGCGCTACGTTCGGGACGTAGAGGCCGGAGGTTCGAATCCTCTCACCCCGACCAG
>CAZESK010000116.1:0-3829 GCA_964515155.1 uncultured Bifidobacterium sp.
TGCGTGAGCTCGGCGGTTTTCTCCAGCATGATCGACGCCGAGCAGTATTTCTCGTGCGAGAGCTTGATCGCGCGCTCCACCACATTCGGTTTCAGGTGGCGCCCCCGCACGGTGAAGTGGAAGTGCACCTTGGTGAAAACCTTCGGATCTTTCTCCGCGCGCTCAGACTTCAACGTGACGTCGCACCCGCGCACGTCCTGTCCACTCTTGCGCAGGATGACCACCACGTCATAAGCGGTGCAGCCACCGGTGCCGGCGAGTACCACTTCCATCGGCCGCGGCGCGAGGTTGCGACCGCCGCCCTCGGGCGCGCCGTCCATCGTCACCAAGTGGCCGGAGCCGGTCTCGGCCACGAAAGTCATGCCGGACAGGCCGGTCCAGCGTACGGTGCATTCCATAAGCGTCTCTCGGGTGAAAAGGCGGTTATTTTAAGGGCAAGCGGGCGGATTTGCGGCGAATTTGACGCCAAGTCCTTGAAAACACTATAATCGCCGGTTCCCCGGTTAGCCCGGACGGGGAAATACATAACAAGGGAGTGTCCGCGAGCCAGCAACGCGCGGAACCACCGGCATGGGCCTTACTCAACTTAGGATGCATCATGAAAACCTTTTCCGCCAAGGGACACGAAGTCCAGCGCGACTGGTTTGTGATCGACGCCACGGACAAAGTCCTCGGTCGTGTCGCCAGCGAAGTGGCACACCGTCTGCGCGGCAAGCACAAGCCTGAATTTACCCCGCACGTCGATACCGGCGATTTCATCATTGTGGTCAACGCGGCCAAGCTGCGCGTGACTGGCGCCAAGTCGCTCGACAAAAAATACTTCCGCCACTCGGGCTACCCGGGCGGTATTTACGAAACCAATTTCCGCGACATGCAGGCGAAGCACCCGGGCCGCGCGCTCGAGAAGGCCGTCAAAGGCATGCTGCCGAAGGGTCCGCTGGGTTATGCGATGGCGAAGAAGCTGAAGGTCTATGCCGACGGCTCGCATCCGCACAGCGCGCAGCAACCGAAGCCTCTTGAACTGTAAGGAACAGACATGATCGGTAACTACAACTACGGAACCGGCCGTCGCAAGAGCGCAGTGGCCCGCGTGTTCATCAAGGCAGGCAGCGGCAAGATCGTCGTCAACGGCAAGGACGCCGCCGAGTATTTCTCGCGCGAGACCGGCCTGATGGTCATCCGTCAGCCGCTGGAACTCACCAACAACGTTGATCGCTTCGATATCATGGTCAACGTGCACGGCGGCGGCGAGTCCGGCCAGGCCGGCGCAGTGCGGCACGGCATCACCCGCGCACTGATCGACCATGATGCAGCGCTCAAGCCCGAGCTGTCGAAGGCTGGCTTCGTCACCCGCGATGCCCGCGAGGTCGAGCGCAAGAAAGTCGGTCTGCGCAAAGCACGTCGCGCGAAGCAGTTCTCGAAGCGTTAATCACCGCCTCGGATGCAACGCGAAGCCGTCGGGTGTTTGCCCGGCGGCTTTTTTCATTGTCTGGGACGCTCTCGCGATGTCATTGACGTGTCGGGAGCGGACCATCGAGGTTCTCCTCATTGGCGGACCAGGAGTCAGGAATGATCAAGGTGGGCATCGTCGGCGGCACCGGCTATACCGGCGTGGAATTGCTGCGCATACTCGCGGCGCACCCGGAGGTCGAGTTGGCCGCCATCACCTCGCGCAAGGAAGACGGCATGCCGGTCGCCGACATGTTTCCGTCGCTGCGTGGCCATGTATCGCTGGCATTCTCGGCGCCGGAAAAGGCCCGGCTTGACCAGTGCGACGTCGTGTTTTTCGCCACGCCACACGGCGTGGCCATGGCGCAGGCGCGCGAACTGCTCTCTGCCGGCGTGAAGGTGATTGATCTCGCTGCCGACTTCCGCCTCAAGGATACGGCCGAGTTCGAGCAGTGGTACGGGATGCCGCATGCGTGCCCGGACATTCTCGACGAGGCCATCTACGGCCTGCCCGAGGTTAATCGCGACGCGATTCGCAAAGCGCGCGTGATCGGCCTGCCGGGCTGCTACCCGACGTCGATGCAACTGGGTTTCAAGCCACTGCTGTCGCAGGGCAAGCCGCTGGTGAATGAAGCGTCACTGATTGCCGACTGCAAGTCCGGTGTATCCGGGGCTGGCCGCAAGGCCGAGGTGCATACGCTGCTGGCCGAAGCTGCGGACAACTTCAAGGCCTATGGCGTGAAGGGGCATCGCCACCTGCCGGAAACCGTGCAGGGGCTGGAGGCCATCGCGGGCCGCAAGGTGGGGCTGACCTTCGTGCCGCACCTGGTGCCGATGATCCGCGGTATCCACTCGACCCTGTATGCCACGCTGCTGCCCGAAGCGCGAGGCCTCGATGTCCAGGCGCTTTACGAGCAGCACTACGCGAACGATTCCTTCGTTGATGTGCTTCCGGCGGGCAGCCATCCGGAAACCCGCTCGGTGCGTGCGTCCAACATGCTGCGTATCGCGGTGCACCGTCCGGGCGGTGGCGACCTGCTGGTGATCCTGGTGGTGGAAGACAATCTGGTCAAGGGCGCGGCCGGGCAGGGCGTGCAGTGCATGAACCTGATGTTCGGGCTCGACGAGGGCACCGGCCTGCGTCACGTCCCCATTCTGCCGTAGCGTTTTTGTCGCGCGGTTGGTGCGGCGCAAGCCGGGCGCAAAGCCCGCGCCGTCTCCGGTCGGCCACAGGCAGAATCTCCGCTCCGGCGACGATGTCGACACAGAGCGGGGGGGCGATGGCAAACGCAAGGGAGTGGGGCGGGGTGGACAGCTTGATCGGTGGCGGCTGTCGGGTCGAGGGGGCCGTGGTGTTCCGCGGCGGGCTGCGCGTCGATGGCCAGATTGCCGGCGATGTGCTGGCCGAGCCCACGGCCGGCGGCTGCCTGATGTTGTCGGTACCTGGGCGGATCGAGGGCGACGTGCGCGCGGAACACATCGTCATCAGCGGTGAGGTTATCGGTAATCTCCATGCGACAGGCAGGGTTGAATTACTCTCCCGCGCGCGCATAATCGGAAATATTTCGTACGCCAGCCTGTCCATGCAGGCCGGTGCCCGCGTTTCGGGCGCGCTATGTCCGCAGGAGACTGCGACATCGCCGGCCGATTCGCCAGCGGCCCTCAGGGCCAGCAGCTATAATCTCGAACCACTGGTTCAGAAAGCAGGAGTATTAACATGAACGCAATCACCGAAATGCCGGCACCCATCGTCTTCACCGACAGCGCCGCAAACAAGGTCGCCCAGCTCATCGAGGAAGAGGGCAATCCCGACCTGAAGCTGCGCGTTTTCGTGCAGGGCGGCGGTTGCTCAGGGTTCCAGTACGGCTTCACCTTCGACGAGATCGTGAATGAAGACGACACCACGATGGCCAAGAACGGCGTCCAGCTACTGATCGACTCGATGAGCTACCAGTACCTGGTCGGCGCAGAGATCGACTACAAAGATGACCTCGAGGGTGCGCAGTTCGTGATCAAGAACCCGAATGCCACCACGACCTGCGGCTGCGGATCGTCCTTTTCGGCCTGATCGCGGTCACCGATCGATGAAAAAAAGCGCGGAGTCATCCGCGCTTTTTGTTTTTCGGCTGTCGGCGCGTTCCCGCAAGGCTCACGCCGGGTACAGTGCCCCCAGCACCCTCGGCCCACGTGCTCCCGTCACCGTCGGCAAATTCCCCGGTAGTCTGTCCATGAAGCGTGCGGCCAGCCAGGCGAAGGCGATCGCTTCCACCTGCATGGGCGCTACGCCGAGCGCACGGGTATCTGTCACCGGCATGCTCAGCAAAGCCTGCAGTTGTGACATCAGGTACCCATTCAGCGCACCGCCGCCGCACACATACAC
>CAZESK010000117.1:0-3678 GCA_964515155.1 uncultured Bifidobacterium sp.
GCCACCGCAATGGTGCGCACGAATTCCAGCGGATCCAGCGGTTCCTGATCGGCCAGTGGCGTACCCTCGACTGCCACGAGGTGGTTGATCGGTACCGAGTCCGGGTAGGGATTCAGGTTGGCCAGCTGCGCGATCAGGCCGGCACGCTGCATACGCGATTCGCCCATGCCGACGATGCCGCCGCAGCAGACCTTGAGCCCTGCTTCGCGCACATGGCCCAGCGTATCGAGCCGGTCCTGGTAGTCGCGTGTGGTGATGATTTCGCCGTAGAACTCCGGCGCGGTGTCGAGGTTGTGGTTGTAGTAGTCGAGTCCGGCCGAGGCAAGACGCTGTGCCTGCTCCTCTTTGAGCATACCCAGCGTTGCGCAGGTTTCAAGGCCAAGCGCCTTGACCGCCCTAACCATCTCTTCCACCGCCTCGATATCGCGATCCTTCGGCGCGCGCCATGCAGCGCCCATGCAGAAGCGGGTCGCGCCGCTGTCCTTCGCAGCCTGGGCTGCAGCGACTACCTCATCGACTGCCATCATTTTCTCGGCCTTCACGCCGGTATCGTAGTGTGCTGATTGCGGGCAGTAGCCGCAGTTCTCCGGACAGCCGCCGGTCTTGATCGATAGCAGGGTCGCCAGCTCGACCTCGTTGGCATCCCAGTGCGCGCGATGTACCTGCTGTGCCTTCCACAGCAAGTCATTGAAAGGCAGTTCGAATAGCGCGGCCACCTCGGTCACCGGCCAGGTCTCGTTGGCTTTCGCCAGCTCGGCCACTTTCTTCGAAGCGGCGAAAAATTCGATCGTTTGCGACGACATTCAGGATATCCATTCAAAAAAACAGAGGCAGGCACAGCGCGCGGGGCGCAACGGTCAGGTTGCCCGGGGCCAGCCCGGCAGCAGCGACAGATCCAGCGCGCCGGCGGCCGCAGCCGGCGAGGGTACCGTCATCCAAGGCACGATACCCAGCAGGGGCGCTGGCAAGCGCGTACGCAGCGCTTCGACATTGGCCGCCTGGTGCGGCATGGCGGGATCGATCTGGTTGGCCACCCAGCCAGTGAGCTTCAGGCCACGGGATACCACCGCCTCGGCCGTCAGCAGCGCATGGCTCAGACAGCCCAGCCGCAGGCCAACCACGAGGATAACATCAAGCCCGAGCTCGACGGCGAAATCGGCGGTATCGACCCGATCGGTCAGTGGCACCCGGAAGCCCCCCACCCCCTCGACCACCACGGCTGGCGCACTGGCGGCCACCTGGGCATAGGCCCGGGTGAGTACGGCCGGATCGATGACGGCATGCTCGAGTTCGGCGGCCACATGCGGCGCACACGCCTCCTTGAGCAGGTAGGATGTCGTCAGCTCGCGCGGCACGGAAAATGTGGACTCGGAGGCCAACAGCGCGACATCATCATTGAACAGTTCACCATCGCGCAGCTCGGCGCCGGCGGCCAGCGGCTTCATGCCGACAGCAGGAACCCCGGCTCGCGACAGCGCGTTGAGAAAGGCCGCAGTAACCAGCGACTTACCGACCCCGGTATCGGTGCCGGTGATGAAACAGGAAAACTTCAGACTCACGATGCAGACTCCAGCAAGGATTGATGTTCAATATCGATCAGGGCTGCCGCCAGCGCGTCGACCTGCGCCAGCGTGTGCGCTGCGGACAGTGTGATGCGCAGCCGCGCCGTGCCAGCGGGCACGGTGGGCGGGCGGATCGCCCCCACCCAGAAGCCGCGCTCAAGCAGCGCGCTACCGGTCGCCATGGTAGCAAGATTGTCTCCGATGATAACGGGCTGTATGCCGGTCTCCGAGGGGAGCAGCGTCCATCGCTTCAGATGCAGCTGTTGCCGCAGGCGGGCAGTCAGGCGGGCCAGTTGCGCGCGCCGCTCACGGCCCTCGGCACCGACGATGAGATCCAGGCTGGTCAGCAGTGCATGCGCGACAGCGGGCGGTGCGGCGGTGGTGTAGATGTACGGCCGTGCACGCTGCACCAGCCACTCGATGACCGTGGCATGCGCAGCAACGAAAGCGCCGGCCACCCCGGCCGACTTGCCCAGCGTACCGATATAGACCAGCTGCGACGACGACAGGCCCAGATGCTCAAGCACGCCCATACCATGCTTGCCGAGCACGCCAAAGCCGTGCGCGTCATCAACGACCAGCCAGGCGCGATGCCGCTCGCACAGTGCCAGCAGTTCGCGCAGGGGTGCGATGTCGCCATCCATGCTGAATACACTGTCGGTGATGACCAGCTTGTCTTGTGCGGTGCTGGCGGCCAGCTGGGCTGCGAGCCGGTCGAGATCCTTGTGCGGGTAGACACTGAGGTGCGAACGTGCCAGACGCGCCCCATCGATCAGCGAGGCGTGGTTTAGCTCCTCGGAAAAAATTTCCGCGTCCTTGCCGGCCAGCGCCGACAGCACCCCGAGGTTGGCCATGTAGCCGGTCGAGAAATAGAGCGCGCGCGCCGATGGGAGATACGGCGCCATCAGCGCGGCGAGCCGTTCTTCCAGTGCCTCATGCGCGGCGGAATGTCCGGAGATCAGGTGCGATGCGCCGCTGCCGGCACCATAACGCGCCGCACCCTCGCGCAGCGCCTCGACGACGCGGGCGTCAGCGGCAAGGCCCAGGTAGTCGTTGCTGCAAAAGGCCAGCAGCCGATGGCCATCGGCCGTGAGCTGAGGCGACTGTGCCGTGTCGACCACGCGACGCTGGCGTATCAGATGCTGCTGCGAGAGTGCATCGAGCTTTTGCTGCAACGCCGCCAGCAGCGGTGAGGAATCCTTCATCGGCACGCTCAATGGGAGGCGCTCAGTGGGACAACCACGCGGCTTTGCGTTTCTCCAGAAAGGCAGCAATGCCCTCGCGGCCCTCGGGCGACACGCGCACTTCGGCGATGCGACGCGCAGTATCGGCCAGCAGGGGCTCATCGATCGGCTCGCCGGCCACATCGCGGATCAGGCGCTTGGCCTCATCCTGTGCATGCGGACCACCGGAGGTCAGGTGATGCAGCATGCGGGCCACAGCCGCGTCGAGCTCATCCGTCGGGACGACTTCGTGCACGAAACCGATGCGCGCCGCTTCGCGGGCATCGAAGCGCTCGGCCGTCAGGAAATAGCGGCTGGCAGCGCGCTCGCCCATGGCGCGGATCACATAGGGGGAGATGGTCGCGGGTATCAGCCCCAGCCGGACCTCGGAGAGGCAGAATCCGGCGCCCTCGGTTACGATCGCCATGTCGCAGGCGGCCACCAGCCCCACGCCTCCGCCATAACTATCGCCCTGCACGCGGGCCAGCGTCGGCTTGCTGCAGGTATGAATGACATGCAGCATCTCGGCCAGCGCCAGCGCATCGGCGCGGTTCTCTTCTTCCGAGTAGGCGGCCATCTTCTTCATCCAGTTCAGGTCGGCGCCAGCGGAAAAGGCCGTGCCGCGCGCGGCCAGCACGATGGCGCGCACCGAACGCTCCTTGCCGAGTACGCGAAAGGCATGGGTCAGCTCGGCGATCGATTGCTCGCTGAAGGCATTGCGAACCTCGGGACGGTTCATCCAGATCGTAGCAACATGGGCGTCGTGCGCGAGCTCGAGGGTCTGGTAGTCCATGGTGGTGTGGTTTCGGTTGTTCGGATACGGGTGGCGGGTTTCGCCTGTTCGGATACGGGTGGCGGGTTTCGCCTGTTCGGATACGGGTGGCGGGTTTCGC
>CAZESK010000118.1:0-3595 GCA_964515155.1 uncultured Bifidobacterium sp.
AACTTATCCAGCGCCGGCGTCAGCCCCACGGTGTCGCTGCCCATGATGTCGATCACGCGGTTCGCGTAATCCACCATCGGTCCCTGGGTATTGAGCTCGCTGGTACTGTTGCGCAGGTTCTGCTCGAGGAAGGCGTCGTAGGCGCGCTTGATGCCGGCCACGGCCACGCCGGTGCCCAGATACACGCGGCCCGAGTTGCGCGGCATGGTCTCGGTGAGCGCCGTCTCCTGCCGCACATAGCCTTCGGTACCGACGTTGGCGATGTTATTCGACACGGTCGACAGCGCACGCTGGTAGGCCGCGACGCCAGAGGCGCCGATACTGAGCAGATCACTCATTCAGCGCTCCCCTTGCCCGTCACCGCACCGGGGCGCGGTGCGAGATTGAATTTTTCCGGACGCATCAGCTTCATCGGCAGCGCGTCACGCTGTATGGCCATGCCTTCGGCCGAACGGTGAAGTGGCATCGGCTCGGCCTTGGCCCTGAACGCCGGCCCCTGAGCATTGTTGCGCTCGACGGCCTTGACCACCACATCGGCAATGCCGAGCGTGTTGCGCTTGGCCAGCTGTACCGACAGTTCGCGGTCGTACATCTGCTCGAAGGTGTCGGCGGCATCCGAGGACAGCAGGTCGTTCTTCTCGACCGTGGCCCGCATCGACTTCAGCATCTCCTGGATGAACATGGCCTCGAACTGGGTCGCGGTCTCGCGCGTCGCTTTGTCCGACCGCTGCTGCGCCTTGCCGCGCAACGCGCCGAGGCCCGCGAAGTCCAGCGCGGACTGCGGGCTTGCCATACCGAGATTGTCGAGTCCGTCTGCCATGATGGGCCGCCCGTCAGATCACCACCAGCTCGGCGCGCAGGCTGCCGGAGCTTTTCAATGCTTCGAGAATCGCGATCAGGGCCGACGGCGAGGCGCCGACCTGGTTGATCGCATCCACTACCTGCCGAAGATCAACGCCGGCCTGGAACAGGAACATCGGCTTGTTCGGCTCGTTGACCGCGATGTTCGCGTTCTGTACGGGTACCGCCTGTGCCTGGGTAAAGGCATTCGGCTGACTCACTTCGTTGGTCGCGGCAATGGCGACCGAAATCGTGCCGTGCGATACCGCCGCTGCCGTAACCTTCACATTACGGCTGATGACCACGGTGCCGGTGCGCGAGTTAACCACCACGCGTGCGGGTGCCTCGCCCGGGACCACGTCAAGGTTTTCGACCATACTCAGGAAGGCCACGCGCTGCGACATGTCCATCGGCGCACGCACCGAGATCGAGACACCATCCAGCGCCATCGCGGTGCCGTCACCAAAATTCTTGTTGATCGCGTCCACGATCGCGCGAGTCGTCGTGAAATCCTGATCGCGCACATTGATCACGACCGTCTCGGATTTGTCGAAAGGTGTATCCACCATACGCTCAACCGTCGCGCCGTTCGGAATGCGGGCCGAGGTCGGTACACCGATCGCCACCCGCGAGCCGGCCGCGTTGGCGTCGATGCCGGTCGTGTTCACTTGTCCCTGGGCGAGCGCATAGACTTCGCCATCCACGCCGCGCAAGCTGGTCAGAATCAGCGTACCGCCGCGCAGGCTGGACGCCTTGCCCAGCGTGCCGACATTGATATCGATACGCTGGCCTGGCTTGGCCATCGGCGGCAGCTCGGCAGTGACCATGACGGCGGCGACGTTCTGTACGTCGAAACGGCCGGCAGCCGCGGCCGCCCGTTCAAAGTCAGACAGCGGGCCGTCGATGCCGACGCCCATCTTGACCAGCATCGAGCGGATGGTCTGTACGGTGAAGCCAACCTGAGCGCCGTCGCCGGTGCCCTGCAGGCCAACCACGATGCCGTAGCCGACGAGCTGGTTGGTACGCGCGGCGGCGACGGCCGCGAGGTCCTTGATACGGTCGGCGTGCGCCGGCGGCTGCATCAGCACCAGCAGCGAGATCGCCACCATCGCCGAAGCGAAGACCTTGTAGATCAGGCTAAGGAGTTTCATGTGGTTCGTTCCCATGATCAGAACGGCCACCACTTGAACAGCGCGCTGGTGCCCCAGCCGGCCCGGGTGGCGTTGGCGTGGTCGCCCACGGCACGGTACGCAATCTGTGCATTGGCAAGGCGGCGTGACTGCACGGTATTAATCGCGCTGACATCCTCCGGACGGATGATGCCGGAGACCTGAATCACTTCTCCGCCCTCGGACAGCGACAGCTGCTTCTCGCCGCGCACGACCAGGTTGCCATTGGCCTGTACCTCAATGACCGTGGCGGCGATTGAACCGGACAGCGACGCGCGCTGGTCGGCAGTCGCCGCGCCATTGCTGGAGACGGTGCCGCCGGCGGTGTTGATACCGGTGAGCGCCGAGTTGAGGCCGGCGATACGGTTCGTCAGACCCTGGGGTACGACGTCGTTTTCTGATTCGCGCGAGAGTTCGTTCGTTAAAGAACGGTTCGCCTGTGTCGATTCACTCAGCAAGACAGTAATGATGTCGCCGATACGATAGTCACGGCGCTTGGCCTGCCACAGGTCGGTGCTGTCGGAAGCGAAGATGGCGCCCGTGGCCCGCGGCGGTCGCTCACGCGGCATCGGCTGCACCGGAGCGAAGTTGGGCGAATGCGCGATCGGCATCGGTCCGGCGCAGCCTGCCAGCAGGCAGATGACGCCTGCGGACAGGATCAGAGTGTTCTTCATCGGTTGACCTCTCGACTCAATCAGCATCGCCCTGCGCACCCAGCGCAGCGCTTGTCAATTACAGGTTGTTATTCAGGAAGCGCAGCATGCCGTCGGCAGCAGAGATCGCTTTCGAGTTGATCTCGTAGGCGCGCTGGGTCTCGATCATGTTGACCATCTCTTCCACCACATTCACATTCGACGCTTCGAGCATGCCCTGACGCAGCGTGCCCGCAGCCTGGGTACCGGGGTTCAGCAGCTGCGCTTCCCCGCTGGCGACCGTCTGCTTGTAGAGGTTGTTACCCAGCGGCTGCAGGCCAGCCGGGTTGACGAAACGCGCAATCTGGATCTGACCCAGCTGCTGGGCGCCGCCACCGGCGAACAGCTCGACGCTGACCGTGCCATCCTCGCCGATCGTGATCGACGACGCGTTACCCGGAATGACGATGGGCGGCGCCAGCGGATTGCCGCCCGAGGTCACCAGCTGGCCGACGTTGGAGAGTTTGAACGAGCCATCGCGCGAGTAAGCGAGCGTCCCGTCCGGCATCTGGATCTGGAACATGCCCTCGCCCGCGATCGCGATATCGAGCGCGTTCTGGGTGTTGATCATGTTGCCCTGCGCGTGGATCTTCTCGGTCGCGACCACGCGCGTACCGGTGCCCAGCATCAGGCCGGTCGGCGCCTGCGTGGCCTGCGCGGTCTGGCCGCCGGCCTGTCGTACGTTCTGGTACAGCAGGTCTTCGAACAAGGCGCGGTCGCGCTTGAAGCCTGTCGTGTTGACGTTGGCCAGGTTGTTCGAAATGACATTCAGCCGGGTCTGCTGCGCATCCAGGCCGGTCTTGGCTACCCACATTGAAGCGTCCATATGATCCTCTGCTGTGTCTGTTTACCGACAGGAATGTGCAAGGACCGTGCCTGACGGTTTCATGGCAG
>CAZESK010000119.1:0-3417 GCA_964515155.1 uncultured Bifidobacterium sp.
CGCTCCCTGAAACGCACGACTTCCACGCCGACTGATTCGCAGTCCGGGTAGACATCCGGCTTCTGGGTTGACACCTGCACGGCACGAACCTTCGGGTGCGCCAGCAGCGTGCGCGCGATGTCGTCGCACAAAGTTTCCTGCAGCTGCGTGTGGCCTTGACCGATGCGCTGTACGATAGTGTCACGGATGAAGTCGTAGTCGACGACTTCAAGCAGTTCGTCGTTGGTCGGCGTCGACTCGGCCAGCGGTACATAGAGCTCGACATTGAACAGCACACGCTGCTGGTCGCGCTTTTCGAAATCGTGTACGCCGATGCTGCTCATGACCGAGAAGTTCCTCAGGAAGACGCGGCGGCAGTCGGACAGGGCAGGGTGCATCAGCAGGGAAGTCATGGTCTCGGTGTGTGTCAGGGTCGGTTACGGGCCAGGTTGCGGCTCAGGTGGCGACGAACATCACGTCGCGATTCATCGGTACGAGGTGTTGACCGCCATCGACCAGCAGCGTCGTGCCGGTGACACCGCGCGCGTCGGCGAGATAGCAGGTGGCGCGCACAATGTCCTCGGGCGAGCTGCTCCGGCCGAGTACGGTCTGGCGGTGCGCCTTGGCAAAGCCTTCTTCGGTCTGGTCGCCGGACACCAGCGTCAGGCCCGGCGCGAGCCCGACCACGCGCAACTTTGGTGCCAGCGAAGTGGCCAGCATGATCGTTGCGGTGTGCAGCGCGGCTTTGGACAGCGTATAGGATAGGAAATCCGGGTTCAGATTGAACAGTTTCTGGTCGAGCAGGTTGATTACGACGCCTTGCTCGCCATCTGGCACTGCCTCATGCAGGGCTTGCGCCAGCAGTATCGGTGCGCCGAGGTTGCAGTGCATGTGTGCATCCAGCCGTGGCAGGCTGAAGCTGGCGGCATCATCGTAGTCAAATAGCGATGCGCTGTTCACGACGCAGCCCAGCCCGCCAAGCCGGTCGACGGCACGCGGCACGAGTAGTTTCGTCTCGGCTTCGCTGGCCAGGTTGCACTTGAGTGCGATGGCCTGACGCCCCAGCGCGATGATGTCGCCCACCGTAGCTTGCGCTTCTTCTTCCGATTCGCGGTAGTGCACGGCGATATCCCAGCCATCGCGCGCGAGCCCGAGCGCGATCTCGCGCCCCAGCCGTCGCGCGGCGCCGGTCACCAGTGCGGTCCTGCGGTGTGATGAGCTCATGTGAATCGCTGTCGGAGATTTCGTTGGGTGGAAAAATGTCCTTGCCCCGCGCGTTAGGGACGCAACCGCGCACTGCCGCACTACAATACGCGCCATGTCATTGCCCGAACCCTCAGCCGATGCCCTCGCGGCCTCGCGCGCGCTGCAACAGGTTATCCGCGAGGACATCTTGGCCCATGGCTCGTGGATCCCGTTCTCCCGTTATATGGAGCTCGCGCTCTACGCGCCCGGCTTGGGCTATTACGCTGGTGGCTCGGCAAAACTCGGCAAAGACGGCGATTTTACAACCGCCCCCGAAATCACGCCCCTGTTCGGTGCGACGCTGGCGGAGTTTGCCGCCGATATCGCCGGCGCCCAGCCGGTCCGCATCCTCGAGTTCGGTGCCGGCACCGGCAAGCTCGCGCGTGACATGCTCGACGCATTGGCGCGGCGCGGCACGCCGGTTGCGTCGTATACGATCGTCGAATTGTCAGTCGAGTTGCGCGAGCGGCAGCAGCAGGCGCTGGCCGCGCATCCGACAGTCACCTGGCTAAACACCCCCCCGGTGACGTTCTCCGGGCTGGTCATTGCCAACGAGGTCCTTGATGCCATGCCCGTGCCGCTGCTGCTGCGGCAGGGGGGGCGCTGGCTGACGCGGGGCGTTACCGTTGAAGGCGAGGGTTTTGCGTTTGCCGACCGTGCCGGCGGCGACCCGCTGGCCGGTCAGGTGCCCGATGCCGATGCGCTGCCCGAAGGATATTTGACTGAAGTGCATCCGCAGCAAGCGGGTTTTATACGCATGCTGGCCGACATGCTTCGGGCGGGCGAGGGCGGTGCTGCCTTGCTGATCGACTATGGCTTTCCGGCGCATGAGTATTACCTGCCACAGCGTATGCAGGGCACATTGATGTGCCATTACAGGCACCATGCCCACGGTGATCCCTTTTTTCTGCCCGGGCTGCAGGACATCACGGCCCACGTCGACTTCACCGAGATGGCGCGTGCCGGCATCGGGGCGGGATTGGACCTGCAAGCGTATATGTCCCAGGCCGCCTTCCTGCTCTCTGCCGGACTGCCGTCGCTGCTGGGGCGCGAGCCGGTCGAGGATCCGGTGCGCTGGCTGCCGCTGGCCAATGCGGTGCAGAAGCTGACCTCGCCGGCCGAAATGGGTGAGTTGTTCAAGGTGCTGGTATTGAGCCATGACCTCACCTTACCGGGGAAATACTTGGTACAGGATCGCAGCCACCGTTTATAGTAAGTGCAAACTTTCAAGGAAACTTCATGTTCCGGTGGCTTCTGACCATTTTCCTGGCGCTGATTATCTTTTCCGCCATGCTGCCCTGGCTGGAGAAGCTCGGTATCGGCCGCTTGCCCGGCGACTTGCGGTTCAGAGTGTTTGGAATGACAATCTTCTTGCCGTTTGCATCGACGATTCTGTTGTCGCTGATGATTTTCCTGATCGCCCGTTTTATCTGATCCCCCATGATCCGCTGGGTTGCCGCCATTTTCCTGCTGTTGGTCATCTTTTTCCCGCTGCTGCCATTCTTGTCCCGCGCCGGGGTCGGCCGCGTACCGGGCGATGTGCTGTTCCGCCTGCGTGGTCTCGTCTTCTGCCTGCCATTCGGCTCGACTTTCGTCTGGTCGATCGTGGCCTTCGCTATCGCGAAGATTCTGCCGCTTATCTGAGCCCCGTTTTTTGCGGCAAAGGGTATCGGCGGCATTATTTCAATTGACAAAAGTAATGTCCCGCACTATAGTCTGCGGTTCCCTGCGGTGGGGTGGCCGAGTGGTTAAAGGCAGCAGACTGTAAATCTGCCCTCTTACGAGTACGCTGGTTCGAATCCAGCCCCCACCACCAGGCGCGAACCGAAAGGCTTCGCGAAGAAATGATGGGTAGCGGCAGTGTCGGTCGCCCTTGCGGGTGTAGCTCAATGGTAGAGCTGAAGCCTTCCAAGCTTAAGACGAGGGTTCGATTCCCTTCACCCGCTCCAGAAGTTTGTTGTCGTGCGCGCCTCTGCAAAGGGGTGCGGGCGGCTAAGCCCTTGTAGCTCAGTGGTAGAGCACTCCCTTGGTAAGGGAGAGGCCACGTGTTCAATCCACGTCAAGGGCACCAGTTTTTTGGTTGTCAGTACAGTCGGGCGCGTGCCTGAACATTCTCATCAAATAGTTAGGAGTGCATGATGGCAAAAGGCAAGTTTGAGCGGACCAAGCCGCACGTGAATGTGGGCACGATTG
>CAZESK010000120.1:0-3350 GCA_964515155.1 uncultured Bifidobacterium sp.
TTTTCAACAGACCAACGACCGTTAGAGTCAACGTCTAAGTCGAATGTACCAGCTGCTGCAGTACCAACTTGAGCACCAGATTTAGCTGCTTTGTAAACTGTACGAACAACTTCACGGTTGATTTCTTGAAGGATTTCAGTAGAAAGAATGTTGCTCAATTCGCCTTCAGCGTCCAAACCATGAACTGCTTTCAAGTCTTGAGCTAATTCAACTGAGTAGTTAGCACGCAATGCACGTGTTTTCGCTACAACAGCTGTACGCTCGATTGAGAATGCCATTTCACCGAATGAACCGTCACCAGTACCACCTTGGCCTAGACGTTCAGCGTTAGCTGTTGTCAAACCAGTACCAGTATTCCAGTTAGAACCTACATAACCAGCATTAGTAATACCAGCTGGGTTAGTACCAGCGTGTGTACCTGTACCAGCGAAGTCAGTATCAGCTTCGTTAAACAAAGCTTCTGTACCACCTTGGCTTGCATAGCGTGATTTCATAGCGAAAATCAAGCCAGTTGGTTGTGTCATTGGTTGAACACCGCAAATGTCATAAGCGATCAATTGTGGCATTGCACGACGTACCAAGCTGATCAACACTGGATCGTAACCTGCAACATTGTTAGTAGTAGCACCAGCGTGGCCAAGAGCCAAACCAGTACCACCAGAGTTAGTAGGAGCTGTCTCGTTCAAAGTTTCAGCTGATTTAGATAATTCACGCTCTGTGTTTTCTAACAACTGAGCAGTAACACCCTTACGATAAGAGTCTTTGATTGATGCTACGCCTTCAGCGTCAAGCACTGGAGACCATTTTTCAATCAATTGTTGACGATTGTCTAACATTTTAGTTTTCCTTTAGTTAGTTTTTTTGAGTGCAGCTAAATAACCTGCCATGCGTGGATCTAAGTTTTTAGCTTTATTGGCTTCAACTTCTTCTACGATTGGCTCGTCAGTAACTACAGTTTCAATTTTTGTTGATGTTTGTGAGAAATAATTTTCACGGATAGTCTGAACTTTAGCTTGGAAAGTTTCAGCATCTTCAAAAGATAATTCTTCAGCTAAAGCTGTGAATTTTTCTTTATCAGTTTCAGCTAAACCATCTGCTGCGTAATCAAGGATAGATGTACGAACTGCTTCATTGATCATTTCATTCAGTTCAACATTTGCTGCCATCTGTTCATCTAATCTAGCCTGCAATTCAAGATTTTCATCTTCAAGAGCTTCAACCAAGTCTAATTTTTCTTCTGGAAGATCAATGTTATGTTCTTCTAAAAGACCTTTAAGACCTGTAAATAGGCTTTCCATGATTTCAGACTTAATACCATTTTCAAGGGCTAATTCATTCTGTGTAATCCACTGCTCAACTACGTAGTTGAGGTATCCATCAACTTTTTCAACAATTCCCTCAATATTCTTTGCAGTCTCTTCTTCAAGACGTGCTTCGAATTCTTCTTCGAGCTTAGCAACTTCTGCTTTTACTCGTGTTACGATAGCCGCTTCAAAGATTGTAGCAGCTTTAGTTTTGAACTCTTCAGATAACTCTTCACCGTTCACTAAAGCAGCAACGTCTTCTTTAACGTCTACTGTATATACTTCTTGTTCTTCTACTGATTCTTCAGCATCGACACTTACTGGTTCTTCTGCAACAACTTCTTCTACAGAGTCTTCAGCGAGAGCGTCTTCAGCTGCATTAGCCTGTGATTCAGCTAAGATTTCAGCAATCTTTTGTTCGATAGACATTTAATATCTCCTGTTTATATCTATTATTTATAATTACTTGATTTTCTCTAAGAAGCTTTGGAATAACTTTAGTTTTGCTTCTTCTAAATTTCTACTAGAAGTCTTGCGAATTAAAGCTTGAGCTTCTCGTAAATCTCTTTCCACAAATTTTCCATCGACAATAACCCACTCCTTGCCTTCCATAACGCCTTCTACGAAAGCATTTGGTGCTGAAGGATCTGCAACGATGTCAGCAGCTGTTGCTAACATAAAATCGTTACCTACTACGTTCACTCCATTCTTTTGAGTCAGTGTGCCCATACCTCTAGATGAAACACCTAGTTGAGCACCTTCATCAATAAGATTCTTAACGATCTTACCATATGGTGTGTCCATAATTTTTGCTTTACCAACCCAGTTGTCGCCATCTTCTTTTAGATTCTTAATCATCATGCAGACGCGGTCTAGATTGATTGTTGGAGAGTCTGGGTGACCAAGTTCTCCAAATGCACGGTTTTTATTGATATACTCTTCAGTATAACGTTTAACTTCCTTAGCCATAACGTCTTTAGGATAAACGCGACCGTTGCGATTCTTTAAGTTTGACTGAAGGAATACACCTTCAATAAAATATTCTTTTCCCTTGCCGAGTTTTTCTTCGACAATTAAGTTAACCTGTTCGGTATGTTCTTTAATTAAGCGCATTTTTATACCTTATCTGGAGAACCTGACTTAGTAGTCGATGCTCCTACTCGTGTTGGATCGTCGTAAGAACCATATGTAGCATCTTCAACTTTAGTAGCATAGCCAGCAGTTTTACGTAGTGTCAAGTAACATTGTGCATTTGCTGTACCAATTGTTACCACGATATCAGAAGTATTTTCTGTAGTTTCTACAAAACCTGCTCCAGCAGCATATGAAACATAATCATGTCCTTCAGCAGCAAGTGAAACAACAGTTACACCGTTACGTACGATTGTAATTGTTGATGATGCCAATCCGGTGTACTCTAGACCAGCAATGTTAACTGTTTGAGTTGCACCATCTAAAGCTTGTGTAGCAGCTAAAATTGTAGTTTGTAGGTCGATAGTTTCTGATCCTACACCTGAAATTTTAACGATAGCTTCTTGGTTAGTATTTTTAAGAACGGTCAATGCCATTTTATTCTCCGAGGTTTCTAATTACTTCTAGAAAGTTTTCTTTACTTTCTCTCATGTATTCAACAACGTCTTGATGGCCATCGAATAATGAATTTAATTTTTGTTGAGTGTGTTCACTAATGGCAATAACGCTTTCATCATTTAAAATATAGTCGATTTTACCCTCAACCAACTTATCTAACTTGTTTAATTTTCTAATCTCAGTAACAACAGGATCTAATGTAAAAAGTTTAGAGGAAGCAAATTCAATATAAGATTCTATTAATGTATCTGTGACTTTAACGTAGTGATGTTCTTGTATTATATTTGCTATAGTGTTATCAGATAGTTCTTCGTATAGATCTGTTTTAACTTCTTCTTCTATTCGTTTTGCTTTTTCTTGTTTAACAATATATTGACGAGCTTCCTCTAAATCCGTAAAGCTTGATTCCTGTTTGTCAACTAAGATGAGTCCTTCAACAGTCTCTTCAATAAGATG
>CAZESK010000121.1:0-3212 GCA_964515155.1 uncultured Bifidobacterium sp.
TTGAACCACTATCCCCATCCCATCATCGCCCGCGAGGGCTGGCCTTTCCTGACCCTCGCCGTGGTCGCTGCCGTGGTGGCGACGTCGCTGCTGGGCGGCTGGTCGTGGCCGTTCTGGGTCGTCGCACTGTTTGTGCTGCAGTTCTTCCGTGACCCGCCGCGCACCGTCCCGCAGCAGGCCAATGCGGTGCTGTCCCCCGCTGACGGCCGCATCGTCGTGGTTGAGAAGGCGCGGGATCCGTATGCGGACCGTGATGCTCTGAAGATCAGCGTCTTCATGAATGTGTTCAACGTTCACTCGAATCGTTCACCGGTCGATGGCACGATTGAGAAGGTCGAGTATTTCCCGGGCAAGTTTGTCAACGCCGATCTCGACAAAGCGTCGACCGAGAACGAGCGCAACGCTGTGGTGGTCACCACCGACAGCGGCGCGGTCGTGAGCTTTGTCCAAGTGGCTGGCCTGATTGCGCGCCGGATCTTGTGCTACGTCGGCAAGGGCGACCGGCTGGCGCGCGGCCAGCGCTACGGATTCATCCGTTTCGGCTCGCGCGTGGACGTCTACCTGCCGCTGACGGCCCGTCCGCTCGTTGCGGTTGGCGAAAAAGTGTCGGCAACCGAAACCATCCTTGCGGAACTCTGATCCGCGCGGCCATTCGCTCAGGTAACATAGGCTCATGCCGATTTTCAATCCACGCAAGAATAAAGCCAAGACAGCTGCCAAGCCGGTTTCCGCCAAACCCTTCCGCCTGAACCGGCTGCCATTGCGCCGTGCGGCGACCGAGGGTGCGGCGTCGTCCCCGCTGACCCCGCCGGCCCGCCATCGTGGTATCTATCTGCTGCCGAACGCCTTCACGACGGCGGCATTGTTCTGCGGCTTTTATGCCATCGTGATGGCGATGAACGGCCAGTATACGAATGCCGCCGTTGCGATTTTTGCGGCCATGGTGCTGGACGCGACCGATGGCCGTGTCGCGCGCCTGACCAACACCCAGAGCGAGTTCGGCGCTCAATATGACAGCCTGTCGGACATGGTCTCCTTTGGCGCTGCGCCGGCGCTGATCATGTACGAATGGGCCTTGCGCGGTATGGGCAAGCTCGGCTGGCTGGCGGCCTTTGTGTACTGCGCTGGCGCGGCACTGCGCCTGGCACGGTTCAATACCAACATTGGCGTCGTCGACAAGCGCTTCTTCCAGGGGCTGCCCAGTCCCGCGGCTGCGGCGCTACTGACCGGCTTCATCTGGCTGATGGATGACCTGCGCATCGCCGGCAAGGATTTCAGCTGGCTCGGCTGGGTGATCACCGTCTATGCTGGCCTGACCATGGTCACCAATGTGCCGTTCTACAGCTTCAAGGACGTGAATTTCAAGAAGTCGGTCCCGTTCATTGCGATTTTCCTGATCGTGCTGATCTTCGTTGCCGTCTCCAGCGATCCGCCGAAGGTGCTGTTCGGCCTGTTCGTCATCTACGGCCTCTCCGGCTATGCGGTCGCCGTGTGGCACTGGATCAAGGGTCGTCCGGTCAGCATCGTTCAGACCGACCAGGAAAGCGGTGACGAGAAGTGAGCCGGTGGACATGCCAGTCTATCGATCCGATAGAAACGCCCATGTTGCGCTTTCCGGCGTTCCCCCGTATTCTTTCCCCCATGTTAAGTACACCGCGTTTGCCGCAGACCCTCTCCATCGGCAGCCCTTCCGGCCTGCTGCTATACCTACTGCGCTGACCGCGCAGACTCCTCCTACCCACAATTCGTGTTTCGCCCGGCCCGCGTAAAATGTGCGAGGGCAGGCGAAAACATAGGCAAAATTCTTGAATGCCCCGGGAGCCCATCATGGCCGATACAAACAAGCTGATTATTTTTGACACCACGTTGCGCGATGGCGAGCAATCGCCCGGCGCTTCGATGACCCGCGAGGAGAAGATCCGCATCGCACGCCAGCTGGAGCGGCTGAAGGTCGATGTGATCGAGGCCGGTTTCGCTGCGTCATCTCCGGGGGATTTCGAAGCGATTAAGGCGATTGCCGGTACGATCAGAGAGTCCATCGTTTGCTCACTGTCACGCGCCAACGACCGCGACATCGAGCGAGCAGCCGAGGCGCTCGCGCCCGCACCGCGCAAGCGCATCCACACCTTCATCGCGACTTCGCCGCTGCACATGGAAAAAAAGCTGCGCATGACGCCAGAGCAAGTTTACGAGCAGGCGCGCCTCGCGGTACGCTTCGCGCGCAAGTTTACTGATGATGTCGAGTTCAGCCCCGAAGACGGCAGTCGCTCCGACATCGACTTCCTCTGCCGCGTGCTCGAGGGCGTGATCGACGAAGGCGCAACTACCATTAACTTCGCCGATACCGTCGGTTATGGCGTACCCGAGCTGTACGGCAACATGCTCAAGACGCTGCGTGAGCGCATTCCCAATTCCGACAAGGCCGTCTGGTCAGTGCACTGCCACAACGACCTCGGTATGGCGGTCGCCAATTCGCTGGCCGGCGTGATGATCGGTGGCGCGCGACAAGTCGAATGCACGATCAATGGCCTGGGCGAACGGGCAGGCAATACCGCGCTCGAGGAAATCGTGATGGCGGTAAAGACTCGCAAGGACTTCTTCGACCTCAACGTTGCCATCGACACTACGCAGATCGTGGCGACCTCGAAACTGGTATCGCAGATTACCGGTTTTGCGGTGCAGCCGAACAAGGCGGTGGTGGGCGCGAATGCCTTTGCTCACGCCTCGGGCATCCATCAGGACGGTATCCTGAAGGCGCGTGACACCTACGAGATCATGCGCGCTGAAGACGTGGGCTGGACCGCAAACAAAATCGTGCTTGGTAAGCTCTCGGGCCGCAATGCCTTTAAGCAGCGCCTTGAGGAGCTTGGCATTCAGCTCGATTCCGAGGCCGAGGTCAATGCGGCCTTTGCGCGCTTCAAGGAGCTTGCGGATCGCAAGTCCGAGATTTTCGACGAGGACATCATGGCGCTGGTGTCGGATGGGCAGCACGCGCACGATCAGGAGTTCTACAATTTCGTATCGTTGTCGCAGCACTCTGAGACTGGCGAGAAGCCATGTGCGAAGATCACATTTTCAGCCGGCGGCAAAGAATTGACCTGTGAAGGACAGGGTAACGGCCCGGTCGATGCCATCGTGAACGCCATCGAATCCACCGCGCAGAGTGGCGCCGAGCTGATGCTGTTCTCGGTCAACGCCATCACGACAGGCAC
>CAZESK010000122.1:0-3176 GCA_964515155.1 uncultured Bifidobacterium sp.
GGAGCGGGTGAAGGGAATCGAACCCTCGTATGCAGCTTGGGAAGCTGCCGTTCTACCATTGAACTACACCCGCGGCACGCGGATTTTACCGCAAGCCCCATATCAATCCGGCATCGTCCGCGCATCATTTGGCGTTTTCGGCGCCTCGTGCAATCCAGTCGTCAGGCCTCGAAGTCCACGCACAGCCCCGGGATATTGACCGAGGCGAACGCACTGGTCCAGCGCTCACCCGGTCGCACCGGGTGGGTGTCGGTCCAGCTGCCGGTCGTGATCAGTTCGCCGGCCTTGAGCGGCGGGAAGCCTTCCTGGCGCCTGAGCCGCTGGTGAAGATCCCAGAGCGCGAGCACGGGGCTGTCCATCACATAGCGGCCGAAACCGCTCGCCACCACCGTCGCCGAACCGTCGGCGCAGCACGACAGCGATACGCTGGCATGCCGTAGCACTTCGCCGAGGTTGAGTCGGCTTTTCGCCGAGAGGGTGTGTGGTTCGCCGACGATCAGCGCGCCATGTAGGCCGAAGGCGGCGATCGCATCGGTCAGCTCGAACGACCATGCCGGGTAAGGCGAGATAACAATTTCGAAGCCGTGGGCCATCCACTCGATGCAGTCGATCAGCTCGAACACCGTGCAGTCCGGCGCCGGCGTCGCGCGCAGTTGGAACACTAGCTCGGGCTCAAGCCGAGGCTGGGGCAGGGTGCCCAGCGCGAAGCTCAGTCGGTTGGTCGGCGCGAAATGCACAGTCCGGTCGTACATCATTCCCCACAGCGGTGAGGTGACCGGCTGTTGTCGGCCGTAGCGCGGTCGCATTTGCCGATTGCTGAATCCGATCTTGCGGCCGACCGGAACCTCGCCCTCCGAAATACGGATGTTCATGACGATGCGCGCAATGTCATATGCGCCGTCGGTGTCCAGATCCACGGTGATGGACGGCGGCGCAACTAACCCGCTGCCGTTAAGGGAAGCAAGGAGTGCGTGGGCGATGGCGTTTTTTTGGGAAACGAGCAGCATGCAGCCTCCGTTGCATCAAGCCGGTACCGGTACCGATACCGGCTCAAAACCAAGTGGTCTTCATTTAAACCGAAAAGTTTAGATGCCGTGACATAGTACCGCAAACTGTGCGTACCCCGCACAATCCTGGTGCGTTGTCATTCGGAAAATCAGCGGCTTGTCCAGGGCTTTGCTATGGTCGGCGATGTGAATTTCGCTCGGGACGAGGCTACCGGAACTGCCGGCAAGTGGGGTTGGCAGTTTCGCAGCACCGCGGAGGAGCGGGCGGGATTCACGCCTGATTCCTCGCGGGGCGGGTGCAATACGTTGCCAGACTCTTGCGCAGTGAGCGCGCCGCAGCACCCTCGTCACCCGCATAACCGGCCTAACCCGCAGGACTCGCACTGGCTATCGCCATGCCGCCGGCCATCGAAGTCACGCTAGCGGCGCGGGGCCGCTACCCGCGTCAGCGATCGAATTCGCCGCAGGCGATCTTCCATAGCGGGCGGGTGAATTCGTCGAAATTGTCGATCTCCCACATGTTGGGCTCGGTTGTTTCCTGCAAGACCTCACCATTGCCCATGGATCCGGCGTGCCAGGCGAAGGACACTTGCCGCATCGCGCGCGACGGGCAATCGATTTCGGTATGCACGAGTTGCGATGCATAGGGCTTGCGATCCACCTGACGCTGGTAGGGTGGCTGGTAGTCGAATACGCGCCAGAGCTCGACGAGCCCGAGGTTGCGTTCGATACGATCGATGTCGAGGTATTGCTTGACGCCGCCATCGGCGTTCGAAGAAATCTCCACCCAGTTCGCGGCTTGTGCTCCGCAGGACAGCAGGCCGGTCAGTGCCAGCATGGTCAAGTGCTTCAATGTGTTCTCCTGTCGTTTTCGTTATGTGTTCTCTGGCGCCGGGCGATGCGCCATAGCAGCAGACTGGTCACTGCGAGGGCCGCCTGACCGGTGGCTAGCGCCAGCATGGAGAAGTCAAGCAGCGGGGCGACCGTGCCGGCCACGGCCGCCGATAGCATCGTCATGGTGAATGACTGGCAGGAAGCGACGGTGCCGCGAATATGCGGAAACAAGTCCAGTACCAGCAGCGTTAGACCCGGAGCAACCAAAGACATCCCCATTGTATACAGGAACAGCGGGGCGACGCTGCCGGGCAGTGCCGGCGAGAATAATGCATGATAGCCAACGTTGAGCGCGCAAGCACTCATCAGCAACGCGAAGCCGATGCCGATCTGCCGGCCCGGCCCACCGCGCCCCGCCATCCGGTTGGCTACCAGCGCACCCAGGAAGATGCCTGCCACCGAGGGTACGAACATCCAGCCGAAATCGTTTGTACCCAGGCCGAGGTGGCGCGTGATGATCGCCGGCGCCGACGCCACGTACAGGAAGAGTCCGGCAAAGTTGCAGGCGATGGCACCGGCCTTCAGCTGGAACAGTGGCGACACGAAAATCTGTCGGTAATTGATCCACAGCGAAGCGGGATTGAACGACTGTCGTCCCGCCGGTGGCAAGGTCTCAGGTAGCTCGCGCCAGCAGGCTGCAAGCAGCCCCAGCGCGACGATGAAGAGCAGCAGGAAGATCGTGCGCCAGTCCGACAGCGTGACCACCCAGCCGCCGACGATGGGCGCAATCGCCGGCGAGATCGAAAAGATCATCGTCACCAGCGCCAGCATCCGCTCGGCCTCGGCACCCGAATACAGGTCGCGCACAATTGCGCGCCCGATCACGATACCGGCGCCGGCCGATACGCCTTGCAGCATGCGAAAAATCCACAGGTACTCAATGCTGTGCACCGATGCGCAGCCGACGGATGCCACGGCATAGACCGCCAGCGAGATCAGTACGATGCTGCGCCGGCCGAAGGCATCCGACAGCGCGCCGTGCCAGAGGATCATCACCGCAAATGCTGCCATGTAAGCTGTCAGCGTCTGCTGTACCTCAATGGCACTGGCGTTGAGCGAGCCGGCGATGACGGGAAAGGCGGGCAGGTAGGCATCGACAGAGAACGGGCCCAGCATGGCCAGCGCTGCCAGCAGCAGTGCGAGCCGGCCCGGTGAAGGACGATGGGCAACAGGGCTGGTCGTCGGCACCTCAGATGCCGCCGATGCACAGGTACTTCAGCTCAAGGTACTCGTCGATGCCGTACTTGGATCCCTCGCGGCCGAGGCCGGATTGCT
>CAZESK010000123.1:0-3159 GCA_964515155.1 uncultured Bifidobacterium sp.
TGCGAGATGCGGACATACCCGACTCAATAAGACTGCTTCTCTCGGGAGACAAGGGCGTGAAGAACGGGCCTTCCATCTGGGGGCGTGTCTGGGGGCCGCAACCAGCAGTGGGCCGCGGAGTCTGGGCGAGGGATTTCTTAGTGGTGATTACCCAAGGGGCCACCAACGCAGATTGAACGAGGTAAGCGGTGGAGGCCTTGAGGAGAGTCCGACGGGAAGTGTGAGGGTCGCGAGTCATGGTGGATAGAATAGTAAGACAGAGTCAACTAGCCGAACCCAACGCCCGTGCTTCAGTTTCTTGCTCAAGGTACACCCAATCGACGATGTCGTCACTAGGGATGTAGCCTGCCACTAATTGCTGCATCATTAAACGGATCACGCCCACGTCATTCACGTTGAGGGCCATTTCCAGGGCGTTGAGCTTGGCCTCGAAGTCAGCCCAGGGAATGAAATCTTCGTGGGCTTTCATGATGCGAGGGTGCATGGTGGGCTTGGGGTTGTCGCCGATCAGCAATTCTTCGTAGAGCTTTTCACCGGGGCGCAGGCCGGTCACGGCGATCTCAATGTCGCCCTCGGGGTTCTGTTCTTCCTTCACCGTTAGGCCCGAGAGCTCCACCATGCGCCGCGCTAAGTCCATGATTTTCACGGGCTGGCCCATGTCGAGCACGAATACATCGCCCCCTCTTGCCATGGCGCCGGCTTGGATGACGAGTTGCGCCGCTTCCGGGATGGTCATGAAGTAGCGCGTGACTTCCGGGTGCGTAAGGGTGATGGGCCCACCCTCTCGGATTTGCTGGCGAAACTTGGGCACCACCGAGCCCGACGAACCCAGAACGTTGCCAAAGCGCACCATGCTGAATTTGGTACCGCCTTGCGTGCCCGCCTGGGAGGCCGCCAGCGCCTGTAGCGCCATTTCGGCTAAGCGTTTGCTGGCACCCATCACGTTGGTGGGGCGGACTGCTTTGTCGGTACTGATGAGCACAAAGTCGCTCACATCGTTTTCTGCAGCGGCCTGCGCCGTGCGCAGCGT
The DNA here is from genome assembly GCA_964515155.1 of uncultured Bifidobacterium sp. Taxonomy (GTDB): domain Bacteria; phylum Pseudomonadota; class Gammaproteobacteria; order Burkholderiales; family Burkholderiaceae_D; genus Pernthalerella. Next base: position 1,031 of record CAZESK010000123.1, read on the forward strand.
GCCCAGTACATTGTTCTTGATACCGGCGGCTGGATTATGCTCCACCAGTGGCACATGCTTGTAGGCGGCAGCGTGATAGACAGTGTCTGGGTGCCAGGTGGACATAATCTCACGCATGCGGTCGTTGTCCTGAACCGAGGCCAGCAGGGGTACCAGAACAGGCGGCCTAGCGCCGTCCAATCCAGCAAGTTTTTCTTCCAGTTCCTGGTGAATAACGTAGAGGGCGAATTCGCTCTGCTCTATCAGCAGCAATTTGGCCGGGTTCACCGCTAGGATCTGGCGGCACAGTTCGCTGCCTATGGAGCCTCCGGCGCCCGTCACTAACACTACCTTGCCCACAATGTTCTTGGCCAGCAGTATGTGGTTAGGTACCACTGGCTCCCGGCCCAGCAGGTCATCAACATCTAGCTCCCGCAGGTCAGAAATGCTCACTTTGCCCTGGGCCAGGTCGGTCACGCTGGGCAGGGTACGCACGGCCACGTGAGCACTTCGGATCTGGCTCAGAATCTCGTTGCGTCGCTTGCGGCTCAGGCTAGGCATGGCCAACAGCACATCGCTGATGTTGATCGTGGTGGCCAGGTTGTCCAGGTCGGCAGGGTTGTAGATGGGCTGGCCGTTGAGAACATGGCCGTGCAGGCGATCGTCGTCATCCAGGAACCCCACCACCTGCATTTCATGGCTGTTGGCCATGGCAGCGGCCAACTGACGCCCGGTGGTGCCTGCGCCATAGATCAGCACCTTAGGGCGTGAAGCACGCTTGAGGATGCTCAGGTACTGGTCACCCAGCCAGACCCGCGCCAGCGCACGCGATGCGCCTACGAACAAGAGCAACAGAATGGGCTGGATGATGCCCACCGTGCGCGGCACCCCAGCCACGCCAATAGCGGTGAATACGGAGGCATAGAGCAAGCCATAAATGCTCACCGCGCGGGCCACCGCCAGCAAGGCCGGCCAGCCGCTGTAACGGAAGATGGCACGGTACAGACCTGACACGACAAAGATGGGAAGCGCGATACCCACAGATGCCATCACCGCCCACAACGCGGTCCCAGACAGAGCGACAAACTCCCCCAGCCGCAGATAGAAAGCCAACCAGACGGTCAGGACGCAGAGGCCCAGATCGACTGACAAAGCGACGAAGCGCTTTGCCGCTCGCGGCAGGGCCAGGATGGGGACAGCCAGCTCAAATAGAGGCTGTTTCATAGCGTCCAGCCCCTGAGTCCTGAGTCCTATAAGGATCGGTGTTTTTATTCAATGTGACACCCCATCACTTGCCAGTACCTTCAACGCCGTCATCCAAAGTATCTTCATATCGAAAAGCAACGATCGGCGCTCCAGATACTCCACATCCAGCTGTACCTTCTGAGGAATCGGCAGCTCATCCCTTCCATTGACTTGCGCCCACCCGGTCAGCCCTGGTACCAGTTCGTGCACGCCCTTTTCTGTACGCAGCGCAATTAAATCTTCCTGATTAAACAGCGCCGGACGGGGGCCAACGAAGCTCATGTCGCCTTTCAGGATGCTCCACAATTGGGGCAGCTCGTCCAGGCTGGATTTACGAAGAAACGATCCAATGGGTGTAAGCCACTGTTGAGGGTTCTGCAGCAAGTGCGTGGCCACCGCTGGGGTGTCGATGCGCATGCTGCGAAACTTAGGCATTTTAAAAATCCGGTTGTGGCGGCCCACACGGTCGCTCCAGTACAGGGCTGGCCCCGGTGAAGTCAAACGAACAGCCAGCGCCGTAATCACGATCGGCAGCGCAAGAAACACCGTCGCCACCAACGCCACAGCCAAGTCAAACAGACGCTTCATGGGCGGAAACCTTGAGCGGCACGACGCAGCCCTTCATCCACAGATACAGGTGGGGTCCACCCCAGCAGTTGTCTGGTTTTGGCAATGTCTAGCTGTAACGAGCCGCAAAGGCGCTGATAGATGCCTGGCCTTCTCAGCATGCGCGCGCCAAGCTTCAAAAGCGTTGGTGGCAGGTAAAACAAGCGTGCCGGCTGTCCCATGGCAGCGCCCATGCGCTTGAGTAGTTCTGCTGTTGAAAGGTCTTCACCGTCACTCACCAAGAAGGTCTGATTTGCAGCTGCGGGGTGGTTCAAGCACGTCACGATCAAGTCCACCAG
>CAZESK010000124.1:0-1396 GCA_964515155.1 uncultured Bifidobacterium sp.
ACCCAGACCATCTTGCCGGTCTTCGGATCACGTGCCTCGACACGGCCGATCACGCCGAACTCACCGCCAGACACGCCGGTCATCAGCAGGCCGCCAGCGATCAGCGGCGCAGCCGAAGCCGAGTAGCCGGCTGCGTAGTCATCGATCTTCTCTTTCCATACGACCGCACCGGTGTCCTGATTCAGCGCGACGATCTGGGCGTCCAGCGTGGCGAAGATGACGAGGTTGTCGTACAGCGCGGCGCCGCGGTTGATCACGTCGCAGCAGGGCATGATGCCGTCAGGCAGGCGGTGCTCATACTTCCACAATTTCTTGCCCGACTTGCTGTCGAGCGCGTAGATACGCGAATAGGACGCGGTCACGAACATTTTGCCGTTGTGGATCAGCGGCTGCGACTCCTGGCCGCGCTGCTTTTCGCCACCGAACGAGAACGACCAGGCTGGAACCAGCTTGGCGACGTTACCGGCGTTGATCTTGGTCAGCGTTGAGAAGCGCTGGCCCTGCTGGCCCATGCCCCAGCTGAGGACGTCATTGGTGCTCTTGGCATCGTTCTCGATCATTGCGTCGGTCACGCCGGCGGCGAACGCCGACGAGCCCGTGATCAGCGCCATGCCGATCGTGGACGCAAGAAGTTTCCTCTTCATCTCTCATCTCCCCTTGGTTGTGCCAAATTGGCTATAAGGTTGTGTGCATCGCCTTTACGCGACCCGTGCGCAGGCTGAAGCAACCGTTTCTCAAAGGCAAAGTGCATGCCATGAAAATCTCTCATCAAAAATGCCCTTTCACACCAAAAACGCTCAACATTCGCCAGCCGCGCTGTAACAAAAACAGGCAGGTGTCACAATCTTGAACAGGCAGCCAGGGTGACAGGCTGTGGCAGCGGGCGGGCAGCGGCAGCCCGGCGATGGCATGATTCCTTCTTGCTCGGCCCATGCGGGTGGAGAAAAATTACAAAGGAAGCAAGCATGGACCTTTCTGCGGAACTTCTGGCCAAGCTGCTTGCAGCGGCCATCCGCTACTCGTCGCTGCCGGCAATCGACGTGGCCGACCTGCCGCCGATCGAGCAGCTCAGCGCCCAGGCGCTGTCAGCGAAAGTGTGTCCGGATGAGCCTGCGCGTTGCAGCACGATGGCTGCGCTATTTGACACCGAGGGCTACCGGATCTACTTGCGCGATTCACTGAATCCGGCCGACCCGATGGATAACTCGTTCATCGTCCATGAACTGGTACACGTACTGCAGTACCGAAAGCACGGTGCGGATTACTTCACCAACTGCCACCGCCGCATCGACAGCGAGCATCAGGCCTATATGGTGCAGAACAATTATCTTGGCGAGGAAGGCGTGGACTGGCGCGAGGGATACCTGGTGCGCTTCATGCGCTGCCCGGAGAATGA
>CAZESK010000124.1:1496-2842 GCA_964515155.1 uncultured Bifidobacterium sp.
CGCATGCGTGCGATCGGATAGAGCGCCGACGACAGGAAGAACATCGGGAAGATCACGAAATTCATCGTGCCGGCAAAGTTCTCCAGCTGCCGGATATAGACCGACAATACGAGACCAAAGGCTGACAGCATCAGCGCGCCGGCCGCCAGCGCTGGCAGCGCGGCCAGCACCTGCCACGGCGACAGCCCGATGTGCCAGATCACAACGAGGATCATGAAGGCCAGCGCTTGCAGCACGGACAGGAAGGCACCGGCCACCAGCTTGCAGGCTAGCAGGTAGGTACGAGGCAGCGGTGCCGTGAGCAGCAGCCGCATGACCCCCATCTCGCGGTCATACACCATCGCCAGCGACGACTGCATGCCATTGAACAGGCACACCATCAGCGCCAGCCCGGGCACCATATAGAGCCGGTAGTCGAGGTTGGGGTCGAAGGGCATTACCGAGCCCAGGTCCGGCATCTGCCGGAAGCCAGCCGCGAACACCACCATCCAGAGCAGCGGACGCACCAGCGACGAGGCGAGCCGCCCGGGCTGGCGCAGGAATTTGTGGATCTCACGGCCAGCGACTGCGGCCAGCGCGAGGCGTGCGTGCAATAGCTTCATGCTGCTGCCTCCGCTGTTGTGAGGTGCAGGAAAGCCTTGAGCAGTGTGTCGTGGCTGGTTTGTTTCATCAGTACTGATGCCGTGCCGTCGAATCGCACCGTGCCGGCGGCCATCACGACGATCCGGTCGGCCGCTTCCGCTTCATCGACGAGATGGGTCGCCCACAGCACGCCCATTGCCCGCTCGCGGCACAGCGCTTTGACGTCGGCCAGAATGGCTGCGCGCGAGGCCGGATCGATCCCGACCGTGGCCTCATCCATCAGCAGCAACTGCGGCTGCGACAGCAGGGCGCGCGCCAGCTCCACCTTGCGCCGCGTGCCGCCGGACAGGCTGCGGCAGAGCTCGCCGGCACGGTCGGCCAGCGTGAAGCGCTCGAGCCAGTGCGAGATACGCCGCTTGGCCTCGGCGCGCGGTATGCCATGCAAATCGGTCTGGAATTGCAGGTTGGCGACAACGGAGAGATCGAGATCGAGTGCCGGCTGCTGGAACACGATCGCCAGCTCGGCCAGCGCCCTGATTGGCTCGAGGCCGATGTCATGCCCTGCCACGCACGCCGTGCCGCCGTCTGCGACGAACAATCCGGACAGCATCTGGAACAACGTCGACTTGCCTGCGCCATTCGGGCCCAGCAGTGCGACGAATTCTCCGGGCGCTACCGAGAAGCTGACATCATCGACTGCACGGCGCTGACCGAAGCTTTTCGTCAGGCTGTTGATGACAAGCGGATCGGGGAAGAGGGACATG
>CAZESK010000125.1:0-2799 GCA_964515155.1 uncultured Bifidobacterium sp.
GGCTGCGGCGGCTATGTGGTCGGGCAGACCGTCAAGCTGCTCAAGGAGCACCACCTGCTCGACGATACCGATGTCGTGATTTTCGATGTGCTCGGCGATGTGGTCTGCGGCGGTTTTGCCGCGCCGCTGCAGCATGCCGATCGCGCCCTGATCGTCACCGCCAATGACTTCGACTCCATCTTCGCGATGAACCGCATCGTGCAGGCCATCGGTGCGAAGGCGAAAAACTACAACGTACGGCTCGGCGGTGTAATTGCGAATCGCTCGGATGCGACCGACCAGATCGACAAATTCAACCAGCAGATCGGCCTGAAGACGATGGCGCACATTCCCTCGTTGGACGTGATCCGTCAGAGCCGGTTGAAGAAGGCGACGCTGTTCGAGATGGGAGACGCACCGGAGGTACTGGCGGTGCAGGCCGAGTACCTGCGTCTGGCCGCTCGCCTCTGGGCCGGCGCGGAGCCTTTGCACTGCCAGCCGATGAAGGATCGCGACATATTTGATTTGCTGGGGTTTGATTGAGTACGGCGGTTGTCGCTGCGCTCTATCCGCCCTATGGTGCTCAGATGAGGAATGACATAGGGCGGAAAGAGCACCGCGAAATCCGCCAGCGAACTACACCTCATCCCTAAACCGCCGAATAAAGGCATCATCATGGACCAAACCACCTACAGCGAAAAGCGCGCCCGCCTCGAGGAGTACTTCGACCGCACCGCCGCCGAGCAATGGGCGAAGCTGACTTCCGACGCACCGGTCTCCGGCATCCGCAAGACCGTGCGCGCCGGACGCGACCGCATGCGCGCCACGCTGCTCTCGTGGTTGCCACAGGATCTGCGCGGCCTCCGCATTCTGGACGCGGGCTGTGGCACGGGTGCGCTGGCCTGCGAGCTGGCGCAGCGCGGCGCGCACGTGGTAGCGATCGACCTCTCGAGCACGCTGGTACAACTGGCGCGCGAGCGCATGCCGACCGACATGCTGGGCGGCACGCTCGAGTTCGTCGCCGGCGACATGCTCTCGACATCCTATGGCCGCTTCGACCACGTGGTCGCAATGGATTCGATGATCCATTATGAAAAACACGACATGGTTGCCGGCCTTGCGGGACTTGCGCAGCGTACCGGCAGCTCGTTGCTGTTCACCTTCGCGCCGAGCAATCCCATCCTTGCGACCATGATCCGCGTCGGCCGCATCTTCCCGCGTGCGGACCGCGCACCCTTCATCGAGCCAGTGGCCGAGGCTGCGCTGCGCGAAGAGATTGCCAGCACGCCCTCGCTGACCGGCTGGCAGGTCGGCCGCACCGAGAAGATCTCCAGCGGCTTCTACACATCGCAGGCCATGGAACTGCGCATATGAACTACGTCATCGAAGTCACGCTGGTGCTGTTCTGGCTCACTTTCTTCGGCCTGCACGGATGGCTGCTGCGCGCACCGGACGGCGATGCCGCCGACGCCCGGACCCGTTCCGATCCCGATACCCTGCAAGGAGAGACCCATGCATAGCGCAACCCATGAAATCAACTCCGTCGAGGACGCCGCCCGCAAGGCCGTCACCGACGACCTGTTCGCGCCACGCTTCTACACCACGGACTTTCCGGCCATGGATGCGATCAATGTCGAGCCGGTGCGCGCCGAATGGGACGCGATGATGGCTGAGTACGAGGGCGACAACAACCACGACCATTTCCAGCGCGACGCGACCTTCGCTGATGAGGCTCGCGAGCTGTTCGGGAAACTGCCACACGGGCTGCAGCAGGAATTCCTCGATTTCCTCGTCAGCTCGCTGACGTCTGAATTCTCCGGTTGCGTGCTCTACAACGAGATCAAGCGCAACATCAAGAACCCGGACATCAAGAAGCTGATGGAATACATGGCGCGTGACGAGTCGCGCCACGCCGGCTTTCTCAATTCTTCGCTGAAGGACTACGGCCTCGGCATCGACCTCGGCAATCTCAAGCGCACCAAGCACTACACCTACTTCAAGCCGAAGTACATCATGTACGCGACCTACCTGTCCGAGAAGATCGGCTATGCGCGCTACATCCGCATCTTCCGTCAGTTCGAGAAGCATCCGGAGAAGCGCTTCCATCCCATCTTCCGCTGGTTCCAGCGCTGGTGCAATGATGAGTTCCGTCATGGCGAGTCGTTTGCGCTGATGATGCGCGCCAATCCCAAGCTGCTGACGGGAGTCAACGTGCTGTGGATACGCTTCTTCCTGCTGGCCGTATACGCCACCATGTACGTGCGCGACCATACGCGTCCGGCATTGAAGCAGGCAATGGGCCTGGAGCCGACCGAGTACGACTTCGACGTCTTCCGTATCTGCAACGAGATCACCAAGCAGGTCTTCCCCGTCCTGCTCGACCTCGATCATCCGGCTTTCCATGCCAACCTCGATCGCTTGTTCTACTGCTCGCAGCGCATGGACGAGGGCAAGGAGGCGGGCGGCCTGTTCGGCGGTCTCAAGCGTGCCGTCTGGAGCGTGGCCGGTGTCGCGGTATTCGTGCGCATGTACTTCATCCCCGTCAAGCGCAATGCATTGCCGGCGCAAGTCCGGATGCAGCCGACCTGGTAACGGATAGGCGATGTCACAATACCTGCTGCCCGCAGCGTTCACGGTGATTGTCTGGTGGTTCGCCACTGGCGCGATCCTGTGGCTCGGGCGGCTGCCGCGCTGGACCTTCCCGTTCACGATGATGAGCGCCACGCTCGGACTGGGCTTCGCGCTGGTTGGCCTGCATATCTCCGCGTCGATGACGTCGGTTGCCTCAGCCTACTGCGCATTCACCTGCGCAGTGCTGGT
>CAZESK010000126.1:0-2672 GCA_964515155.1 uncultured Bifidobacterium sp.
GCTAGCGTACCGATGCCTTTCTCGGGTGACAGACGACCAATGAACATACCGCCGGTGCGTTCGCCTTCAGGCAGCGTCGCCGGACATTCGACGAAGTTCGGCTTGATCGACATTTTTTCCAGCGGCAGTCCGCCTGCGGCGAACAGGTCGCGGCACATTGGGTTAAGCACGATGTAGCGTTGCACATCGCGCGACCAGGTACCGGCGAGGCGATGCACGCCGAGCATGGCTGCCGTGATGGCAGTCTGCGCATAGGACTTCCGGTAGCAGCGATGCAGCACGCCACGCCAGGGAAAGCGACCGACGCAGTCAGTGCAGCCATGGCCGGCGCGCAGCAACATGGCTTGCGGGCACAGGAGGCGGAAGTTGTGCAGTGTCTGCACAACCGGTATGTTGAGCCGGCGCGCGGCAACGTACAGCGAGGGCGAGATCAGCGGGAAGGTGTTATGCGCGTGGATCAGCTGGGGCGCGAACTCGCGGTGCAGGCGCTCGAGGTCGTCGATGGTCTGTCGTGACCAGATGGCCGCGAGGCCCGCACGTATGCGTGGCATGCGCGCGAGCTCGGCATTATCGCGCCGGTAGAGCCGGACATCATGGCCATGCCGCCGCAACAGCGCCACCTCCGCATCGACCACCGTATCCTCGCCGCCGCGATAGTGGTAAGCGTTATGCGCCACGAGTATCCTCATGGCTGTTGATGCTAGCCTTGCACGGGGTTCGCGACGTGACGGGGCTCAACCTGCCTCGGTGCATTGCTTGCGCCACCGGTGCACGATAATGACAATACGACCGACAGGAGGGACATATGCAGGGATGGGACTTGTCCGGACAGCGAGTGCTGCTGACGCAGGCGACAGATTTCATGGGGCCGGTGCTCAACGAGGTGTTTTGCGAGCTGGGTGCGGAGGTGATTGCTGATGCCAGCGACATTGCCGACCCGGCGCGTCCGGCACAACTCGTCCAAGAGACGGGCAGGGTGGATGTGCTGCTCGCCAATCTCGGCGTACCGGCAGCGCGGAGGCCGGCGGCCGAGGTGGGGGATGATGAATGGCGGCACGCGTTTGCGCACATGGTCGATCCGCTGCAGCGCCTGGTACGGGCCGTGCTGCCGCAGATGCTCGCACGCGGCTCGGGCAAGATCATCCTGATGGGTAGCGCCTCGGCGCTGCGCGGGATACCGAAAGCCTCAACCTATAGCGCGGCTCGGGGTGCGCAGCTGGCCTATGCGCAGGCCGTCGGTGTGGAAGTCGGATCGCTTGGTGTGCAGGTCAACGCCATTGCGCAGAACTTCGTCGATAACCCGACCTACTTCCCGCCCGAGGTGCAGGCAAATCCCGCCTTTCAGGACAAGCTGCAGCGCGAGGTGCCGCTGGGGCGGCTGGTCAGCGCGCGAGAGGATGCAATGTTCGCAGCCTACCTCGCGAGCCGCCATGCGGACTGCTTCGTCGGGCAGGTGTTCCCGGTCTGCGGAGGGTGGGTGCCCCGTTAGCGCCGGGTCAGTGTGTCGCACAGAGCGGTAAAAGCGCAGCGAAAGCCGCCACGCCACACTCAAGGCGAAGAGGGCGCCGATGCCTTCATGACTGCCCGGATCTCATCCCGTGTTGCCTGTACATGGGCTTGCCACGCGCTGCCGATGGCCGCTTCAAGCGCCCTGTCGGCCATCGACAGCGCTTCGTCCCATTTGCCGCGCGCTTGCAGTACCGACGCCAGATTGTTCAGCGCAATCGGACTCTGGGGATGACGGTCGGCAGCTACGCGGAAAGCCTGCTCGGCTGCATCGAGTTGCTGTCCGCGTACATAAGCATTGCCTAGCCCGATCCATAGCAACAGGCTGTCGGGCCAGCGACGTGTGGCCGTCTGATAGTGGCGGATCATGGTCGGCAGGGACGAAAACTTTTCCAATGCCACGAGCGCCTGCTCGACATCGGACAGCACTGCTGATGCCGGTAATGCTCCCGGCGGGCTCACGATCATTCCCCAGCGCCCTGAGCGAGCCCAGGTGTAGTCGAAGGTGCGCAGCGCCATGATCTCCCGGCGTGTGATGCCGGAACGGAGGATCACCTGGCTGCGCGGCAAGTCGTAGCCGATAACGACGGCATAGTGCCAGCGCGGTGCCCAGGAAAGCCCGAGGTTCTGCAGCACAATGACCGGCCGACCGTCGGCAACCTCGGACAGTAGACCCGCCAGATCACCCGGTGCGGGCAGCGCCAGCGCGCCTTGCCTGCGCGCCGCCGCCAGCATCTCTACTTGAAGCGTACCTCCGCGCTCGGGCAGGAACAGGCGGGATTCCAGCTGTTTCGGATCGGCTGCGTGACCGGCCGCGGTCAGTGCCGTGGCGAGCGACGCCGGACCGCATTGGAAGCGGTCTTGCGGGAAAAACGGCGTGGCCGCCAGCTCGGCTCGCGCCGCAAGACTTGCCAGCGCTGCGTCAGACAGGCGGGGTGGCGTCGCGCACCCGGCCAGACAGGTCAGCACCACCAGCATCGCTACCTGCAGCCGGCACCGGGCGACAGGGCGGCGGCGCATCCTGCCTGAACTCCCGACGGTGACTGTCTGTCCCGCTCAGCGCTGGGCGCGTGTGAACGGGAATACCTTCGTGAAGCCGAGGATGTCGGTGATGAGCAGGATGATGAAGATCGCGCCGACGGTGCCGAAAAAGTCACCGCCAGCGG
>CAZESK010000127.1:0-2488 GCA_964515155.1 uncultured Bifidobacterium sp.
CCGCATGACTCTCGCCCCCTCCCGTCCTACGCGCCCCTCCCGTCGCACTTTCCTCAAGCAATCCACCGTGCTGGGCGGCGCGTTCGTTCTCGGCATTCAGGGCGGCCCGGCCGCTGCTGCCGGTAGCGGCGGCCCGGAAGTCACGCACTGGGTCGTGATCGAACCGGATGACACGGTCATCATCCGTATCGCCCGCTCCGAGCTTGGCCAGGGCAGCTTCACGGGTCTGGCGCAGCTGGTGGCCGAGGAGCTGGCCTGCGACTGGAGCAAGGTGCGTCCTGAGTATGCGGATGTGAACGAGCACATGCGGCGCAAGAAGGTCTGGAAGGATATGTCGACCGGCGGCAGCCGCGGCATACGCGACTCGCACGACTATGTGCGCAAGGGTGGCGCGGCTGCGCGCGAGATGCTGATCGCCGCCGCCGCACAGCAGTGGAAAGTGCCTGCCTCGGAGTGCAACGCAGCGGGCAGCGTAGTCACGCACCCGTCCGGCAAGCGCGCGCGCTTCGGCGAGCTGGCCGCGCTGGCCTCGACGATGCCGGTTCCCGAGAATCCACGCCTGAAGGATCCCAAGGACTGGACGATCGCCGGTACCTCCCCTGCCCGCTTCGACATTCCGGCCAAGGTCAACGGCTCGCAGCGCTACGCTGCCGATGTGCGTCTGCCGGGCATGCTGCGCGCCTCCATCCTGCAGAGCCCGGTGTTCGGCGGCTTCCTCAAGTCCTATGACGACAGCAAGGCGAAGACCATGCCGGGCGTGAGGCAGATCGTCGCCACCGAAGAATGGATTGCGGTGGTCGCTACCGGCTGGTGGCAGGCCAACCAGGCGCTCAAGGCCATCACGGTTGATTGGGAGAACGGGAACAAAGGGCAGGTCTCCAGCGAGAGCATCATGGCCTATCTGCGCGCGGGTCTTGAGGTCAAGGACGCTCCCATCGCGCGCAGGGATGGCGATGTGGAGCGCGCTTTCGCGGGTGCGCACAAGGTGCTTGAGGCCGAGTACACGACCGGCTTCATGAACCACGCGACGATGGAGCCGCAAAATGCGACTGCGCTCTACACGCAGGACAGGCTCGACGTCTGGGTCGGCACGCAAAATGGCGAGACCTCGATTGCCGCCGCCGCCGAAGTCTCGGGTCTGCCGCTGGAGAAGGTCTACATCCACAAGACTCATGCCGGCGGCGGTTTCGGACGGCGCGGCCCGCACCAGGATTTCACGAAGCAGGCAGTGAAGATCGCCATGGCCATGCCCGGTACACCGGTGCAGCTGCAGTGGTCGCGCGAGGAAGATATGCGGCAGGGCCGCTACCGTCCGGTGTCGCTGGTGAAGCTGCGCGGCGCGCTGGACAAAGACGGTAACTGGATGGGCTGGCATGTGCGTCAGTCCGACCAGTCGATCGCTGTCACCATTTACCCGCAGTTCATCAAGGATGGCGTCGACCAGATCAACACCCGTGTGTTCCGCGACAACCCGTATGCGGTGCCGAACTTCACCAACGAGTATGTGATGCGCGACGTGCATGTACCGCCGGGCTTCTGGCGCGCGGTTGCGCATACCAATAATCCGTTCTACCGCGAATGCTTCATCGATGAGCTGGCGCATACGGCGGGCAAGGATCCGTACCAGTTCCGTCGGCCACTGCTACAGGGAAAGAAAGATCTTGCCGTGCTCGATGCAGCCGCCAAGGCCATCGGCTGGGACAAGCCGCCAGCCAAGGGCGTGCACCGCGGTATCGCGGTGGTTGACTCCTACGGCAGCTTCACGGCGGCGGCGGTGGAGCTGTCAGTGACCAATGGCAGGGACATCGAGGTCAGGCGCGTGGCGGTGGCGCTCGACTCGGGGCATGTAGTGCACCCGGACGCGGTGAAGGCACAGGTCGAGGGGGGCGTGCTGTGGGGGTTGTCGGCCATCATGGCCGAGGAGATCACGATCGAGAAAGGCGCGGTCAAACAGTCGAACTTCAACGACTATCCGCTGGCCCGTATCAACGTCAAGCCGGAGATCATCCCGGTGCTGGTGCCCACCGGCGACTTCTGGGGCGGCGTCGGCGAGCCGCCGATCGGCGGCGTGATTCCGGCCATGGTGAACGCGCTGTTTTCGGCCACCGGCAAGCGGATACGCTCGCTGCCGCTCAAGCATCACGGATTCCGTTATAAAACCTGATTCATCGACCACCACGGGTCGTTGCCGAACCACCATTTCCTAGCCCCAGACGATCATGGCCATTAATGTCCTCGGTACCCCGCTGAAGTCCTGCTCCACCGACCCGATGACGGGCTACTTCCGCGACGGCTGCTGCAACACCGATGAATCCGACCGCGGCTCGCATGTGATCTGCGCGGAGGTCACCCGGGAATTCCTCGAGTTCTCGATACAGCGCGGGAATGACCTCAGTACCCCGCGGCCCGAGTACCACTTCCCTGGTCTGGTGCCCGGCAACCGCTGGTGCCTGTGCGCGCTGCGCTGGAAGCAAGCCTTCGACGCTGG
>CAZESK010000128.1:0-2462 GCA_964515155.1 uncultured Bifidobacterium sp.
CCCCTATTTGAAGAAGAGTAGGATTCAGGATTTCTTTCAACAGCCAGTTTCATTGATTCCGACTGCTTCTTTCTGTTTTCAGGATTGGACCATTTTTTTGTGTTGTTTGAAGACGTTGACTTGCTAAGTTTAAGTCGTGTTTCTTCTTTCATCACATATGGTATACCAGTTTCTTTTGCTTTTGTATATTGATTAGGCATGTCAAACTCCTTAAACTATTTATTTAGAAAAAGGAGTCGACTGCTCTAAGGTTCATTTGTTTTGTGGTTTTTGTTTTTCTTCGATTGCGGCGAATGCTTCATCTTCAGCTCTTTGATCGTCTTCTGCTTTCAGATCTCTACTGAAGATTGCATCCCATCGATTACACCATTCTTCGTGCGCAATGCTGAATGGGCGCGGCGCACTACCTTTTCCACCGTCGTTTTTCATGATAAGTTCCTTAAATGGCGGAGCGTGTAGGAATCGAACCTACTCACCCATTTCTGAATGACGGGTTAGCAACCCGCTGCCTTAACCGGTCGGCCAACGCTCCGCTAATATTTATGTTATAGAAGGACCATTACCATTTTTGAAACCTACTGTACCACCTTCATCTTTGATTCGTTTCAGAACATCTTCAAAGAGGATTGGTCGGAAATCAGTTTGTTCAACACAAACACAATGGTACATTGTGTCAATCACTCCATCTTTCATCACTCTGTTTGAATGAGTGTGACCATGAATGTTTGTACCAAAACGGTACAGTGTTGATGGATGAAGTGGAATGTGACTGAGAATCATACCGTTCATAACGTGATAGGCCCTCAGTTCACGGAAGTACTGACGATACTCTTCATCTCTGAAGATATCGTGGTTTCCACGAATAAGGACTTTGTCACCGTTGAGACGAGACATGATTGACAGCGATTTTCGGTTGATAACTACATCACCGAGGTGGTAAACTTTGTCTTGTGGTTTGACGGTTTCGTTCCAACGCTTGACCATTTCCTCATCCATTTCGTTTGGATCAGTCCACGGTCTCAGTTTTGTGACACCATCATCTTTTGTGAAACGACATACACCTAGGTGACCGAAGTGTGTGTCACTTACCAGAAATACTGAAGGCATATTGTTTCCTTTATTGTTTGGCGTACCCCCAAGGACTCGAACCCTGACCTAACGGATTTGGAATCCGCGATGCTGCCATTACACCAGAGATACATTAATTGGAGCACAGGGTGAGATTCGAACTCACGGCTTTACGGATTTGCAATCCGTTGCATTGGACCGCTCTGCCACCTGTGCAAGGTTGGTGGTCAAGGAAGCACTCGAAGCTTCACTTTCCTCCTTATGAGGGAGGCTCTCTTCCTCTTAAGATACCTGACCATTTTTGGTGCGAGAGGCGGGACTCGAACCCGCACGCCCGAAGGCGGGAGATTTTAAGTCTCCTATGTACTACCAATTTCATCACTCTCGCAAGTTTGGTGCAACCTCCAGGGATCGAACCTGGTTCCAAGGCTCTTCAGGCCTCCGCTATGACCACATCAGCTAAAGTTGCATTAATTTTCTTTGGGGTGACTACTGGGAATCGAACCCAGACTAACAGAATCACAATCTGTGTTGCTAACCGTTACAACATAGTCACACCAAAGAAAACTGGCAGGGGAATCGGGATTTGAACCCAAACTCTCAGAGTCAAAGTCTGATGTGCTAACCGGATTACACTATTCCCCAACAAAACATGGAGCGCCGTGATGGAATCGAACCACCATTACTAAGTTCGTAGCCTAGAGTATTCTCCATTATACTAACAGCGCAAACTTGGTACCTTGTGACGGGATCGAACCGCCGACATCCCACTTGTAAGGAGGGAGCTCTACCGCTGAGCTAACAAGGCAAATCATGTTTTAGCATACTACCACCTGTTTAAGGATTTCTTGGGATACCCATCTATAAGTTGGGCCCGTCAATCCTCTCATATGTCATCCTAACGCCACCACAGCGTATCGAGGGACTTCACAGAGATTGGTATCACCTTGGTAGTTAGGCTGCTGGTTAGGCAACTTTGCTCTCAGATGCTAAAACATAACGCCTACCCCTATATAGGCTTCATGTTGTCTTTCATAAAGAAGGTCAAGCCTCCTAACATTTCTTGGACGACAATCCTCAGGCCTTGACATCCTGTCACACCACACCATCAGTGTGTACATTTTGAGTGACGGGACTTACACCCGCCTCGCGCGAAGTGTGCTGCTAACTCCTAGGGAATGGAGCAACAAGCATGCCGGGACTACTTTAATTAAGGGCACAAATCTCATGCACCTGTGATTTCGTTAAAGCATAACCACTACTGCTTTTATTGAATTTGTAAGCTCTCCACCCTGTTATAGGAGACATTCACCCGATTTAACAAGTCCGGACGGGGTTTGGTACGTCACTTGGGATACTAGTCCAGTACAGCCTCCAATTGGCCTGCGCACAGT
>CAZESK010000129.1:0-2349 GCA_964515155.1 uncultured Bifidobacterium sp.
CAATTGATAAGGGTGGCAATTGATAAGGGTGGCAATTGATAAGGGTGGCAATTGATAAGGATGGCAATTGATAAGGATGGCAATTAATAAGGACGGTAATGCATCAGGATGGTGATAAATCCGGATGGTAATAGGGTGGGTAGAGCGCAGCGAAACCCACCAATCTGTCAACGCTCACCGCTTCTCGAACACCAGATCCCACACCCAGTGACCCAGCTTCAGGCCACGGTTCTCGAATTTTGTCACTGGCCGGTATGACGGCCGTTCAGCATAGCCGTTGGCGGTGTTCTTCAGCAAAGGCTCGGCCGACAGCACGTCCAGCATCTGTATCGCATAGTCTTCCCAGTCAGTCGCACAGTGCAGATAGCCGCCGCGCATGATGCGTGAGCTTAGCAACTGCACGAAGGGTGTCTGGATCAGCCGGCGCTTGTTGTGCCTTGCCTTGTGCCACGGATCTGGGAAGAACACATGCACCCCCGCCAGCGACTCCGGCGCCAGCATGTACGTGACGACCTCGAAAGCATCATGCTGGATCAGCCGCAGGTTCCCGATGCTACGTTCGCCGATGAGCTTGAGCAGACTGCCAATACCGGGCGTGTGTACTTCGACCCCGAGGAAGTTCTTCTCGGGCATCAGCGCTGCGATATGCGCAGTGGTTTCGCCCATCCCGGTGCCGATCTCGAGGACGGTTGCTGCCTGACGCCCGAAGCTCGCATTGAGGTCGAGCGGTTGCTTGATGAAGGGCAGGCAGAATTCCGGGCCCAGGGTATCCAGCGCTCGTGCCTGGGCAGTCGACAGTCGGCCAGCGCGCGTCACGAAACTGCGGATACGGCGCTCGGTCGGATCGTAGAGCATGGCGTGGGCGGTAGGGTCTTTCTCGGCGTCTGTCATGAGGTGGCCAAAGGCATCAGCGCATCGCGCGCCGCGGCCGCGATTATGTCACAGGCGCATCGCGGAGCCTGTGGTTACCCTCCGGTCGCTGGCGACCCGTTGCAGGCGCAGAGGCAGAGTAGTGGACAGCCTGCTGAATTTTTCGCCAATGGCCCCTACAATCGAGCCTCCGCACCGCTCCGAGGCGCGTGCCCCCTTTCACTCACAGGATGTCAATACCGTGCTCTGGTTACAGTCTTTATGGTTTCTCGCTGGCCTGGCCGCGCTGATATTGGGCGCTAATTCCCTCGTGCGGGGCGCGTCGAAGCTGGCCTTATCCCTAGGCTTGTCGCCACTCGTTGTTGGCCTGACCATCGTGGCTTTTGGTACGAGCGCGCCCGAGATCGCCGTGTCTGTCGGTGCCACACTGGACGGCCAAAGCGATATCGCGGTCGCTAATGTGGTCGGCAGCAACATATTCAACGTGCTCTTCATTCTGGGTGCCAGCGCAGTGATCGCGCCGCTGGTGGTCAATCTGCAGCTGATACGGCAGGAAGTGCCAGTCATGCTCGGCACCGCGATGCTGCTGCTGGCCTTCTCGCTCGATGGTCGCATCCAGATCTGGGAGGCGGGCACGCTGCTGATGCTGCTGGCGGCTTATACGGGTTTCCTTGTTGTGCAGTCGCGTCGCGCAAGCCGCGCGCAGGCAGCAGAGTTTGATGACGAGTTCCAGACTGCAGAACAGGGCGCGTGGGATGCGCACTGGGCCGCCCAATTGGGCCTGATTGCCGTCGGCCTTGCCCTGCTCGTCGTCGGCTCCGGCTGGCTGGTGGATGCCTCGGTGGCATTCGCGCGGGCTTTTGGTGTCAGTGACGTCGTCATTGGCCTGACCATCGTTGCAGCCGGTACCTCGATGCCGGAGGTGGCCACCTCGCTGACGGCTGCCCTGAAAGGGGAGCGTGATATTGCGGTCGGCAATGTCGTCGGCAGCAATATCTTCAACACTCTGGGCTGCGTGGGTGCCAGCGGCCTTGCCGCCGGCACAGGTGGCTTGGTGGTGGCCGCTTCACTGCTCAATTTCGACATCTGGATCATGCTGGCGACAGCGTTCGCCTGTTTGCCGGTTTTCATGACCGGCCGCGAGATTGCCCGCTGGGAGGGCCTGGTGTTCCTTGGCTACTATGTCGCGTATGTCACTTACCTGATCCTGGCCGCGCAACAGCATGAAGCTCTCGGTGCCTTCTCTGCATCGACGCTGGGCTTCGTGCTGCCGATCACGATTATCACGCTGGTGGTGGTCTGGCTCAGGCAGGAGCGGGCGCAAGCGCCCTGATGACACCACGCCTGTGGACCCAGGCACGGCGTGGTTGATGTCGCTGGAGACGGGAGGGCGCGCCGGTACGGGCCGCCGGCTCCGGAAAGGGTGGAGCGGGTGAAGGGAATCGAACCCTCGTATGCAGCTTGGGAAGCTGCCGTTCT
>CAZESK010000130.1:0-2283 GCA_964515155.1 uncultured Bifidobacterium sp.
AATCGCAAATTTTATCTGATTGCATGAGTCTCCGAGCCAAATTACTGGAAGCCGCAAATGCGCTGACGGCCGCGCTGCGCGCTTCCCGCAGGACTCGCGTGATCTCGGGTGCGGCCCTGGGACTCTCGCTGGTTGCCTTCGGCGCGGCCGGCGTCGCCCCGATCGCTCCGGACGCTGCTGACCTGCCGGTGACACTGGTGGTCGAAGAGCTGGCACTGCCCGATCTGAACACGCAAATCGCCGCCCTTTCCCCAGCCGTCGGCGAGTTTATCGCCGAGGAGCGCGTGCGGCCGGGGGACAACCTGTCAGACCTGCTTGAGCGTCTCGGCGTGAATGATCCTCAGGCGGCGAGTTTCATCCGCAGCAATGCCGACGCGAGGGCACTGCTGGGCCTGCGTCCGGGGCGTCGCCTGCAGGCGACCACCGACGCCGATGGTCGGCTTTTGTCAGCCACCGCCCTGCTGCAGGAGAGCCGCGAAGAATTGAAGCGCCTCATCATCGAACGCGGCACGGCAGGCTTCACCGCAAAACAGATGCTGGTCGTCCCCGACAAGCGCGTCGAGATGCGCTCGGGCGAAATCCGTTCATCGCTGTTCGCCGCGACCGATGCCGCACAGGTGCCGGATGCGGTCGCGATGCAGCTGGTGGAAATCTTCTCGTCGGATATCGACTTCGCTTCCGACCTGCGTAAGGGCGATCGCTTCCAGGTCGTCTACGAGACGGTCTGGCAGGGTGGTGAATTGGTGCGCACCGGCCGCGTGCTGGCAGCCGAGTTCCGCAACGCGGGCAAGGTTTACCAGGCCATCTGGTTCGGCCCGCAAGATGCCGATACCAAGCAGGGGGGGTACTACGACCTGCAGGGCAAGGCACTGAGGAAAGCCTTCCTGAAGTCGCCCCTGCCCTTCTCTCGCGTAACCTCGGGCTTTGCGATGCGCGTGCACCCGATCTCGGGTAAGTGGAAGCAGCACAAGGGGATCGACTTCGCCGCACCGACCGGTACGCCCATCCGCGCCACCGGCGATGGCGTGATCGAGTTTGCCGGCAACGCCGGCGGCTACGGCAACATGGTTGTGGTGCGCCACGGCCCCGTGTACTCGACCGCCTACGCACACATGAGCCGCATCGCTGCCAGGCGTGGCCAGCCGGTGATGCAAGGCGAGGTCATCGGCTACGTCGGCTCCACCGGCTGGTCGACCGGCCCGCATCTTCATTACGAATTCCGCGTCAACAACGAGGCACGCAACCCCGACTCGATCACCGTGCCGCACGCCGTGGCACTCGCTGGCGAGGAACTGCGGCGCTTCCGCGGAGTCGCGGCTGACATGGGTCATCGCTTCTCGCTGATGGCAGGCGAGGCGGTACAGGTGGCAGCTCGCTGAGTGACGATCTATATCGGTCTGATGTCCGGCACCAGCCTCGACGGCGTCGATGGTGTGCTGACCTCGTTCGATGGCACGCTGCACTCGGCCCACATCCCGTTCCCGGCAGCCTTCAGGCGAATCTTATTGGCACTGCAGGTCCCGGCTGATAACGAAATCCATACCGAAGCACTCGCATCCAATGAACTGGCACGGCACTATGCCGCCTGCGTTCGCGCCTTGCTGGATGCCTCGGGGCTTGCCGCGTCCGGGGTAACAGCCATTGGCGCTCACGGCCAGACTATCCGGCACCTGCCCGACCGGGGCTACACGCGGCAAATCAATAACCCCGCCTTGCTGGCCGAGCTGACCGGTATCGCCGTCGTCGCCGATTTCCGCAGCCGCGATGTCGCCGCCGGCGGTCAGGGTGCGCCACTGGTACCGGCCTTCCACCAGTCGGCCTTCGGTAGCCCGACCGCGACGCGCGTGGTGGCCAATATCGGCGGCATCGCCAACATCAGCGTGCTGCGCCCGGATGGCGAGGTGCTCGGCTACGACACTGGCCCGGGCAATGTGCTAATGGATGCTTGGGCCGATATGCACTTGGGCAAGCCCTTTGATGCCAACGGCGACTGGGCTGCCTCGGGATCGGTGATTCCCGCGCTGCTTGATGCGCTGCTGTCCGAGCCTTATCTCGCGCAGTCTGCGCCCAAAAGCACGGGTCGCGACCTGTTCAACCGGACCTGGATGGAGCACCGATTGCAATCATCCGGAAACGCCGCACCTGCCGACGTTCAGGCCACGCTGGCAGCCTTCACGGCGCGCAGTCTGGCGGATGCCATCCTGCGTGACGCGCCGCAGGCCGAAGCAGTGTATGTGTGCGGCGGCGGTGCGCTGAATGGGTACCTGATGTCACAACTGCAGG
>CAZESK010000131.1:0-2126 GCA_964515155.1 uncultured Bifidobacterium sp.
GGATGCCCGGCGGCCCGCTGATGAGCCGCGACAACCTGGATTCAATGAAGGCCGACAATGTCGCCAGCGGCCAGCATCCGGCGCCGCCGCACTGGACGCCGACCCCGCTCGAAGCGGTTGCGCCCGACTACTTGCGTGGATGAAGATGGCCGGGTTTCGTACCTATGTGGTCGGCGGCGCGATACGCGATGCGCTGCTCGGCCTGCCGGTGCAGGACCGCGATTATGTGGTGGTTGGCGCTACGCCTCAACAGATGCGTGCAGCCGGTTTTGTCGCCGTTGGCAAGGACTTCCCGGTATTTCTGCATCCCCAGACTCACGAGGAATACGCGCTCGCGCGCACCGAGCGCAAAACGGCACCCGGCTACACCGGTTTTGCCTTCCATGCGGCGCCCGATGTCACGCTTGAGCAGGACCTGCAGCGGCGTGACCTGACCATCAATGCGATTGCGCAGGATGAGGATGGCACACTCATCGATCCTTACGGCGGTCGTGCCGATCTGGAGCACAAGCGGTTCCGGCACGTATCAGCGGCGTTTGCCGAAGATCCGGTACGCATCCTGCGCGTGGCGCGTTTCGCTGCGCGGTTCACCGACTTCGAGGTTGCACCCGAGACGCAGGCACTGATGCGCTCGATGGTCGGCTCCGGCGAAGTCGACGCACTGGTGCCTGAACGGGTGTGGCAGGAACTGTCGCGCGGTCTGATGGAAGTGCAGCCCTCACGGATGTTCGCCGTGCTGCACGACTGCGGCGCGCTGGCGCGTCTCCTGCCCGAGCTGGATGCACTGGCCGGCGTGCCACAGCAGGCGCAGCATCATCCCGAGATCGATACCTTCCTCCACGTCATGAACGTCATCGACACCGCGGCGCAACGCGGCTTGCCGTTGGCCACGCGCTTTGCCGCGCTGATGCACGACCTCGGCAAGGGCCGTACCGAACCGGCCGATTGGCCGCGCCATATCGCGCACGAGACACGTGGCGTCTCGCTGGTCGAGCAGGTGTGTCAGCGCCTGAAGGTACCGAACGAGCTGCGCGACCTCGCTATTCTGACCGCACGCGAGCACGATACGGTCGCGCGAGCGCAGGAAATGCGTTCAGCAACCATCGTGCAGCTGTTCGAGCGTAGCGATGCGTTCAGGAAGCCGGCACGCTTTTCGGCGGTGCTGGACGCCAGTGAATGCGACCATATCGCGCGCGCGGGTTTCGCCGACTGTCCCTATCCGCAGAAGCCGCTGCTACTGGCCGCGCTCGCTGCGGCACGGTCTGTCAATGCCGGTGCGGTGGCGGCCGAGGTGACCAGGCGCGCGCCGGAGCGTGTGGCAGAGAAGATCGCCGAAGCCGTTCACGCGGCGCGCGTAGAAGCGGTTGCGCAGCTGACTACGCGCTAGAAAAAAAGCGGACGCATCTCGGTGAACGCGTCCGCAACACGCGCAAAGGCGTGGTTCCGGAGGGGAAAGAAGTAGGCCGTGCGTCAGGATCGGATGCCGCGCTTACGGCATCTCCGGTGTCGCGCCGCCCTGGCGACGCGGCATCATCATGTTGCGCAGTTCATCGCTTGTCAGCTTGCCGTCCTTGTTCTTGTCGAGCCGGTCGAAGTCGCGCGCGAGCATGGGCATCTTTCCGGCATCGACCTCGGCGCGGCTAAGTGCGCCATCACCATCCTTGTCGGCGGCCTTCCAGCGCTCCTGCATCTGCGACTGCATCCTGTTGTACAGCGACTGGTGATGAGCGCGCATCTCCTCCTGCGAGATCGTGCCATCCTTGTTGGTATCGACGTCGGCGAACATCTTGTCGACGCCTTGTTGCACTTCATCGCGGCTGAGCTTGCCGTCCTTGTTCTCGTCGAACAGACTGAACATGGGCATGCGTCCTTCCTTGCCGTAATGTCCGTGCATGCCGCCGCCGTGGTGGTCGGCGAGTGCGCCACTGCCGATCAGCAAGCCGGCGGTAGCGATGAAGAGCTGGGAGAGCGGTTTCATGATCGGCCTTTTTGCATGAGGTGAATAAAGTCATTCTCATGCTTCGACAGGCTGCTGACCGTCCGGTTTACCTGCTGTTACAGATGCAAAGCCAGTCTCAATAGCCGTAGGCGTGCAGCAGGAATTGCCTCAGTGCTTCGGCCGGCAC
>CAZESK010000132.1:0-2095 GCA_964515155.1 uncultured Bifidobacterium sp.
AGTCATGGGGCACCTCAAGCAAAGGTGGGGCGAAACGGAAGTATGTGGCGGTCTCACCGATCTGCTGTGTGGTGCGTTGGGTTGAAGGGTCGGGTTGCTCGTTGTAGTCGGCAAAGGTTGCAATAACCTTGTTCGTATGAGCAGTCAGTGCATCACGATCTACGGTCAAACACTGGCAGTACTCAAGGAATAACCTTTTGTCGAGGCAGTTGATCGGTTTCATTTGTGGGAGTCCAGGAATGAGGCGACTGCTTGGTTGAGGAAGGCGGTTAGTGTTTTGTTTTCCGGTCTTGCAGCGTCAAGGCGTTCAACCAGGTCTGCACGGATTCTCATTCGCCGGTAATCAAACTCCTCACCGGACGGCAAGGTCGTTGTTTTGGTGACTGGTTTTCGTTTCTCTCTTGGCATGTAAGTAGGGATAAAGGTTTGAACTTCCATGGGTTTTCTCATAGTGTTATCTGTTGTTTTGTATCACGGTGAACTCTGACCCCGCTGACCCCGCTAACCCCCGAGTTTGAAAACCTATTTTGTGATTTTTTCAAATAGGTTTCTAAAATGAGGGGTTGAAGGGGTCACAGGGGTCAGAACCATCTTTATCTTTGCCAGGACGGCACCCAGAACTTGCCCTTTGTTCCTTTCTCGTGGCGTGTGCCGAGTTCAAACCCTGCTGAACGCATCGCTTGACCCACTCGCCGTGACTCCTGTGTCGTTTGCTGTTCAACACCTTTGCCGAGCAACTCGAGGATGCTCCGTGTGTTGAGGTACCTGTCCGCATACTTTTCAAGCGGCAGGAACCGACCACGATTCAGTTCGTCTGCTTGCTCTTCCGTCGGCACAAACCTCCCAGCACCATCAAGGCAAGAGACGATGAGGCGGATCGTTTCTTCCCACGGGTGCTCTTCCCTGAACTCCCTGTTGCGTTCTTCAACCAGGTTGGTGGTTGCAGTGTCGTCGTAGTCGATGTAGTGGATCTCACTGCGTTCTTGGTGTAGGCGAAGTGCCGCTGCCCATACCCGGTCTCTTTCCCCACTCACCGTTTCCTGATTGATCTTCTGCTGGGTTTTGACGACCCAGTACCGGCGGTTTCCTGTGGGGTCTACCAGTGGAGTTGGGTCGTTGGTTGTCCCAACCAAGATGTTTGGTCTCGGGTGTGCTGTAATCTCCCTGCCGTAAGGCAACCGAAACTTGTCTGTGCTGTCGGTAATGAAGGACTTCATTCCTGACGAGTTCTTTTGCCGCAGGTGTCCATCAATCTCACCCAACTCCGCACACCACACGCATTGCATCGCCTGACGCCAGTCCTTGTCACCGCTTGTTTCCGAAACTGTTCCGTAGTTGTCCTCACCAAACAGGTGCCTGAAGAACTCGCTCTTCCCGTTGCCTTGCGGTCCCATCAGAACCAGCACGGTGTCAAACTTGCACCCAGGTTCCAACGCCCTGGCAACAGCACCGATCAAGGTTCGCCGCACGAACAGTTTGTCCAGGTCGTCGGTGATGCCCAGAACCCGCTCGGTAAACCCATCAATCACTTCTCGAGGGTCTTCTTCGCTCGGTCCCAAACTGTTGAGGTAGTCCTGAACCGGGTTGTATGAGAAGTAGCGGGCGAACTCCCAGATTTCTGCTTCAAGTGGCAATCGCCCTGTCCAATCACGGTTCTTGAGGTGCCCCCTCAAGTCGGCAATGTCTGCCACTGCCCTGCCCCGCAGCGTCAACCGTTGGTGCAACAGGTCGTACCGCAGAGTGTCTGAAAAAACACGGAACAGGTTGAACTGAACCCTTGCCGCTTCAAAGACCGGCAACTTGTCGTCGTTCTGCAGCGTGCCACGGGGAATGTCTTTCATCTCGCCGTAGGTGGCAAGCACTTCCATCAGAATCGGGTTTGTGATTCCTTTCCCGTCTCCGTATTCCCGCCACTCTTGCTTCGGGCGGTGTATTGAGTTGAACGACTGTGCTCTGCGTCGTTGTTCAATCTCGTTATTGATTCGTTCCTCTTGTGGTGAGGAGTATCTGTAAGGGTCACTCATGGTATTCAGTTGTTAGGTTCATAGCAAGAAAGGGGACCGACAACCGCCGAACCCCTTTACTACACAACTAA
>CAZESK010000133.1:0-2058 GCA_964515155.1 uncultured Bifidobacterium sp.
GCCTCTGGCAAGTATCCGATTCATGCAGTAAAAGCCATGACGAGCATTATTTCGTACTTGGAGGAAAATGCAGAGGTGTACCACAACCTCTACAAAATCCCTGAGGAAGATCCTACCTTTTTAAGCAATAACCTGATTTTGATGGCTGCTAGGTTGTCTAGAAATGTAAAAGCAAAAGCCATTGTAGGGATTACCTCATCCGGATTTACCGGATTTCGTTTGGCTTCTCACCGTCCACTTTCCAATATTTTTGTATTTACTAGAAATCAAAAACTATTGACTCAAATGTCTCTTGTATGGGGGGTACGTGCCTATTACTACGAAGGGCAAGCCTCTACGGATGGGGTGTTTTCGGATATTGAAGGCATCTTGAAAAGAGATGGACATGTGCAAACTGGAGAAGTGATTGTGAATACCGGAAGCATGCCATTAAGTGAAAAAGGCAAAACAAATATGTTGAAATTACATGTGGTTGGGTGATGCCTATTCGCTTGTTTAATTAGAATAAAAAAAGGAGAAACAACAGTTTCCCCTTTTTTTATGGGCGAATTCCAAATTCTGGAATCACTTATTTTTTAATCACCGAAAAATCAAAAGTTTCTAGGAACTTGGTTGTAAAGATACCCGCTTTGAATTGTTCGTTTTCTAATAACGCAATATGGAAAGGAATGGTAGTTTTGATTCCATCGATCACGAATTCCTCCAGTGCGCGCTTCATTCGAACGATTACTTCCTCTCTAGATTGACCACTTACAATCAATTTGGCAATCATGGAATCGTAATTTGGTGGGATCACATAGCCCGCATAGACGTGTGAATCTACGCGTACTCCTCGTCCACCTGGAATATGTAAGTTGAGAATCTTTCCTGGGCTTGGTCTAAAGCCATTCGCTGGATCCTCGGCATTGATTCTACACTCCATCGCAAACAACTTGGGGTAGTAGTTTCTTCCGGAAATCGTTTCTCCTGCAGCTACCTTGATTTGCTCCTTTATTAGGTCAAAATCGGTTACCTCTTCGGTAATGGGATGCTCTACCTGAATACGGGTGTTCATCTCCATGAAATAGAAGTTCCGGTTTTTGTCTACCAAAAATTCAATGGTACCTGCTCCTTCGTAACCAATGGCTTCCGCACCTTTGATAGCCGCTTTACCCATGGCATCCCGAAGTTCATCAGTAATGAATGGGGAAGGGGTTTCTTCCACCAACTTTTGGTGCCTTCGCTGGATGGAACAGTCACGCTCAGAGAGGTGGCATGCTTTACCCGTACGATCGCCTACGATTTGGATTTCGATGTGGCGTGGTTCTTCTACAAATTTTTCAAGGTAGAGGCCATCGTTTCCAAAAGCGGCGCCTGATTCCATTTTGGCATCATCCCATGCTTTTTTAAACTCGCTGTCCTCCTTGACGATGCGCATCCCTCGACCACCACCACCTGCAGTGGCTTTTAGGATCACAGGATAGCCCATCTCTTGGGCGATGACGAGACCTTCCTCGATGGATTCGAGCAATCCATCCGAACCCGGAATGGTGGGTACACCTGCCGCTTTCATGGTTGCTTTGGCCGTGGCTTTATCGCCCATTTTGGCTATCATGTCTGGTGATGCACCGATAAACTTGATGCCATATTCCTCACAAACCCTAGAAAATTCCTCGTTTTCAGAGAGAAAGCCGTAGCCTGGGTGGATGGCATCTGCATTGGTAATCTCAGCAGCAGCAATTATTCGTGTGATGTTGAGGTAAGATTCGCGACTTGGCGCAGGTCCGATACAAACCGCCTCATCTGCAAATCGTACATGGAGGCTATCCTTGTCTGCAGTAGAATACACTGCTACAGTTTTGATGCCCATCTCCTTGCAGGTACGAATGACCCGAAGTGCGATTTCGCCACGGTTGGCAATTAATATTTTCTTAAACACGCTTTTTTTAATTTAGTGCAAAAATCAACCTGCTGGATCTACAAGGAATAAAGGCTGGTCATACTCTACTGGAGAGGCATTGGCCACCAAGATTTTTACAATTTTCCCGGAAACCTCAGACTCAATTTCGTTGAATAACT
>CAZESK010000134.1:0-2051 GCA_964515155.1 uncultured Bifidobacterium sp.
CCTGTTGACGGGCTTCGCGATTTTTCAAGGCAGGGCGGGCGGGCGGTGATGCGGCGCTTTGCTAGAATCGAGCGATTGCCTGCACTTCGCTGCGCCGGCCCACAAACAAGAACATCAGGAGACCCCATGACTTCCCCGCTGAAGCTCGAGATCGACCAGGCGCTGGCCATCATCACCTTCAATACGCCCGAGCGTGCGAACGTGCTCGACATGGCGATGGCGCGTGCCTTTGCGGCGGCTGTCGAGCGCGTGGCGAGCGATACCTCGGTGCGTACCGTACTGATCACGGCCGCAGGACGCCACTTTTGTGCCGGCGGCGATATCAATGCCTTTGCCGATACCTCGCGTCCGTTGCCGGAAATCCTGCAGGAGCTGCTCGATCCGGTACACGAGGCCATGAAAATGCTGACGTTGTTGCCGATTCCGGTGGTCTGCGCAATCAACGGGTCGGTCGGGGGAGGGGGCATTGGTTTTGCGCTGTGCGGCGACCTCGTGCTCGCGGCCGAGTCGATGAAGCTGCGTGGCGGGTACTCGGCGATCGGCCTTACGCCGGATGTCGGCGGGTCGTGGTTCGTCACGCGCCGCGCCGGTGCAGCCAAGGCCAAGGAAGTATTCATGACCAACCGGCCTTTCCCGGCCAAGGAGTGCCTCGAGATCGGACTCGTCGATGCCGTCTACCCGGACGCCGAACTGCCGCACGCGGCCCGCAAGCTCGCGCTGCAACTGGCGCAGGGACCGGCACAGGCGCAGGCCCGCATCAAGGCACTGATCGAGGCGGCGCAGCACCAATCTCTGCAGGCGCATTTCGATCTCGAGCGCGACAACATGTTCGCCTCCGGCGCGACCGAAGATGGCCGCGAGGGTATTCGCGCGTTCATCGAAAAGCGCGCCCCCCGATTCCAGTAAGAACACCCACGAGGAGACAGTCATGAAAGCCGTCGTATGCAAGGCCTGGGGCCTGCCCGAAACCCTGGTCATCGAGGACCTGCCCGAGGCGACGCCCGGCGCGGGTGAAGTCGCGATCGACATCATGTCCGCGGGTGTGAATTTCCCGGACGTACTGATCATCCAGAACAAGTATCAGTTCAAGCCGGCGCTGCCTTTCACGCCGGGCAACGAGCTCGCCGGTGTCGTGCGTGCCGTCGGTGATGGCGTGCAAGGCTTCGCCGCCGGTGACCGCGTCTTTGCCTTCGTGCCGCAGGGTGCGTTTGCACAGCAGATCGTCGTGCCCGCTGCATCGGTGATGAAGATCCCGCAGACGATGGACTTCGACACCGCCGCTGCGCTCACCCTGACCTACGGCACCTCGCACCACGCGGTGGTTGACCGTGCCCAGCTGCAGGCTGGCGAGACCATGCTCGTGCTCGGGGCAGCTGGCGGTGTCGGTCTGGCTGCCATCGAGATTGGCAAGGCGCTCGGCGCACGCGTGATCGCGGCCGCTTCCACCGACGAGAAGCTGGCGGTCTGCCGCGAGCATGGCGCCGACGACACCATCAACTACAGCACCGAAGACCTGCGCGAAGGCATCAAGCGCACCACCGGCGGCAAGGGCCCGGATGTCATCTATGACCCGGTCGGTGGCAGCTACACCGAGCCTGCGTTTCGCTCGATCGCCTGGCGTGGCCGGTATATCGTGATTGGTTTTGCCAATGGCGAGATACCGAAGCTGCCGCTCAATCTGCCGCTGCTCAAGGGCGCATCGGTGGTCGGTGTGTTCTGGGGCGAATTCGTGCGGCGCGAGCCTGAGCAGCACGTCGCCAGCATGCAGGAGCTCATGCGCTGGCATGCCGAGGGTAAGGTGCGGCCGCATGTCTCGGCGACCTACGCGCTGGCGCAGACGCCGCAGGCGCTGATCGACATGGCGTCGCGCAAGGTCACCGGCAAGATCGTGATCCGGACCGGCTCATGAAGAGCGCACCGAAAGTCTATGCCATCGAAGGCGTGATCCCGGTCATTGATCCCACCGCCTTCGTGCATCCGACGGTGGTGCTGATCGGCGATGTGATCATTGGCCCCGGTTGCTATGTTGGCCCCAACGCCGTACTGCGCGG
>CAZESK010000135.1:0-2002 GCA_964515155.1 uncultured Bifidobacterium sp.
AACCTGGCCGTGTCGGCTGCGATGATGAAGTCGCACATCATGGCCAGCTCGCAGCCCCCGCCCAACGCGAACCCGGCAACCGCCGCGATCACGGGCTTGCGCACCTGTCGGATCTGCTCCCAGTTACGCGTGATGTAGTCGCCCTTGAAGACATCCATATAGGTATAGGACGCCATGGCCCCGATATCGGCGCCGGCGGCAAACGCCTTCTCGCTCCCGGTAATGATCATGCAGCCAATCTGATCGTCGGCATCGAAGCCGCGCAGCGCATGCCCGAGTTCGTCCATGACCTGGTCGTTGAGCGCGTTCAGCGCCTTGGGCCGGTTCAAGCGAATGATGGCGACCTTGCCCTGCGTTTCGACCAGGATATTTTCGTAGTTCATATTTCGCTCCTTTGTTCTTGTACATAATGAAGTCGGCGGATTGTAGCTCGCATGGCCGGGGAATTTATCGTGGCGGCCTTGACATGGATCCATAGCTCTCTATGGTGAATCCAGTACCTTCGCGTTTTGTCACCCACACTATCTGCCATGCCGCCAGAATTCGCTGAAATCCGGGAGACACAGAATGCGCTGCACCAGCGCACGCAATGGTTGCTCACCTGCCCAGACGACAACGTACCCGATGCCTTCCTTGAAGTAATCCGGACAACGGAGCGGATGTTCTGCCTCGAGCAGGAATTAATGGAGAGCTTCGCGTTCCCCGTGCGGCAACTGCATCTTGAGCAGCACGCCCGGGTACTGCGGGGCCTTCATTGCGTGCATGGAGAAGTCATGCGCGGCGCAGCAGACCGCGGACGCCATACTGGCGGGCGGCTGCTGATGGACTGGCTGCATTTTCACCAAAATACGCTCGATGCCACCTTCGACATCTGGGTCGATTATTGTCGAAACGGATTGATCGACCCGCACAACCAACCAGACCACGCCTCCGTCATGGCGCACTAACTGCGAGCGCCAACGGTAGCAGCACCCACATCTGTCCCGGCTGCTTCATCCGGCCAGCGAGCTCACCGGCATCCGGGCCAAAGCCCCAAAAAAAGTCTACGCGGACCGGATTACGGATCGCACCACCCGTGTCCTGAGCCACCATCAAACGCCGCAGCGTGGCCGGGCTGTTGGGCTGCGTCGTCGCAAGGAATACCGGTGCCCCGAGGGGAATATAGACTGGGTCGATCGCAATCGAACGCTGCGGCGTCAACGGCACGCCGAGTGCGCCCTTCGGCCCTTTTGCGGGGTCGGTAATTTTCTCTTCACGGAAAAACACATAGCTCGGGTTGGCATGCAGCAGTTCCCGTAGACGCCCGGGATTGGCTGCCGCCCATGCCTTGATGCCCTGCATCGATGCCTGCTCCAGCGTGAGCTCGCCACGGTCGATCAGGTAGCGCCCGATCGAGCGATACGGATGACCATTCTGGTCGGCATAAGCCACGCGGACGATCTCCTTGCTGTCCTCCAGCAGCACCCTTCCCGAGCCCTGAACCTGCAGGAAGAAGGCCTCGATCGGATCATCAACCCACAGCAACTCCATACCGGCCAAACGATTCTGCTGCTCGAGCTCGGCGCGGCTGAAATAGGGAACGATGCGGTTGCCGACGACCCGCCCGCGCAGCCGCAGGTTCCTCAACTCCGGATACAAGCCCGCGAGATCGATCGTCAGCAGGTCTGCGGGCGTACGGTGCAAGGGCGTTCGGAAAGGACCGCTGGGTGTACGTGAACCCCGCAGCAAAGGCTCGTAGTAGCCAGTCACGGTTCCGCTCAGGCTGCCATCAAGATTACGCACCTGGTGCGGGACGAAACGCTCCTGGAAGAACCGCCGCACCGCCACAGGGTCCGACGGATCAATCGATGCCACATTCGCGCAGGCCTCCGCCCAGCCGGCTCGCACCGCCAACACGGCACAGGAATTAAGCAGCGCCGGCCAGGCCTCACGGACGTCATCGTCCAGCCAGCCCGGCAAATCAGCGTAGCCAACTGCCCGCAGGTAGTCGGCCTGCCTGACA
>CAZESK010000136.1:0-1963 GCA_964515155.1 uncultured Bifidobacterium sp.
CACTCCCTCCCTGCGAAGCGCCGGTCAGGCTCGCTGATGCAGTGGCGGACTGGCCGCTGGCACTCACCCGGGTCGCGCCGGAAACCAGCACCGTACCCTGCGTCGATTGCATCGTCAGTTCTGCAACGGCATGTCGGCCGCTGGCAGCGACATGGATGTCGCTCACCGCGATCGCACCGGCGTCGGTGATGATGGTCATGCTGGCCCGGCTCGTACTGAAGGCAGCTGAGCCCGGCGCGGTTCGCCATGCATCACCCGACGCGACCACATGGATTGCACGCTCGGTCACCGCAGCGCCGGTGGCCGCGCCAATGCTGACCGCACCGTCGTCGGACAATACGATGACGACAGACGTGCTGCCTGTGCCTGAGGCCAGCGCCGAGATGCCCCGTTCAGTACGCACCCCACCATCGTCGGCTGTTAAGGTGAGTTCCGTACGCGCGCCTGCCGAGTGGCTGGCAAGAGCCGCTTGTCCGATTTTCAGCAAGCCACTGCCGCCGGCGAGCAGGTTGGCTTTTGCTAGAGCGTGCAGCCCGGTTGCGGCCAGCGCCACATCACCGGTGTCCAGCGCAGCGGTGGATTGCACGTTCGCACTCGCCTGCGCCTGCATGCCGCCGGCCTGGATACGCAAGGGGCCGGCGATGTAGCCGCCCGTCGTACTGCCTGCAGTTCCGGACGGCCCGAGCGCCAGCCTGAGATCGACCGTACTCAGTGTGGCGCCAGAGGCGCTGCCGGCCGCCAGCAAGGAGATAGCGCCCAAGGCCGATGTCACCGGATCGCCGTTCGGCCCGCCGATGCCGGCGAAGCGGCCGATGGTGGCCAGCGCACTCGATCCCCTCTCCTTCGCGGTCAGTGAAAAATCGGTGACCAACCCACGGTCCTGCACAGCCTTGAGCATCAGGTTGGCATCGGACGCTGCCCACGCCAGGTCGAGCCTATGCCCGAAGTTCACTGCATCGAGTGCGATCTCGACGCGGTCGTCCGCCGTGAGCGTCGCTGGCGGGCGCAGCTGTCCGGAACTCGGCAGGATCTGATAAGTCATCACCACGCGACCGGCCGCCGGATCAGCATTGCCGCCGGCACCGAAGTTGGCCGCTACCCGATTACCGCTGACTTCGTCCTGCGCATCCAGCTGGCTATCGGCGTTGAGATCGAGATAGGCGGCGGCGCCCGCACCGGTGCCGATACCAGTGACGATGACACGCGAGGCGGGGGCGCTGTCACGAATAGCACGTACCAGTGTTGCTGACAGTGCATCAAGGTCTGCGCCCATGGCAGCCTGGACGGTTGCGTCATCGAGCGTGCCATTGATCATGTTCGCGTGACGCGCTGCCATGATGCGGGCAAGATTCGCCACGACCATCTGAGATGCCAGCGACGCATTCAAGTCGCCGTCGGAGGCCATCGCGAACGCTGTCATCAGCGGCGCCAGCGAGTCCGCGATCAGAGCAGCAGCTGGCATCGACGCGGGCAGAACACTCACCAGCACGTTCTGCAGCTGCGTAGGGTCAGCGAAGTCGATGCTTCCGCGCTGTTCGATCAGGTGACCCAGCCGTGCTGCGATGTCGGCGGTCATCAATCCAGACCACCCGACCGCGCTGCTGTCGGCCTTGCCGCTCTCCAGCGACACCAGCGTGACCAGCAGCGCGTTTAGCTGGCGCTCGATGATGAGCCGCTGCGTCGGCCCTTGCGAGGGTGCAGTCGACATCAGCCGGTCGGCCGTGGACGACAGTCCGAGCGCATTGGCCATGTAGGTCAAATGCTCGCCATAGGCAGCCGTCCTGTCAAAACCCGTAGGTACGCCTATCTCCAATTGCGTGCGCAGCAGGTGGGAGCCGAGCGTGCTCAGCGGACTCAGCACGGCGTCGAAGCGCGTCGCTTCCGGGTCCACGGGCTTCGTGAGATAGGCCATGTACTGCACCGGTCCCGTCACGGGTACCGCGATGCCGGATATCGGTGTCGT
>CAZESK010000137.1:0-1786 GCA_964515155.1 uncultured Bifidobacterium sp.
CGAGCGTGGAAGGCTTCATCCGCCAAGTGCTGGGCTGGCGCGAGTTCATCCGCGGCGTGTACTGGCTGGACATGCCGCACATGGCCGAGGCCAACCACTACGGGCACACCCGCGACTTGCCCAATTGGTACTGGACGGGCAACACCCACATGGCCTGCATGCAGGCCACCGTTGGGCAAAGCCTGCAGCACGGCTACGCCCACCACATCCAGCGGCTCATGGTCACCGGGCAGTTCGCGGTGTTGGCAGGCTTGTCACCCCAGCAAGTCAGCGCCTGGTACCGCGCCATGTACGTGGACGCGGTGGAGTGGGTGGAAACGCCCAACACCCTGGGCATGGCCCTGCACGCCAATGGCGGGCGCTTCACCAGCAAGCCCTATGTGGCCAGTGGCCAGTACATCGACCGCATGAGCAACTACTGCAAAGGTTGTCGCTACCAACCCGAGGTGCGAACCGGCTCCACGGCCTGCCCCATGACCACGCTGTATTGGGATTTTCTGATCCGCCACGAGCGCGACTTTGCAGGCAACCCGCGCACCGCGCTCATGGTCAAACATGTGGGCAAGATGAGCGATGAAGACAAAGCGCAAATCCGCAGCCAGGCCGATGCCACGCGGGCGGGGCTCGATGCGGTGTGAAGCTCAGACCCCGCGTGCGCGGTCTGTTTTGAATTGCGCCCGGAACTGCGAAAACTGCCCTGCATCCAGCGATTCGCGCACTTCGCGCATCAGGTTCAGGTAATAGTGCAGGTTGTGGATGGTGGTCAGCATCGGGCCGAGCATTTCGCCGCAGCGGTCCAGGTGGTGGAGGTAGGCGCGGCTGAAGCCCTCGCGTCCGCCATCGTCCCACGACACACCCGAAGCCCCCGCGCAGGCGTGGCAGGTGCAGCGGGTGTCCAGCGGTTGCGGGTCGTTTTTGTGGCGGGCGTTGCGCAGCTTCAAGTCGCCAAAGCGGGTGAACACCGTGCCGTTGCGGGCATTGCGGGTGGGCATCACGCAGTCGAACATGTCCACCCCATCGGCCACGCCCTGCACCAGGTCTTCGGGCGTGCCCACACCCATCAGGTAGCGCGGCTTGTGGGCAGGCAGGCGGTGCGGGGTGTGCGCCATGATTTGCAGCATCAGGTCTTTGGGCTCGCCCACGCTCACGCCGCCAATCGCATAGCCCGGAAAGTCCATCTCGACCAGCGCCTCCAGCGATTCCTGGCGCAGGTTTTCGAACATGCCGCCCTGCACGATGCCAAACAGCGCGTTGGGGTTTTCCAGCCGTGCGAATTCTTGTTGGCTGCGCACCGCCCAACGGCGGCTCATTTCCATCGACTTGCGGGCTTCGGCCTCGGTGGTCAGATGGCCCTGGGTCTCGTAAGGCGTGCACTCGTCGAGCTGCATCACGATGTCCGAATTCAGGATGGTCTGGATCTGCATGCTCACTTCGGGCGACATGAACAGCTTGTCCCCGTTCACGGGGCTGGCAAAGGTCACACCCTCTTCGGTGATCTTGCGCATCTCGCCCAGCGACCAGACCTGGAAACCGCCCGAATCGGTGAGGATGGGCTTGTCCCATTTCTCGAAGCGGTGCAGGCCGCCAAAGCTTTGCATGATGTCCAGCCCGGGTCGCATCCACAAATGGAAGGTGTTGCCCAGGATGATCTGCGCGCCCATCTCGTGCAGGCTGCGCGGCATCACGCCCTTGACCGTGCCATAGGTGCCGACCGGCATGAAGATGGGGGTCTGCACCACGCCATGGTTCAAGGTCAGCGCACCGCGACGGGCGTGGCTGGAGGGAT
>CAZESK010000138.1:0-1703 GCA_964515155.1 uncultured Bifidobacterium sp.
CCGCCACGATAAAAAATAGGGGAGACAGTCATGGACCGGCGCATTTTCATGGCGGGAGCCGCAGGCATTGCCTCATCACTCACTGCTTCCAGTGCCGTAGCAGAGAGTTTGCCAACGCTGACCTGGCGCATGGCCTCCAGCTATCCGAAGTCCCTCGACGTTCTCAACGGTTCGGCCGAACATATTGCCAAACGCGTCAGTGAGCTCACGCAGGGCAAATTCACGATCCGCGTCTTTCCGGCCGGTGAAATCGTTCCTGCCTTCCAGGTGCTTGATGCAGTACAGGCCGGCACCGTCGAAACTGGCAACACTGCGCTCTATTTTTTCTACGGTAAGGATCCCACCTTCACCTTCGATACCGGCATTCCGTTCGGTATGAACGCCCGCCAGCAGACCGCGTGGTACACGCAGGGAGGAGGGCGTGAACTGATGGCAGAATTCCTGAACGGCTATGGCGTCGTCAGTCTCGCGTGCGGGAATACGGGCACGCAGATGGGGGGGTGGTTCAGGAAAGAGGTGAAGTCGCTTGATGACTTGAACGGACTGAAGATGCGGGTCGGCGGTATCGCCGGCCGCATCCTGCAAAAGCTCGGCGTGGTGTCACAGCAGATACCGCCTGGCGATATCTATCCCGCGCTGGAAAAAGGCACCATCGATGCCGCCGAATTTGTCGGCCCGCATGACGACGAGAAGCTCGGTTTCGAGCGCGTGGCGCCGTACTACTACACGCCCGGTTGGTGGGAAGTGGGGTCGCAGCAGGCAATGCTGATCGGGAAGAAGCATTGGGATGCGCTGCCGGTTGCCTACAAGGCGGCGCTCACGGCGGCCTGCTATGAAGCTCACGTACTGACGCAGGCGAAGTACGACGTGCTCAACCCACAGGCGCTGGCACGCATGCTCAAGCGCGGGGTCAAGCTGCGTGCCTTTCCAAAGCAAGTCATGGATGCCTCGCTCAAGGCCTGTAACGAGATCCTGAACGGTGAAGCGGAAAAGAATCCGCAGTTCAGAAAAATCCACGACCATTACAAGCGCTTCCAGGCCCAGCAGAACCAGTGGGCCTCTGTCACTGAAGCGCGCATGCAGGTCTATCAGATCACATCGGCGCCGCCGCAGCGCTGACCGCCATCCCCGTTATTTTTTAATGGACCGGCCATGACCTCCTTACTGCAGCTATCGACATGGATTGACTCGCTCAATGAACGCATCGCCGGTGCGATCAGCTGGGCGCTGCTGGTGGCCGTGCTGGTTTGTGCCGGCAACGCGCTGGTTCGCTACCTGCTCAATACCAGCTCGAATGCCTGGCTGGAGATCCAGTGGTACCTCTTCGGTGCCATTTTCTTGCTGGCCTCCTCCTACACGCTTCGGCGCAACGAGCATGTGCGTATCGATGTCTTGGTGGGACGGTTCTCGACACGCACGCAGGTCTGGGTCGATATTTTCGGCTTCCTGCTCTTCATGCTGCCGGTTACCCTGCTGATCCTCTACTTCGCCGTTCCCTATGCGCTCGAATCGATCCGCAACCAGGAGATATCGAGTAATGCCGGCGGTCTGCTGCTCTGGCCAGCCAAGGTGCTCATACCGATCGGCTTTCTGCTGCTGACCCTGCAAGGTCTCTCCGAGCTGATCAAGCGCATCGGCTACCTGCAAGGTCTGGTGGATGCCAGCATCTTCGAGAAGCAGGGCCCGCCACTGGCCAACCACGC
>CAZESK010000139.1:0-1670 GCA_964515155.1 uncultured Bifidobacterium sp.
CGTCTTGATCATCCGCCGATAAGTCTGCCGAATCGCTCCCGGCGTCTGCGCCATCATCAGTCCAATCAGCTGCTCTTTCGGATCGATCCAGAAGAAGGTCCCGCCGACGCCGCCCCACGCATAATCGCCCTCCGAGCCATGCACGCCGGCGATGCCCGCGCCCTGCCGCACCATGAAGCCGAGGCCAAAGGTATAGCCCTGCACACCCATCAGCACCTCGCCCGGCTGCACCGGCGTGGCGACCTTGGGGCCGAGATGATCGGATGTCATTAAGGCGACGGTCGTGCGCGAAAGATAACGACGTCCGTCGAGCGTTCCGCCGTTGAGCAGCATCTGGCAGAAACGCAGGTAATCGTCTGCCGTGGTCGACAGGCCGGCGCCGCCAGATTCATTGCCGGTCGGGCGCGTGATGTCGAGCACCGCCATGGCCGGCCCGCCCGTGACCGGGTCGGTCTTCAGCGGCTCGGCAATGCGCGAGGTTTTCGATGCGGGTACGACGAACTGCGTGTCCTTCATGCCCAGCGGCTTGATCAGCTTCTCGTCGAGCAGCGCGCCGAGTGACTGCCCGGAGACCTTCTCCAGTACGCGCCCGAGCAGATCGGTCGAGAGGCCATAGTCGAAGGTCGTGCCGGGCTGCCAGACCAGCGGCGCTTTGGCGAAGGCCTCAATCTGCTGCTCCGGCGTGAGGGCCAGCGCCTGCATGGGTACCTCGGCCGAGAACAGCCCGGCCTCGGTGTAGGCCGTCTTCACACTGGCAAAGCGCGTGAACTCCGCGTAGGTCAGACCCGAGGTGTGACGCAGCAGATCCTGCACGGTGATGGGCCGCTTGGCCGGCTCGCGTGCGCCGTTCGGATCGGCAGGATTCACCAGCACCTGCAGCTTGGCCAGCTGCGGGAAGAATTTCGACATCGGGTCGGTCAGCTGCAACCGCCCTTCCTCAACCAGCATCATCGCCAGCACCGACACCATGGGCTTGGTCATCGAGTAAGCGCGGAAGATCGCATCGCGCTGCAGCGGCTTGCCGGCATCCTTGTCCTGAAAGCCTAGCGTGTCGGCATGAACAATCTTCCCCTGACGGGCAACGATCACCACCGCGCCGGGCATGCGGTTGGCGTCGATTTCGGATTGGATGACCTGACGGATGCGGGACAGGCGCTCTTTCGACAAGCCTTGCGATTGCGGCGAGGCGGTGGGGAAGTCGGCCGCTGCAGCGGGGAGCGTGATGGCGGCGGATAGCGCGATGGCTACGGCGCAGGCGAGGCGAGTGAGGATCATTCGGTGTCTCCGGTGATTGTTGTTCGCATTATGGCGTTAGGCGGGTATGGCGGGTTTCGCCTTGGGCTCTACCCGCCCTATGGAGTTGGTGATGGCTGGGGAT
The DNA here is from genome assembly GCA_964515155.1 of uncultured Bifidobacterium sp. Lineage (GTDB taxonomy): Bacteria > Pseudomonadota > Gammaproteobacteria > Burkholderiales > Burkholderiaceae_D > Pernthalerella. Next base: position 1,379 of record CAZESK010000139.1, read on the forward strand.
GGGTGGGATTGACGGGTTTCGCTGCGCTCTACCCGCCCTATGTTCAAACCTGAGGGCGGACCATAGGGCGCGTAGAGCGAAGCGAAACCCGCCACGCGGACTACCTTAATCCCACCACGCGCCCCGCCTACCCCCGCCCCCGTAACCAAGCATTCCGCAACTTCACGCGCGCCGCCGGCTTGTCCTTCATCTCGCACCCGACATGCGGGGCCGATTCCGGCTGCAACACGACGTGAAAGGTCATCAGCTCATCCCGCCGGAACGCGTGCACGCCCACGCTATCCCCAACCCG
>CAZESK010000140.1:0-1584 GCA_964515155.1 uncultured Bifidobacterium sp.
ACCACGTCGGCCAAGCATGCAATTTTAACCTGTTTGCTGCGCCCCTTCAATGCCGGTTTGGCACGGGCGTCACGACTTACTTGGGAATCTCACCCGATTGCCCGGGCGCCTGCGGTGCCTCTTGCGCAGGTGCAGGTTGCGCTGGTTGCGTGTTCGCGGGAATCTGGTCCATTACGCCGCTACCGCCGGTCTGCGGCCGCGAGCCGATGAAGGTCAATGCGAGCGTCGACACAAAAAAAACTGCGGCTGCAATACCGGTCAAACGCGACAGGAAGTTCGATGAACCGCTCGCGCCGAACAGGCTGCCGGAGGCACCCGAACCGAACGCGGCACCCATGTCCGCACCTTTACCGTGCTGCAGGAGGACGAGACCGATGATGATCAGGGCGGTGACCACCTGAACGACGATGATAATCGCAAGGAGAGAATTCATTGAATCAGTTCCAGTGTTGAGTTTTGAGGGTCAGGCCATCACGCGACGTGCGCAATCGCCAGAAAATCTGCAGCTTTCAGCGAAGCACCACCGATGAGGCCACCATCGATATCGGGCATCGCGAGCAAGTCTCGGGCGTTGTCCGGTTTCATGCTACCGCCATACAAAACCTGCACCTGCTGTGCCGCGGCCGCGTCGTGTTGGGCAAGCGTCTTGCGGATCAGTTCATGCACCTGCTGAGCCATCTCGGGCGTGGCGGTCTTGCCGGTGCCGATCGCCCACACGGGCTCATAGGCGATGACGATCCTGCCAAGCTGTGGGCCCACGGTCTCGAGCACGGGCTTGAGCTGGCGAATGACCACCGCATCGGTTGCGCCCTGGTCGCGCTCGGCGAGCGTCTCGCCGACGCAGACGATAGGCACCAGCCCCGCCGTCAGCGCGCGCGACGCCTTCTGCGCGACCAGTTCGTCGCTCTCGGCGTGGTAACTGCGGCGTTCCGAGTGCCCGACGATCACATAGGCACAGCCGAAGTCGCCGAGCATCGCCGCCGATACTTCGCCGGTGTATGCACCAGCCTCATGTACTGAGACATCCTGCGCCCCCCATGCCACGGCCGAGCCGGACAGCGCTGCCTGTGCCTGCGCCAGGTAGGGTGCGGGCACGCAGACAGCCAGCTGCGCCTTTGACGATGCCGCACCAGCGCGAACGTCTGCCAACAGACCCGCATTGGATGCGAGGCTGCCGTTCATCTTCCAGTTACCGGCGATCAGGATGGTCCGCATTGCGACATTAATCTAGGAAACCCGCGATTCTATCCTGTGCCGGGACTAGGGGCAAATCGGTAGGGATCGCCGGCCTTTGTTACGGGGGTATCGCGGATCAGCCCACGTCCAGCATGATTTTTCCGACATGGGTGCTCGCCTCCATCAGCGCATGCGCCTCCGAGGCCTGCGCCAACGGAAACGTCGCATGAATGACTGGCCTGATGCGCCTGGCTTCCAGCAATGGCCAGATACGCTCGCGCAGCTTAGTGGCAATGTCCTGCTTGAATGCGACCGGTCGCGGACGCAGGGTCGATCCGGTGACGGTCAGCCGCCGACGCAGAATCTCGCTGAAATTCACTTCGCCCTTGGCGCCGCCAAGTAACGCAA